>CAYZWG010000346.1:0-2522 GCA_964481605.1 uncultured Planctomycetaceae bacterium
TGAGTTGGTCGGTGCTGGCCGCGGTTCCGCCAAGGGTGGCCGCAGAGCCGAAATTCACCGCGCCGCGTCCGCCCCCAGCGGCCAACATGCGAGTTGCCGGCCATGGCCACGGAACTGCCGTCGCGAGATGACCTGCTCGAGGGCTACCTCGAGCAACTTCCCTACCCCCCCTACCCGGTCCAGGAGGAAGCCCTGTTCGCCTGGTTTTCCGCGCGACAGGGGGTCTTGGTGTGCACGCCCACGGGCACCGGGAAAACGATGATCGCCGAGGCGGCATTGTTTGAAGCCTTGCACACGGGGACCAGGGCATACTACACGACGCCGCTGATCGCGTTGACCGAGCAGAAGTTTCGGGAAATGCAGGAAGCGGCCGTCCGCTGGGGGTTTTCCGCCGGCGAGGTGGGGCTGGTCACCGGCAACCGCCGGGAGAATCCTCACGCCCCGATCCTCGTCGTGGTGGCCGAAATCCTCTTCAATCGGCTGTTGCACCCGGAGACGTTCGATTTCTCGCTGGTCAGCGCCGTGGTGATGGACGAGTTCCACAGCTTTGCCGATCCCCAGCGAGGCATCGTGTGGGAGTTCAGCCTGGGGCTGCTGCCGGAGCACGTCCGCACCTTGCTCCTCTCGGCCACGGTGGGCAACGCCGTGGAGTTCGCGGGCTGGCTCCGCAAGAACCACCAGCGCAAGCTGGACCTGATCCAGGGAAACCGCCGCAAGGTGCCCCTGGCCTTTCAGTGGGTACCCGACAAGCTGCTCAACGAGCAGATCGAATGGATGTCGGCCGGCGACCCGGACGCCCGAACCACGCCCGCGCTGATCTTCTGCTTCAATCGGGAAGAATGTTGGACGGTGGCCGAACAACTCAAGGGGAAGCACCTCGTGAGCCCGGGGCAGCAAAAGGAACTGGCCGAGGTGCTGAAGTCGTACGATTGGTCCCGGGGGGCGGGGCCCAAGCTGCGACAGTTGCTGCTGCGAGGCGTGGGGGTGCACCACGCCGGGGTCTTGCCCAAGTATCGCCGCATCGTGGAACGACTCTTCCAGCGCAAGCTGCTGTCGATCGCCACCTGCACGGAGACGCTTTCCGCCGGGATCAATCTGCCCGCGCGGTCCGTGGTGCTGCCCTGCATTCTCAAGGGACCGCCGGGCAGGAAGAAAGTGCTGGAGGCGAGCACGGGCCACCAGATTTTTGGCCGCGCCGGCAGACCCCAGTTCGATACCCAAGGCTACGTGTTCGTGCTGGCCCACGGAGACGACGTGAAGATCGCCCGCTGGAAGGAGAAATACGACCAGATTCCCGAGGACACGAAAGACCCCGGCTTGCGGAAGGCCAAGAAGCAACTGAAGAAAAAGATGCCCAAGCGTCGGGCCACCGAGCAATATTGGACGGAGGCCCAATTCAACAAGCTCCGCGAGGCTCCGCCGGGCAAGCTCTCCAGCCGAGGGGCCATCCCCTGGCGGCTTTTGGCCTACATGCTCGACGCCTCGCCCCAGGTCGACCGGGTGCGTAACCTGGTGAGCAAGCGGTTGATGGACCCCCAGCACCTCGCCGCCGCCCAGGAGGAACTGGACAAAATGCTGCTGATCCTCTGGCGAGCCGGCTACGTGGCGTTGGAACCGGAGCCACAGGAATGCGAGCCACCGGCCGAGCAGCCTCGGTCGGAGGCGGAGCCGCGGGGGTCGGCGGGCCTGTTTGACCGGTTCGTTCCTGGGCCGGATGCGGCCCAAGCTGATGTGGAGGAGCCGGAGGCGCGGCCGTGTTATCGGGCCGAGTTGGCCCACCCGCAACCCGAGTTGAAACGGCTGGCAATGTTTCGCGGGGTCAATCCGCTTTACGGAGTTTTTCTGGCCAACCAACTGGGCATTGCCGACCGGGCGGAGCGGATTCAGGCGATGGAGAGTGTGTTGGAGCTGTCGCGTTCGGTGGGCCGTTTCGTTCGCGTGCCCGGCCAGCAGGAGCTTCCGCCCGGCCCGCTGGCCACGAACCGCCTCGACGTGCAGCTTCTCCAGCTCGGTTTGGCCACCGCCGACGAGCTTACCGAATCGGCGGAGGAGGAGGACGAGAAGGACCGGTATCGGCGTCGCTTTGCGGAGGCGCCGGTCCGCGTGCTCACCCTGGCCGAAAAGCTTCGCCGGATGTTCGACTACGACTTTCCCGGCGTCCACGACGTTCGCACCGCGCCGGTCTGGGCTGCCGGCGAATTGATCGAGTTCGGCGGCGACTTCAACAAGTACGTCACCAGTCGGGGGCTGCAAAAGCAGGAGGGGGTGCTGTTTCGCCATTTTCTGCGGATGATCCTGCTGATCGCCGAATTCACGCAAATATGTCCGCCCGACACGACGGAGGAGGAGTGGCGCGGCGACCTGGAGGAGATCGCCTCGCTGTTGACCGAAAGCTGCCGCCGGGTCGACCCCAGCAGCACCGAGCAGACGTTGCAACGGGCTCAAGGTGCCGAGGGCATGGACGAAGACAACGCGGAGTCGGTCTGAGGGGGTGGAGAACGTAGGCCGGATCGTGATCCGGC
>CAYZWG010000346.1:2622-6163 GCA_964481605.1 uncultured Planctomycetaceae bacterium
GCCGGATCGTGATCCGGCCTACGAGGCGTCCAGGCGACGAGGGCCGAGATTTCCCCAGGGGGCACTTTTGCCGACGCGGCCGCCCCGCTACCATGTTGCTCATCATCGGCCCATCGATTTCTTACCGTCGGCTAGCAAACCGCCCCCCCATTGGGTGTGTTGAAAATCAGCATGCACCCCTCGGAAGCATGGGGGGCGAGGCCGCCGGCCGGCGAATCAGGAACAACTCATGGATTCTTTCGTTACGGTGATCGCCTTCCTGGGTCTGGGGATGCTCGCCTGGGACTGTGTCGAGGTGGGTCGCAACGACGCGGCCAACATCGTCAATGCGGTCTTTGGCTCCCGTATTTTGCGGCGAAAAACGGCCGTCTGGGTGGCGGGGATCGCGGTGGTTCTGGGTGCCTCGGCGGCCACTCCGGTGATGGAGACGGCCCGCAAGGGAATCTTCGAGCCGGACCAGTTGACTCTCAAGGCGGCAATCGTCGTCTACATCAGCGTCTACCTGGTCGATACCGTGCTGCTCTACTCCTACTCGGCCTTCGGGATGCCGGTGAGCACCACGGCCTGCCTGGTGTTTGAGCTGGTGGGGGCCTCGATGGGGTTGGCCGGGGCATCGATCGTGCACTGGGACAAGGTGGGCAAGGTGGTGGGCGCGATTGTCGTCTCCATCCTCATGAGCGGCGTTGCCGGCTTCCTTGTTCAGAGGGTCTTTCGCGCCGCGGTTCGCAACGACTCCCAGGATCGCGAATCGATCCTCCTCCACGGGCCCTGGATCGCCGGCATGATGCTCAGTTGGCTGATCTGGTTCATGCTGCTGAAAGGGCTCAAGGGCGTGGCACTGGTGAGCACGATCAAACACCAGACCATCGACGCTTACGGCGCGCCCTTGGTCCTCTTGATCGTGTGGGCAACGTGCACACTGGTGGTCCACCTCGTGCTCTCGTTTGCGGGCCAGCGCGCCACCCGCTATCTCTTCCACGCAACGGCCATTCTGGGAATGATTTGCCTGGCCTTCGCTTTCGGGCAGAACGACCTGGCCAATTGTGCCTCGCCGGGACTCTCGGCGCTTTGGCTTTGGCGACACAACCACGAATCGGTACAGATCGCCACCAAGGTGAGTATTCCCGTCTGGGCCCTGTTCTGCTGCGGCGTGGTGATTGTGCTGGGGATGTCGACCCGGCACGCCCAGCGCGTGACCCGGGCGGCCGTCAACACGGGCAGCCAATTCGACCGCGTGGCCCTCTACGCGCCCCAGTGGTGCCAGGCGGTCGCCCGCCGGATGTTGCGGTTTCGTCCCGAGGGGAAAGCCCTGGCGCCGGAGCCCAGCCTCACGGAGCGAGGCAAGAAAGTGCACTACGACGCGCTGCGGGCGTCGGTCATCATGGCCGTCAGCGCCAGCGTGATTGCCCTGGCTTCGGGCGAGGGCCTGCCGGTCTCCACAACCTACGTGGCCTTTGCCGCGGTCGTTGCCACCGGGCTGGCCGACCGGGTGATGGCTCGGGGCGACGCCGAACTGAAAATCGGTCGGGCGATCTGGGTCACCCTGAGCTGGTTCCTGGCGGCCTTGATCGCCGTGGTGGCCACCGCCGCAGTTGCCCGGCTGGTCTACCACCTCGAGCTTTGGGGCCTGGCGGCCGCGCTGCTATTGAACCTGGGCATTCGTCTGTTTGCCAAACGCCGGTCCGACGCCCAGGAAGAGCGAGTGCACCGCCGCCTGGCCGGCACGGGACACGTTGATCCCTTTGACGACGACGGGGGACCGGTGGCCGAAGGGGCCGCCTATTGACAACAACCCGACAGGAGGTGGGCAAGCGAGAAGAGTATGCCTCGGGTTCCCAAGCTGGAGCTTGGGAACCAGGTTTGAGAGTATGCCTCGGGTTCCCAAGCTGGAGCTTGGGAACCAGGTTTGCCTCGGTCCCAGTTTGCCTCGGTCCCAAGCTCCAGCTTGGGACCGCATTTCCGCGAAGCTCCGCTTCGCCTACAGTGGAGCAGAGTCCTCGGTCCGCGGGTTCCCAAGCTCCAGCTTGGGAACCAGGTGAAAACCTACCTACCGAAGCAGACCATACGATGCCTACTCGACCAAGATGCGACATCACGCGACGTGATTGGATCAAGCGATCCGGGCTGATTGCATCGGGTTCCATTTGCTTGCCCTGGCTGGCACCGGGCGCGATCGCGAAAGAGCCTGAGGCGGACTGGGCAGCGATGCGTGAGGATCCGGTCCGCCGGATGATTTCGGGGAAGCCGGATCTGGACGGGATACTCCGCCTCTTCCCTCGCACCACCGGCAAGGCCGCCTTCGATCGCGCCATGATTGCCGAGAGCATCGGCAGACTCAACACCGAGCCGACAATCGCAACGGGGCATCCCTTTCTCGACTTGTCGGTGAAAACGGGCTTGGCACATATCGACGCGACGTTTCGGGGCGATCATCCGAAATACGGCGTGGGAACTTATCGGGCCGACAGGCATGACGGATTCCCACCCACCATCATTGCCGCGGTAGATGCCCTCTCGGCCTGGGGCATGAACCTCCGGGCAGCGCAGCTATGGCGCTATTGGCTGTCGTCCTTCGTGCGAGAGGATGGAACGATCAAGTATTACGGTCCGTCGATCAGCGAGTACGGCCAGCTTCTTCATACGGCGGCACTGCTGGAAGAGAGAGCCGGTACGGCGGATTGGTGGCACGACGAATTCGACGCACTTGATCGCATGGCGGAGTTTCTTCTGCGGCTTCGGGCCGCCGCGGTCAAGGACGACGGACTGATCGCGGGGTCGCCGGAGGCGGACACGCGGAAGAACGTGGGCAGGTACTTTCACAACAACGCCTGGGCCGCAAAGGGGCTTCGGCGGTGGGCGGATCTCTGCCGGCGTCAAAAGGGTTCTCCTTCAACCGCGATACCTGCGATGCGAAAAACGGCCGCGGCATGGGCGGAAGATACCCTCCGTGCCATTCGCAAGACCTGGCCCAAGGACCCTTCCGATTGGTGGCTCACACCGCAGCTCGAATCGGTGGCCAGGCCAAGTTGCCTTACCGCAAGCAGCAAGGCATCCTATACGAATTATCGCTATTGGCCGGAACTGCTTTCCAGCGGACTTCTGCCGCGCGAGATGGCCAATCGGATCGTCGACGCACGCCTCGCCGCGGGCGGCCAGTTCTGCGGGATGACCCGCTTCGCCGATCATCTGGACGACTGGCCCCTGGCCGACTACCTACGCGGATTGTGGCTGCTGGGGCGGAAGAGCGATTTTCTGCTGAGCCTGTATGGACACATCGCCTACCACCAGGCCGAGGGTCATCTGACCGCGTATGAACAGGTATCGTTCCCGCCGGGAAAACGCCTGGCGGATTACTGTCTGCCGTGTCAACTGGTCGCGGCCCGGGCCGCCCGCCTGCTGGTGCATTGAGGATCGCGCACGGGTGTCGTGGCAAGAGCTTGCCGCTACGGACAGTGGGGAGGGCGAGGCTCCTGCCGAGCCGTGGGGGCGGCATTCACCGTGATTTCCCGAGATCGGAAGAGCACACGTCTGAACTCCAGCC
>CAYZWG010000347.1:0-6136 GCA_964481605.1 uncultured Planctomycetaceae bacterium
AGGCGGATTCGCCTTTCGCCACCGCCGGGCGATCTCTATAATTTGTCGCCCCCCCGAGGGGGATTTGCACGCCCGACCGGCCCCCGGAGTGGAAGCATGAAGTCTCTGATCTCGACGATCGCCCTGGTCCTGTTGGGAGCCGGAACGGTCGGTTGCAGCACGTCGTTGGGGCCCTCCAATCTGACCAACCCCGGGACGGCGGCTTTTCAGCAAGGCAAGGCCCAGCGGTTCGATCCGTATCCGGAGAATGAGGCCGGTCCGGAGTTGGTGGGTGTTCGGCCGCCGGACTACCTGGTTCCCCCGCCGGAACCCAAGCGGGCGAGGTGGATCTGGGAGCAAGGGGGCCGCCGCTGAACGCCAACCGGCAAGCTTCCCTCGTGTTCTACGCCCGCCGGCATCCTTCCGCCTTCCAACCAGCCCACTCCGGTGGTGCATCCGCCTCCTGTCGGATGGGCCCCGTGTGGGATATCATGGAAGATTGGTTCCCAGCATCCCCCCAACGCTTGGGGCGTGGGGAATGAGTGACTTCCGTTTCACGCGATACCCTACGCCCAAAACCTCGTGGCTTTCGTAGTCCAGCCCGCCCCCCCGGCAGAGCAACACACCGATGGCTCCCAAGAAAGCCCGAAAACGCGCATCTCGGTCGAAGCCGGCCGAAAAGGTGGGCGGCAAGCGGGTGCGGAAATCGTCGGCCGGCAAGAAGGCTCGCCGCACCGGGCGCGGCCAGACCGCTCGCCCCGGGGTGGGGGAGCCTCGCCGTGGCCAGCGGCTGCAGAAGATACTGGCTGCCGCCGGGTTGGGGAGCCGGCGGGACTGCGAGGAGTTGATCCTGGCCGGCCGCGTCGAGGTGGACGGCCAAGTGGTCGTCGAACTGGGCGGCCGGGTCGATCCGGCCAGCCAGCGGATTCGCGTGGACGGCGTCCCGCTGAAGCTGCCACGCCGCATCTGGTACGCCGTGAACAAGCCGACCGGTGTCGTCTGCACCAACCGGGACCCTTCCGGGCGGCCTCGGGCGGTCGACCTCGTGCCGGGCGAATCTCAGCGGCTGTTCATCGTCGGCCGTCTGGACATGAATAGCGAGGGCCTGCTGCTGTTGAGCAACGACGGCGATCTGGCCAACCAACTCACCCACCCCCGCTACGGGGTCCAGAAGACGTACCGGGTGATGGTGGCGGGCCAGGTCGAGCCGGAGTTGCTCCAGCAATTGCGCAAGGGGATTCGCCTGGCCGAAGGGCTGGCCAAGGTGAGCCGGGTCCAGATCAAGCGCCGCTACAAGCGGAGCACGATTCTGGAGATGGTGCTGGAAGAGGGGCGGAATCGCGAAATTCGCCGCGTGCTGGCCCGGCTGGGTCACAAGGTGATGCGGTTGGTGCGGGTGGGAATCGGCCCGATCCGGCTGGGAAACCTTGGCCCGGGGGAGTATCGCCGACTCACTCGCAACGAGGTGGAGACCCTGCGCCGATCCGTGCGGAGAGCCCAGGCATGACCGATTCCCACCCGCAGGTCGCCTACCCCGATCAGGCACGGCACGCCACGGTCGTCGTGGAGGAAAACGTGGGGATTGCCCGCGATACCTACCGGGTGCGGTTTCGCTGCCGCGAGATCGCCTCGCGGGTGGTTCCGGGGCAATTTGTGATGATGCGATTGGCGGGCACGGCCGATCCCCTGCTGGGCCGGCCGCTGGCCGTCTACGCCGTGGTCCGCGACGCGGCGGGCGGGCCGATCGGGCTGGATATCGTCTACCTGGCCGTGGGCCGGATGACGCGGCGGCTTGCCCGGCAAAAGTGCGGTGACCTGCTGGAAATCTGGGGCCCGCTGGGCAACGGCTTTCCCCCCAACGAGGCGGAGCGTTTGATTATGGTGGCCGGGGGGATTGGCCAGACCCCCTTCCTCATGGTGGCCCAAGAGGCCCTGGGGTTGTGCTCATTCGGCGATCCTCCCCGCCCGGCCCGCCCGGCCCGGCAGGTCGCACTCTGCTATGGCGTTCGGACAGAGGCCCATTTTGCGGGGGTCGACGATTTTCGGGCGGCCGGCGTGGAGGTCCATCTGAGCACCGAAGACGGCTCGGCGGGACATCACGGACTGGTGACCGACCTGGTGGGGCCGCTGGTCGAGCGGGATTTGGCCGGCTGTCGCATGGTCTGCTGCGGCCCGGAGCCGATGATGGAAAAGACGGCGGCCATCGCCCGGCGGCTGAACGTTCCCTGCCTGGTTTCGCTGGAAACGCCGATGGCCTGCGGAATCGGCATCTGCTTCAGTTGCGTGGCCCGGGTGCGCGACGCCGGCGGCGACTGGGACTATCGCCGCACGTGCGTGGAAGGGCCGGTTTTTGACGCCCGGCGGATCGTGTTCTAGCCCTGCTTGATGGCCTTGATCCGGGCGGAGAGGCGGGATTTCAGCCGGGCGGCGGCGTTGCGGTGAATGATGTTTCGGGCGCCGGCCCTGTCGAGTTTTTTCGCAGCCAAACGGAACTCCACCTCCGCCTTCTCCGCGTCTCCCGCCTTGACGGCGTCGCGGACTTTTCGGCATTGGGTCCGCACCGCACTACGGACGGAGCGGTTGCGGTCGCGGCGAATGAGATTCTGGCGGAGTCGCTTCTTCGCACTCTTCGTGTTTGGCATTGCGTTTCTTACAGTCGGCCTCGATCAGGAGGCTCCCCGGGAAAGGTGGTTGGTTGTGGACCGCGGAGCGGGGGGGCGGGACACCGCAAACCCTTAATCTTGACGATTCTCGGCGATCTTGTCCAGTAGACTTGCGATGTCTTTGTAGCCGAAATCCATACCCGCCAACTGGGTGGCATGTTCCTCGGCCGCCGCGAAGTCTTTCAGTGCGAAGGCCAGCTTGCCCGCCCGATAGAGGGCCTCCTTGCGGTGATCCGCGTCCTGCTCGGAGATCTCCTTGAGGGCGTCGTCGTAGTGGCTCATGGCCAGCTTGTACTGCTTGATCTGCTGGAAACATTTGCCCAACTCCAGCAGGCAGACGCCACGGTGTCTGGGCTCGTTCCGGGCCCCCTGGAACATCTTGATGGCGTCGTTGTAGCGGCCGGCCGTCTGGTAGCGGAGCCCCAGGCGGTATTTGAACCCCAGGTTGGTGGGGTACCGCTGGCAAAGGTGTTCGTGATGGAGAAGGTCCGCTTCATTCAGCTTGGCGCGAATCTCGGCCAAGTGCTGCCTGGCCTCGTCGGTGTCGCTCTTGCTGGCCTCCCGCTGGGCATCGGCATACTGCTTGCGGAGGCCCCGCATCTGGGCGTCCTCGAGCTTTTCCTGTACATCCGGGTCGTGGTCCGACAGCTCCCAGGCCGGGGCCAGCACCGCTTCGGCCTGGCTGAAGCGGCCGGCCCGGAGGTGCAGGTCGGCCAGTTCGAGGTAGTTGGCGACTTCGTTCGGGTTCCGCTTGATTTTCCGTCGCAGTTGCTCCTCGGGCGCAAGTTCTTCGCGGTCGGCAGGGCCTGCCTTTGCCGTGGGCTTGACTTGCCGGCTCGACTCGGCCTTGTCGTAGCCCCCCTGTTGGATGGTCTTCTCGGCCGCCAGGTAGCCCAGCGCTTTCTGGGCCTCCTGATCGTCGGGGCGGGCGTTCAACACCCGGTTCCAGCAGGCGATTGCCTGGTCGAATTCGTTCCGCTGGCGCAAGGCGATCGCACACAGCCGATTGATGGCCGGGTCGGCCGGATTGACCTCCAGGGCCGCCCGAAGATAGACCAACTGGGTCTCGTCCCATTCCAGGTGTTCACAGGCCTCGGCCATCGTGGTGAGGGTGCCGACATCGTACGGATGGGATTTGAGCACATGGAGCCCGCCCTTAAACACGCCCATCCAGTCCTTTTTCATGGCCGCCTTTTTCAGTCCCCCTTTGGCGCCCAACCCCATCAAGGCGGAGAGCTTTCCCCCCTTTTTCTTGTCGCCGAATTTCTGTCTCAGGTTGCCCAGAAGGCTCTGGGCATAGAAGATATTGCCCGGATCGCCCAGCACGCACTGCGTGAACAATTCGTGGGCATAATCGTGGTCCTGCTGGGCCATCAGCTTATTGGCCCGCTCGAAGCACAGTTGCAACCGTTTCCTCGTTGCCGGGGAGATGGTCTGCCGACTGCCTTCACCGGGTCGAGGGTTCGCTCCGCTTGCCATGGTCAGACCGCCCAAAAAAGCGTCTGGAGGGGGGAACCGCTTCGACGGGCCGTGACCGGCGCGGCCGATCGTCGCGGGCGAGAAACTCTAGCGACATTCTAAATGAGACCAAGAAGATAAGAAAGTGGACCGGCAGGTGAAGCGCCCGTCGTCTGGTCCGAGCCGAGCCGGTGTGGCTTGCCGGCCTGCCGTGCCGGGAGATGCAATCCCATCGGGGGAGGGGCTTTCGCTGGGCCGGTCGGCCGGTTTGAATAGTCTGTAGGCCGGGTCGCGACCCGGCATGGTCGAACGACCATGCCGCTGCCGCACGGTATCTTGCCCGATCCATGCCGGGTCGCGACCCGGCCTACAGACTCTTATCGGGTTGTCGCTTATTGGTGGTTGCACCGGATGAAGCTCAGTATCTTGGAACGAACATGTCGCGTTTGCCCGACCAAATCGGAAAAGTCTATCTCGTGGGGGCGGGGCCCGGCGATCCGGGTTTGATCACCCTGAGGGCGGTCGAGTGCCTTCGCCAGGCCGACCTGGTTCTGTACGACTACCTGGTCAACCCGGCGCTGCTGGACCACCTTGGCGATGGGGCCGAGGCGATCTGCCTGGGCCATCACAGCGCCCAGCGGGCGATGCCGCAGGAGGAGATCAACGCCCGGATGATCGAGGCGGCCCGGGCGGGCCGAACCGTGGTGCGGCTCAAGGGCGGCGATCCCGATGTCTTCGCCCATAGCGCCGAAGAGACCGGCGCCCTGGTCGAGGCAGGAATTCCCCTGGAAACCGTGCCGGGGGTGACGGCCGCGTTGGCGGCGGCCGGCTACGCCGGCATTCCCATCACCCACGCCGAGCACTCCTCGGCGATCGCGCTGGTGACGGGTCGGGAGCGGCGCTCGAAGCGGGCGGCCGGGCTCGACTACGGCGCTTTCGCCGATTTTCCCGGCACGCTGATCTTCTACATGGGCGTCAAGTCGGCTGGAAACTGGAGCCGGGCGTTGCTGGACCGGGGCAAGCCGGCCCAGACCCCGGTGGCCATCGTGCGGCGATGTACCTGGAACGATCAGACCGTGGTGCGGTGCACCTTGAGCACGGTGGCAGAAACGATCCGGCAGCGGAACCTCAAGCCGCCGGCGGTGATCGTGGTGGGCGACGTGGTCGATTTGGGGCCCCCGGTTTCCTGGTTCGCGGCCAGGCCGCTGTTTGGGCGGCGGGTGCTGGTCACTCGGCCGCGCCACCAGGCCGAGAGGCTCTGCCGGGAACTTGCCCAGGAGGGAGCCCTGGTGTCGGTGCAGCCGGCCATCGAAATCACCGATCCGCCCGACTGGGGCCCGGTCGACGGGGCCCTGGACCGGCTCGACCGGTTCGACTGGCTGGTTTTTTCCAGCGCCAACGGGGTGCGCTACCTGCTGGGGCGACTGGCCGAACGAGGGGCCGATGTCCGCGCCCTCGGCGGGCTCAAGCTGGCGGCGATCGGCCCTGGCACGGCCGAAGAACTTCGCGCCTGGCACCTCAAGGCGGACCTCGTGCCCGAGGCCTATCGGGCCGAGGCACTGGCCGAGGCGCTGGCGCGAAAGGCGGCCGGGCAGCGTTTCCTGCTGGCCCGGGCCAGCCGCGGGCGGGACGTGCTGGCCCGGCAGTTGACCGCCGCCGGCAACCGCGTGGAGGAGATCGTTGTCTACACCAGCCGCGACGTTTCCCGGGCGGACGGCGGTATCTCCGATTCGCTCGTGCGGGGCGAAATCGACTGGATCACCATAACCAGTTCCGCCATCGCCCGGTCCTTGGCCCACCTGTTTGGCGAATCGCTGCGTCACGCGCGGCTGGCCAGCATCAGCCCGGTGACCAGCCAGACACTGCGGACACTGGGCTACGAACCGGCCGTGGAAGCCACCGATTACACGATGGCGGGGATCGTGGAGGCGATGGCTGGAGAAGAGGGATGAGGGGTTTCCGTGGACCGGCGGAACCGCGGCCGGCTCAGACCTGTTCCCGCAGGGTCGACCAACTGAGAAAACCCAGCACGCCGG
>CAYZWG010000348.1:0-6131 GCA_964481605.1 uncultured Planctomycetaceae bacterium
GGACCAAGAGTTCTGCTTCCGCTTGCAAGTGAAGCGGAGCCAGCGCGGAAATGCAGAGCCAAGCTGGAGCTTGGGACCGAGCATAAGGCTGGAGCTTGGGACCGAGCATAAAGCTGGAGCTTGGGACCGAGACAGGTGTTGCCCTTACGGCTGTGCGGGAGTTTCGCGCTGCCGTTGGACGCTCGTTTCACTGCCGCTTGGGCCAGTTCAAACGCTGGTGGAGGAAATCGAACGTGCCCACGCCGTGGATTTCGTGGGGGCCCGAAAACCATTCGATCCGGCAGCGATCGCCGATCTTCAGCCGCGCCTCGTAGAGGTATCGCACCTTGGCGAACTCGTAGGCCACCGCCTCGTCGCTGGCCACTCCGTCAAAGTGGCCGCGTTCCACCATGAAGGGCCGCGGGGCGATCAGCGTGGCCATTTCGGCATAGTTGAACGTGCTGCCCAGGTCGAACTCGAACATCTCGTACTCGCCCGTCCAGACGTAGCTGTACTTGGCCCGCGTGGAGGCGTTCTTCCACACCCAGTCGTCGAAATCGGCCGAGCAAATGGAGAGGCAGTAGTTCTTCACCAGGGGCGGAACCCGCATCGCCGTCTTGCCCCCGTAGGAAATGCCGTAGAAGGCAATCCGCTTGCCGTCCACGAACGGCAGCGAGGCCAGCCAGTCGGTGATTTGCTGATGCTGGGGCACGATTACCGAGAAGAGCGTCTTGCCCAGCGGGTTGGCCTTTCGCTGCAAGGTGCGGAAGCGATCGCCGAAAAGGTAGAGGTTCTGCGGCGCGAAAACAACGAACCCCTGGTCGGCCAGCCGGGCACCGAAATCCCAGTAGGCCCGCACATTGCCGCGAACCGTCTGCTCGGCCCGGCCCTCCAGCCCGTGCTGGCAGACCACCACCGGCCGCCGCTCGCCCGACGTGATATCCTTGGGCACCAGCAAGAGGCCATAGGCGATCACGTCGGGCCAGACGTCCAGCACCACCTGGTAGCCGGTCCATTTCGGTTCGTCGTAGCATTTTCGCGTGCGAGGATTCGGCGGCAGCACCTCGTCCTCGAACCGGCCGATGACCTCGTTGTAGAAGTAGTCGCGATACCACCGGGCCGACTTCCGAAAGGCGTCCAGCGAGTCGAACTTGAGCTTCGACATGAACTTTTGCCGAACGTAAGGGCTCTCGCGCAAGAGCCACTGGTTGTGCCGGTCGATCTGGTGGACGAGCCGCCGCAGCCGGGCATCCGTGTCGAACGAGTCGACGTGGAGTTGAGGCGCGGCCCCGGACGGTGCCAGTGCGGCGCTCGTGGAAAGCGCCTTGAGCAAGGCCGCCAGCGCGGCGGGCGAGCCGGCCGGCCCATCACCGTCGCCCGATTCGATCAACGTGATCCACCCGGCCGGTTTCAGCCCGGTGGTGAGCGACTTGGCCCGTTGGACCTCGCTGCGGACCGTCTTCAGGTTGGGCGTGACGATTCGTCCCGGCGCGCCGCCGAGTCCGGGCGGAATCTCCATCTGGGGGGCGGCCGCGGCCTCCACGATCAACGTGCGTGGGGCCACCAGCGAGGCGATCTCGGCATCGCCGAACTGATCCAGGAGCCCGAACACGTTGCGGTCGACCGGTTCTTGCCAGAGGTTCTGCCGCGAGTCGAAATAGCCGCTGGTGGCGACGGCGTCGATCCGCGGGTCGAGCGCGCCGGCATAGAGGGCCAACAGCCCGCCCTCGCCCCAGCCGATCACCCCCACGGCCGGGCTGCCTTTGGCCTTGTCGGCGACGAACCAATCGACGGCCGCCAGCACCTCTTGCAACTCGTAGCCCACCAGGTGCCGGCCCAACTCGTAGGCCGAGCGCTGGAGATACTCGCGATTGGTCAAGCGGGCACGGCGGCGTTGCTCGATCTTTCGGTCGACCAGCGCCGGCACGATCACGCGGCACCCGCTCTCGGCCAGCCGCCGGGCGAATTGGGCCTCGGCGGGCGTGCCCGGCAGCAGTCCGGCCAGCGACTCGGGCGTCTGGTCGGCGTCGGGAATGGCCACCACGTCGGCCACCGCCGCGCGATCGGTGGGAACCAGCAAAAGCCCCTCGGCACGCACGTCGCCAAATGCCGGCCACGCCACGGCGAAAACCTGGTAGCCGGTCCCCTCGGCCACCAGGGCCGGCCGCTGGAGCGTGTCGATCAACCGCGGGGCGCCAAAGGGGACCCGCGCGTCGCGGAGGCCCACGATCCGCGCCAGCCGCCGGCGGTTCGGCGCCACGGAAGCCTCGTACGCCTGGCGGCCGGTCATGTCGCGGTGCCAATGGCGGGCGCGGCGGGGGATCGATTCGTCGAGTTTTCGCAGCAAGAACCGGTCGACGCCGGCGACCAGGTCGGAGGCGATATCGCCCGTGCGCTGCAATGGTTTCGTTCCGGCCAGGGGAACAGGTTCAAGGTCTTCCGCCGGCAGGGGGGGTGATATGCCGATCGCACAGAGCACGACCATCGCGGCCAACGGACGAAGCACGCTCATCGGATTTCCCCTTGCTCTTCGGTGTCGAGTTGCCCAAGGTGCGGTCCCAAGCTGGAGCTTGGGACCGAGTGTCGATAATGGGACCGAGGTAATTCGCTCCTGGTTCCCAAGCTCCGGCCTCGCTTCTGGTTCCCAAGCTCCGGCCTCGTCCCTGGTTCCCAAGCTCCGGCCTCGCTTCTGGTTCCCAAGCTCCGGCTTGGGAACCCACCTGCCCGGGCGTTGGTGATCGTCGCCGGCGAAGCGGAGCTTCGCAGTAGTGCGGTCCCAAGCTGGAGCTTGGGACCGAGTGTCGATAGTGGGACCGAGCGTCGACAATGGGACCGAGTGTCGATGGTAGGACCGAGGTCATTGCCGTCGCTTGGCGTCGCACTCCTGCAAGTACTTCTTCGATCGGGCCATCAGCTTTTCCATCTCGTCCGGCGCGGGCTGGTGGTGCATGAAGGGGTTTACGTACCAGCGATAGTCGGTCTTGGCCAACGCCTCGATCCACGCCGTGCAATCGGTGGGACCGAGACCGGGAAGCTGCTCCTCGCCGGGGGCGTTTTGCCAGGCATAGAAGAACAGCAATTGGTCGCCGGCGATGGTGATCGCCTCCTCCACCGAAGCGCCCAGCCGCTGGAGGTGGAGCGGGGCCAGGGCGATCCCCAGTCGCGGGTCGGTGTTGAGATCGACGAAGGCCTTGAACGAGTCGAGCGTGTTCAGTAGTGTCCGGCCGTGGTTTTCGACGGCCAGGTAGGAATCGTGCCGGTGGGCCAATTCGATCTCCGGCTTGAGGCTTTCGATGAACTCCTTCATCCGCGCGGAAAGCTCTTTTTCGTCGGCTGGCTTGGTGCTTCCTCGCACGGCCACGCCGCCGCCGCAGGCCCCCAGCAACTCCGCGTATTTCGGGTAGCCTCCCTGGTAGACCGAGAAGGCGTAGAGTTTCAACCGGTTCTTTTCGAGAATCTTTCGCAGGCCGCCCGGGCCGAGGCGGTCGAGCACGTCGTCCAGGTGGGGACAGCCGGCGTGGGCCGACCAGACGTCGATGGCCTCGAACCCCAGCCGGGCAATCCGCTCGGCCGCTTGCTCGATGGGAAGCGACGAGAAGGCGATCGAGGAGCAGGACTGCCGCATGGTCCATGCCGGGCCGCCGTCGGCTCGGGCGGAAGCGACCGAAAACAGGCCGGCCCCGGCCAGTCCGGCCGCAGCGCCCAAGGCGGTGCGGTGAAACCGGCGGCGGGTGAGGGTGGGAGGCGCAGGCGGTTGGTGCAGGTTCATTGGGGGTGACCCTCGTGGCTTGCAGTAGGGCCGGCTCTGCCGGCCGGCACAGCCCAGGACCATGTTTTTCGGCCGGCAGAGCCGGCCCTACGGATGCTCCTAGGTCGGCTGTCAGGGTACCACTCCGCTTGGAGCGATTCAAGTTTTTCCCTCGGCGGCGGGTGCGAAAACCGCACGGTCACCCAATGGGAGGGCGAAGCTCCCGCTGAGCCGTGATCGACGTGCCGGTTTGCCTGCTGACCCACGGCTCAGCGGGAGCTTCGCCCTCCCGTCGCGGGGAACGAAAAGCTATACTGGCTGAAGAGACACACCGAGACCTTCGAGGGAAAGATGGCGAAAATCACGCTGGAAAGCGTGGCCGCCGCGGGTGTGGTGGGAGCCGGGGGAGCCGGGTTTCCCACCCATGTGAAGCTCGCCGGCAAGGCCGATACCGTGTTGATCAACGCGGCCGAGTGCGAGCCGCTGCTGCATAAAGACAAAGAGGTGCTCCGCCGGTTTGCCGACGGCGTGCTGGCGGGGCTGGCCGCCGCCATGCAACTGGTCGGCGCGCGACGGGGCGTGGTCGGCATCAAGGGCAAGTACGCCGAGGTGATCGACCACGTCCAGCCCAAGCTCTCGGCCGGCATGGACATCGTTCGGCTGGCCGATGCCTATCCCTCGGGCGACGAATTCATTCTCGTCTACGACGTTCTCGGCCGGGTGATCCCGCCGGGGGGCATCCCGCTGGCCGTGGGGGCGGTGGTGATGAACGTGGAAACCGCCCTGAACGTGGCCGCCAGCGGCGGACAGCCGGTCACCGAGAAGTACCTCTCCGTGGCCGGCGCCGTGGCCCAGCCGGTGACCTTGCGGGTGCCGGTGGGGGTGACGCTCGCCCAGTGCGTGGCCGCTGCCGGCGGAGCAACGGTCGCCGATCCCAACTACGTGGTCGGCGGAGTGATGATGGGCACCCTCCAGGACGACCACCAGACCCTGGTCGACAAGACGACCGGCGGCGTGATCGTGCTGCCCGACGACCACGTGGTGGTCCGTCGCCGCCGGCAGGATTGGAAGCAGATCGTGCGGATCGGCCGCAGCGCTTGCGACCAGTGCAGCTTCTGCACGGAGCTTTGCCCGCGGTGGCTGTTGGGCCATCCGATCGAGCCGCACCGGGCCATGCGGAGCCTGGAATTCAACCTGGTGGGCGAGGCCAACGTGATCGGCACCTCGTTTTGTTGCGAGTGCAACCTGTGCAGCTTGTATTCCTGCCCCGAGGACCTCGACCCCAAGAACGTCTGCACGCAGAACAAGCGGCGGCTGGCCGAGGCAAAAGAGCGTTGGGAGAATCCGCCCTTCAATCCCAAGCGGCCGGAGTTGCACATGCAAAACCGCAAGGCCCCCACCTCGCGGCTGATGCAGAAGCTGGGGCTGTTGAAGTTCCGCAACGTAGGCCCGCTGGTGGAGGAACCGCTGGCCACGGATCGGGTGGGGATCAAGCTCAAGCAGCACATCGGCGCGCCCTGCCTGCCGACCGTTTCCGAAGGCGATCGGGTGAGCGTGGGCGAGGTGCTGGGGCGGCCGCCGGTGGCCAAGGGAAAACCCGCCCTGGGGGCACCGGTGCACGCCTCCCTGGACGGCACCGTGAAGGCGATTCGCGAGGGGATCGTCTGGATCGAGAAAAGCTGAGAAGAAGAGCCGAGAACCGGGGATTGACGGAGAAACCAACGGGTTGCCAAGCTCCAGCCAACAAACTGGTCCCCAAGCTCCAGCTTGGGGACCAGGCAAAAGAGGAAACACCATGCCAGGCAAAATGTCAATCGGCGCGATTGAGCTTTCCAGCGTGGGGGTCGGATACGAGATCGAGGACGAGATGCTCAAGGCCGCCTCGGTCGAGCTGTTGATCGCGCGGACGATCTGCTCGGGCAAGTACCTGATCGTAGTGGGCGGATCGGTGAGCGACGTGGAGGCGGCGATCCAGGCCGGCTTGAACGCGGCCGACGAGGCGATCATCGACCAGTTGATGCTCCCCAACGTGCACAAGGCGGTGTTTCCCGCCCTGGGGCAATCGATCACCCTGGGGGCCGACCACGAGGGGGCGCTGGGCGTGGTGGAGACCTTCAGCGGCACCAGCGCCCTGGCCGCGGCCGACGCGGCGGCCAAGGCGGCCAACGTGACGCTGTTCCGCATCCACGTGGCGATGGCCCTGGGCGGCAAGGGCCTGTTGATGCTGACCGGCAGCGTGGCCGACGTGCGGGCGGGGGTGGAGGCGGCGGCCGCCGAAGTCCGCCGGCGCGGCCTGCTGGTTTCCGCGGTGGTGATCCCACGGCCGAGCCGGGAGTTGTTCGAGGATTACCTCTGAGCCGCTCGCGCAGGCTACGTGGGTGGCGCAGGCTACGTGGGTGGCACC
>CAYZWG010000349.1:0-6121 GCA_964481605.1 uncultured Planctomycetaceae bacterium
ATGACAACCACGGAACGATTTCTGGACCAGGAAACGATCGAGGCGATTCGCGCCTGCTTTGCCAGCTATCCCAATCGCCGGGCGGTGGTGCTGCCCGCGCTGCACGTGGTGCAGGAGCGGAAAGGCTATGTGCCCGCCGCCGCCGTGGTGGAGATCGCCGAATTGCTCGATCTGGCCCCGGCCGAGGTGCAGGATACGCTCTCGTTTTACGGGTTCTTCAAGCAAGACGAGCCGCTGGGGCAGGTGCGGATTTGGGTCTGCCGGTCGTTGAGCTGCGCCGCCCGCGGCGGTGAGGACTTGCTCGAATATCTTTGCCAAAAGCTGGGGATTCGCCCCGGCCAGACGACGCCCGACGGCCGGGTCACGCTGGAGTTTGCCGAGTGCCTGGGGGCCTGCGACCACGCCCCGGCGATGCTGGCCGACCGGCGGCTTTGCAAGAACCTCACCCGGGAGCGGATGGACGAGTTGCTGGCGGAATGGAAATTGTAGGGTGCGTGCTCGACACGCACGCCGAGAAACGGCGGGTGGGTGCGAGGCGCCCGCCCCATTGAAAAGACATCGGGATACCCGTGGCTGAATACGAACCCGTACTTCTGGCGAACGTCGACAACCACCAGAGCCACACGCTCAAGGCGTACGAGGCGGCCGGGGGATACCGCGCGCTGAGGAAGACGCTCAACGAGCTTTCACCCGCCGACGTGGTTCAGACCATTCGCGTCAGCAACCTGCGGGGCCGCGGCGGGGCGGGCTTTCCCACCGGCCTGAAATGGTCCTTTCTGCCCAAGGATCATCCCGGCCCCGTCTACATGTGCGTCAATGCCGACGAGAGCGAGCCGGGCACGTTCTGCAATCGCGTGCTGATGGAACTCGATCCGCACCAGGTGCTGGAGGGCACGATCCTCGGTTGCTACGCCACCCGGGCCGCCACGGCCTATATCTATCTCCGCTGCGAATATCCCTTGAGTTTCCAGCGGCTCCGGCAAGCCATCGACGAGTGCTACCGGGCGGGATACCTGGGCAAGCACATCCTCGGCAGCGAGTTCTCGCTGGACATCATCATCCACCGCGGCGCCGGGGCCTACGTCTGCGGCGAGGAGACGGGCTTGATCGAAAGCCTGGAAGGCCGCCGCGCGTGGCCGCGGATCAAGCCGCCTTTTCCCGCCGTGGAAGGCCTCTTCCGCAAGCCCACCGTGGTCAACAACGTGGAGACCCTGGCCTGCGTGAAACACATCCTCGATCGCGGCTCCGATTGGTTCAAGTCGATGGGTACGCCCGCCGACCCGGACAATCCCCGCGACCCCGGCAGCTACGGGCCGAAACTCTACGGCGTCAGCGGCCATGTGAAGCGGCCCGGTATTTTCGAGGCGCCGCTGGGACTGATCTGCCGCGAGCTGATCGACGACTACGCCGGCGGCGTGTGGCGAGGCCGCCGGGCCAAGGCCGTCGTGCCGGGCGGCCTGAGCACCGGCCTGTTGACCGAGGCCGAGTTGGACACACCGCTCGATTTCACCGGTCCGGCCAAGGCGGGCTGCCTGGGATTGGGGACGGCCGGAGCGATCGTGCTGGACGAAACCTACCCCATCGTCGATTTCCTCCACAACAGTTGCCGGTTTTTCGCCCACGAAAGTTGCGGCCAGTGTACGCCCTGCCGCGAGGGAACCCACTGGGCGCTGGCCATGGTCGAGCGGATCAAGGCCGGCCGGGGGCGGCTGGTCGACCTCGATCTGTTGCGGGAGATCGGCGACTCGATCGGGATCATGCCCGGCACCACGATCTGCGGCCTGGCCGACGGGGCCGCCTGGCCCATCAAGACGGCCATCGGCAAGTTTCGCCACGAGTTGGAAGACCACATCAAACGCACCAATCCCCAGCAGTACATGGTAACCGAGCCGGTCGAGGCAATCCCCCCAGGCGTCCTCGGCGCGGCACACTGAATCCATCAACAACCAACAATCAATAAGCCCACCTCCCGATGACGACCTTCCTCGTCAACAACACGGAAATCGAAATCGACGACCAACAGCGGCTGAACGCGATTCAGGCCGCGGCCCTGGCCGGCGTGGAGATTCCCCACTACTGCTGGCACCCGGCCCTGTCCGTGGTGGGCAGTTGCCGCATGTGCCTCGTCGAGGTGGGTAGCCGCGACGCCTCGGGCAAGATCGCCATGTTTCCCAAGCCCGTGCCCGCCTGCAACACGATCGTCGGCGACGGCACCGTGCTGGTCACCGAAAGCGAAAAAATCCAGGTGATTCGGGCTCAGGTCGAGGAGAAGCTGCTGTTGGACCATCCGGTCGACTGCCCCATCTGCGACAAGGCGGGCGAGTGCAAGCTGCAAGACTATTACTTCGCCCACGGCCAGAGCCGGCGGCGGGCCGACCTCCACCCCTTCACCAGCCGGCGACGCGATCTGGGCGACGTGACGTTCTTTGCCGATCGCTGCATCATGTGTACCCGCTGCGTCCGTTTCACTCGCCAGATCAGCGGCACCAGCGAACTGATGATCCAGGGCCGCGGCGCCGGCGAGGAGATCGCCGTGATGGACGGGTTTCCCCTCGCCAACAAACTCTCCGGCAACGTGGTCGACCTCTGCCCCGTGGGAGCCTTGGGCGACAAGGACTTCCTCTACCGGCAGCGGGTCTGGTTCCTGCGGCGACACCCGGGCGTGTGCACCGGCTGCGCCACCGGCTGCTCGATCTGGGTGGAAGAGAACCAGGACCGAATCCACCGGATCAAGCCGCGGGAGAATCCCGCCGTCAATCGCTGGTGGATTTGCAACGACGGCCGCTACGGCTATCCCCACGTTCACGATCCCCGCCGGCTGCTTGGTGCTCGGCGACGCGACGGGGGCCAAACGGTCGAGCTCGATTGGTCTTCCTTGCCCGACGAATTGGGCTCACGACTGGGCCATGTGGGCGGGCGGCTGGCGGCGATCCTCTCGCCCATGTTGACCGTCGAGGAGGCCTACCTGCTGGCGCGGTTCCTCCGCGGCCTGGACTCTCAGGCCGTGCTGGCGTTGGGCCCCGTACCCACGGCCGGCCGGGACGAAACGTTCCCCGGCGGGTTCACCATCTCGGCCGAGAAGTGCCCCAATCGCGCCGGGGTGGAGGCGGTCCTGCGGCATTTCACCGGCCGCGTGACCACCTTCGACCAGTTTGTCGACCAGCTCGGCCGGGGTGAGATTCGCGCCGCTTGGGTCAGCGGCGGCTACAAAACGGATTGGATCGATCCCCGCACGGCGGCCCGGTTCGAGCCGCTCCGCCTGCTGATCGTCCAAGACCTGTTCCGCTCGCCGCTCTCGGAACGGGCGAAATACGAGTTGGCCGGCGCGGCCTTTGCCGAACGCGCCGGCAGCTATGTCAACCGGCAGGGGCTGTTGCAGACGGCTGCCCGGGCAATCCGACCGCCCGGCGGGGTGCGGGCCGAAGGGACGCTCTATTGGGAATTACTCGCTCGGGAAGGACTCTACCACGCAGAAACCGTGTTAGAGGAGTGGAAGGCGGCCAGCGCTGGGCAGCAAGCCGTTGGCAGCCCCGATTAGCCCACGGATTGCAGTTCGTCATCAATCAACCATCATCGACCGACCATCAACCATTACGATGTGGATCGTCATTGAACCCCTGATCAAAATCCTCATCGCCATTGCGGTGCTGATGACCGCCGCGGCGTACCTGGTGCTCTTGGAACGCCGGGTCGCCGCCTGGGTGCAGGATCGGCTGGGTCCCAACCGCGTCGGCATCCCCCTCACGCGGATCCGCGTGTTCGGCCTGGGCCAGCCGATTGCCGACGGCCTGAAGTTCATCTTCAAGGAGGAATTCACTCCCGGCCACGTCGACAAACTGCTCTATTTCGCCGCGCCCATGGTGATGTTTGTCGCCGCGCTGATCGTCTTCGCGGCCGTGCCGTTGGGGGTGGTCGACCTGGGGATCGAGGGCTGGGCGCCGATCCGGCTGGCCGTGGCGCCGGGGCTCGACGTGGGGATGGTCTACATCTTCGCCGCCGGCAGCATCGCCGTCTACGGCGTGCTCCTGGGCAGTTGGGCCAGCAACAACAAGTACAGCTTTCTCGGCGGCATGCGCAGCGCCGCCCAACTGGTCTCCTACGAAATCCCGCTGGGCCTGGGCATCCTCGGCGTGGTGCTCACCAGCGGCTCGCTGCGGCTCGATCGGATCGTGCTCGCCCAGGCAGACGCCGGGGTCTGGAATATCTTCACCCAGCCGCTGGGCTTTTTGGTATTCGTCGTCGCTGCCTGGGCCGAGGCCGGCCGGCTGCCCTTCGACCTGGCCGAAACCGAGCAGGAACTGGTGGGCGGCTTCCACACCGAATACTCCGCCATGAAGCTGATGTTGTACCTGGTGGGCGAGTACCTCCACATGATCGCCGCCTCCGTGCTGATCGTGCTCTTGTTTCTCGGCGGCTGGCATTTCTGGGGAATCAGCGGCAGCGACGAAGTCGTGGGCATCGCCGCCGCGGCGCTCCGCGTGGGGATTTTGGCGGCCAAGGTGCTGGTGGTCGTGGTGTTCTTCATGATCTCCCGCTGGAGCTGGCCCAGGTTCCGCTTCGATCAACTGATGGCCCTGGCCTGGAAGGTGATGCTGCCGCTGGGGCTGGTCAACCTGCTGGCGGTGGCCGCCTGGGTCGAGTACGGTGCCGCGATGGGTTGGTCCGGCGGCCTGCCGATGGCCCTTTGGGGCTGGAGCGTGCTGGTCGGGGCGTGGCTGGTGGTCACCCTGGCGGCGCCCGCCGCCTGCGACAACCGGCCCCGTATCGAGCCCGCCGCCACCACGCCAAACAGCGAGGAGTAGCCGCGTCATGAAACCCGACGACAAGCATATTTGCTGGGTCGGCGAGCCGGAGCTGGGGCTCTCGGGCAAGAGCTATCTGCCGCTGGTGGCCGAGGGGATTGCCACCACGCTGCGCCACCTGGTGGGCCCCAAGATGACCGTCCAGGCGCCCGAACAACGCCACGAGATCGCCGAACCGTTGAAATATCGCGGCGTCCACCGGCTCAACCGGGACCCAGAGGGCCGGGTCAAGTGCGTGGCCTGCTTCATGTGTGCCACCGCCTGCCCTGCCCATTGCATCGACATCGTGGCGGCCGAAAGCCCTTGGGCCGATCGGGAAAAATATCCCCGGAGCTTCACCATCGACGAGCTTCGCTGTATCTTTTGCGGAATGTGTGAAGAGGCCTGCCCGGTCGACGCGATCGAGTTGACCAGCCTTTACGACCTCGCCGGCACGAGCCGCGAGGAGATGATCTTCGACAAGGAAAAACTCTTGAGCGTGTACGACCAGACGCGCAAGGCCGAGCCCAGCCGGTCGGAGCAAGTGGAGAATGCGCCCCGGCAACCGTCCGCGGCCGAACCCCTCCCGCCGGGAGACCAGCCGTGACGCCCCAGCAGTGGATTTTCGCGCTGGCCGTGCTCTCCGGCGGCTCGGGCATGTGGCTCGTGTTGCCCCGGGGAACCCGCCGCGGCCGCGCCCTGGGCGTGGTCTTGGCCCTGGTGGGGCTGGGCCTGCTGGTCTCCCAGGTGCCCCGCGTCGGGGGTTGGCTGGCCGGCGGCGTGTTCTATGTGCTGGCCGCCACCACGGTCTTCTCGGCCGCCGCCACCGTCAGCCTCCGCAACCCCATTTACTCCGCCATCTGGTTCGGCATGACGCTTTTGGGAACGGCCGGGCTGTTTCTCTACCAGGGGGCCCAGTTCCTCGCCGTGGCTACGATCGTGGTCTACGCCGGGGCCATCCTGGTGACGTTCCTGTTCGTGTTGATGCTGGCCGAGCCGGCCGGCCGCGCTGTGTACGACCGGCTGGCCTGGGAAGGGGCGATCTCGGCCATCAGCGGCGCGGTGCTGGTGGGCGTGCTGACCATCACCATCACCACCGTGCTGGCGGGCGGCCCCCAGCCACGGTTCGCCCCGGCCGGGGCCCAGGCCCTGCAAGCGGGCGTGTTGCAGCCCGACCACGTGGCGGCACTGGGTCGCCAGATGTACGGCCCCTACTTGATTGCCGTCGAGGTGGGCGGGACGCTGCTGTTGGCGGCGCTGGTCGGGGCGGCGGCGATCGTCGCCCGGCGACAGCCGGAAGACGCCGAGCCGGAAAACGAAACCAAGCAAAGCTGAGACGG
>CAYZWG010000350.1:0-1163 GCA_964481605.1 uncultured Planctomycetaceae bacterium
GCTTGGGAACGAGAACGAGCCGGTTACTACGGCCGACCCTGCGCAGTAATACTAGGTCATCTGCCAGACGGCCATCTTCATCACGTCGCGGAGGCTCTTCTCGGCCGAGAGAACCGCCGCCGGCTCGAACCCGCAATGCACCAGGCAGTGCTCGCAACGCGGATCATTGCCCGGCCCGAGTTTATCCCAATCGGTCGCCTCAAGCAAATCCCGGTAACTCCGGTAATGGCCGTCGGTCACCAGGTAACACGGTCCCTTCCAGCCCCGCACGTTGTAGGTCGGGTTGGCCCAGGCCGCACAGGGCAGTTCGCGCCGACCGCAGAGAAAATCGAGATACAACGGCGAGGTCACCAGCTTGAAGCGGCTCAACTGTTGCCTGGCCGCACGAAACTTCGCCCGGATTTCGTCCCGGCTCATAAAGATCGCCTCGGCCGCAAGGGGCAACTCGCTCCGCACCCCCTCGTAGCCATAGGCCGGCGAGATCATCATCCCGTCGACCCCCAGCTCGGTGAGGTACTCGAACAGCACGACCAACTCGCCGACGTCGGTCTGTTTGTACACGGTGGTGTTGGTATAGACCAGGAATCCGGCCGCCTTGGCCGCGCGGATTCCCTCCACGGCCCGGGCGAATACCCCCTCCCGCTCCACGGCCGCGTCGTGCGTCTGCTCCATTCCGTCCAGGTGGACGTTGAGGAAAAACCGGCTCCCCGGGCGAAACTGTGGGAGCTTCTCCGCCAGCAGCAGCCCATTGGTGCAAAGGTAGATGTGTTTCTTTCGGGCGAGGATTTCCTCCACCAGGCGGCCGATCCCGCCATAGATCAGCGGTTCCCCACCGCAGATGCTCACGATCGGCGCCCCGCACTCCTCGACCGCCGCCAGGCACTGCTCCAGCGAGAGCGAGATCTTCATCGCGTCGGCATATTCCCGAATCCGCCCGCAACCGGTGCACTTCAGGTTGCAGGCGTGAAGCGGCTCGAGCATCAACACCAGCGGGAATCGCCGCGGGCCGGCCAGCCGCTTTTTCATCAGGTAGCCGGCCATCGATCGCGTCAAGGAAAGGGGAAAACGCATTGCCGCGAGTCCTCGTTGCGTGGTATCGGGGAAGAGGAAACGTCGGATGCAGTTGCCGTAGGGCCGGCGGTGTCGGGCGGTTGCGCGTTTCG
>CAYZWG010000350.1:1263-6084 GCA_964481605.1 uncultured Planctomycetaceae bacterium
TCGCCCTCCCATGTTGCCTCCGAATCGCAACAAAAGTTGCCACGTTTCGGCTCCGCACAGCCGGCCCTACGGGGTTGGGCCACAAACTCGGCCTCGCGCACAAATCATCAATCACCCATCCTACGCCGTGACGACTGCCGGGGGCACCACAAGATCGTCGTCGGGCACAATCACGCGGAGCCGCGGCATGGCCGCCCGCGCCGATGCCGCCGCCGCCCGGGCCGCCACCGCCCAGCGAGAAAGCGCCAACAGGGGGAAGTAGATGGGATAGTAATGGTAGCGCAAGTAGAAGACGCGGGGGAAGCCGGTGCCGGTGAATTCCGCTTCGTCCCAGGTACCGTCGTCGTTCTGATGCTCGATGAGGAAGCGAATGCCCCGGCCGGTGGCGGGGTCATCCTGGAAGCCTGCCGCCAGCAACCCCAGCACGCCCCAGGCCGTCTGCGACGCGGTCGGCGGCCCCTGCCCGCGGAGCGATGGATCGTCGTACGTAGCGGGCGATTCACCCCAGCCACCGCACGCCTGCTGGTGGGCCTTGAGCCAATGGGCCCCGGCCACCACGGCCGGATCGTCCCCGGCCAGGCCCACCGCCGTCAGTCCGGTCAGGGCCTGCCACGTGCCGTAGACATAGTTCACCCCCCAACGCCCAAACCAGCTTCCGTCCGCCTCCTGCCGGCTCCGCAGATAGGCCACGCCGCGATCCACCGCCGGGTGGCCGGTTTGCAGCCCCAGCCGCCCCAGCGCTTCCAGCACCCGGCCGGAAAGGTCCGGCGTGCTGGGGTCGATCATCGCGTTGTGGTCGGCGAAGGGCACGTGGCAGAGCAGTCGCCGGTTGTTGTTCCGGTCGAAGGCCCCCCACCCGCCATCGTCGTTCTGCATGGCCAATAGCCAGCTCATCCCCCGGCGAATCGCCTCGGTGGTCCTCTGCACCGCCGCCACGGCTGTGTCGCGGTTCTGCGGCGGTTGCTCGCTCTGGCCGCTCACCAGGTGCAACTCGGGCGGCAACTCGCCTCCGCTGGGCGTGGTGGAAAACTGCTCCTCCAGCGCCATCAACACCATGGCCGTATCGTCGCAGTCGGGATAGTAGTCGTTGTTGTATTCGAAGCACCAGCCCCCGGGCTCGGCGTCGACCGTTTGCGACCAATCGCCGGGAGCGAAAATCTGCCGCTCCACCAGCCAGTCCAGGGCCCGCCGCACGGGACCGTGCTCCGCCGAGACACCCCCCGCCACCAATGCCCGCGCAGTGATCGCCGTGTCCCAGACCGGCGATTTGCACGGCTGGACGCGAGCCGTCTGCGAGAGCCCGTCCTCGATCACCAGCGATTCGAGTTGCCGGCGGCAGGCGCGAACTTCCGGGCTATCGTTCTCGTAGCCCAGGGCTTCCAACGCGACCAGGCTCCACACGATCGGCGGATAGATGGCCCCCAGCCCGTCGCTGTGTTGAAAGCGTTGGAGCATCCACCCGCGGGCGGCACGGATCGCCCGCCGCCTCAGCGGCAACAGCCGCCGGCGCCGGCAGCCCTTGAGCAGCCGGTCCACGCCGCGGAAGAAACGGTCCCAGCTCAGCAGACCCCGCCCGCCCGACAAGCCGGGACATCGCAACGCCGGCCAGTCGCCGGGATCCTTCAAAAACAACTCGCGGATACCGCGGTCCGGCTCGACCGGCCGCACGGGCCGCAACGCCGACACGATCGACAGCGGCACAATGATGGTTCGCGACCACGCGCT
Source organism: uncultured Planctomycetaceae bacterium (assembly GCA_964481605.1). GTDB lineage: Bacteria > Planctomycetota > Planctomycetia > Pirellulales > Thermoguttaceae > CAYZWG01. Next base: position 2,989 of record CAYZWG010000350.1, read on the forward strand.
CACCCGGTAGAGATTCACCGGGAACCACTTCGGCAAGAGCATGATTTCGGGCGGAACCTCGGGGCACTGCGCGAAGGGAATCTGCCCCAGAATGGCCAGGTAGAAGCGGGTGAAGCTGTTGACCGCGTCGGCCCCGCCGTGGGCAAGAATCGCCCGCTGGGCACGCTGCATCGGCTCGCAGCAGGGATCGTGGCCGGTCAGCTTCAAAGCGAAGTAGGCCTTCACGCTGCCGCTGATCTCCACCCCTCCGCCGGGATACATGGCCCAGCCACCCTGGGGCAACTGGGTTTCCAGCAGCCGTTGCGCCGCACCCCGGGCCAGGTCCGATTGCTCGTCTCCCAGGAACGCCAGCAGCAGGATCGTCTCGCTCTGGAGGATCGAATCGCCTTCCAACTCGGCGCACCAGTGGCCATCGGCAGCCTGCTCGCCCAGCAGCCATGCCCGGCCGCGCAGAATTGCCCGCCGGACCGGCGAAGGAAGCGGGGCCCGCTCGGCGATGTCCCCGGCAACAGAGGGAGAAAAATCGGCCTGCCCCTCCATGGGCAGGCCCCGAAGGCAACGAAATCGCGTCATGGCACGCTCGTCCAAGCGATGATAGCGGTCGTCCGTGACTCGCGTCGGCAGTTGCTCCCGGGCGGCGGAAACCGGCCCCATCGGCAAACGGCGGCCGGGTTGCCTCGGGGGCGAACCTCGACCTCTCCCCACCGGCGCTGCTTCCAACTTCACGCCCAGCAGCAACAACGATCGCCTAGCTTAGGCGATCCCCGGCGGGCCGACAAGAGCGCTGGCCACCGCGGGAGAGAAAAAACACCCTCCCGGGTGCTAGCAGTGCTAGCACCCGGGCTCGGTCCGTTTATAAGGCGTTCACACCAACAGCGTTCGACGTTCGGCGCGGGTCGACATGGGTGGCCCCGATAGCTCTGCTATCGGGGTGCCGCGGGCACACGAGGCGAGGATTGCGGCGTGCCGCACTGCCGCCCACACGTCGGCGGGGTCGGGAGACCCGCGCCGAACGGAGGAGACCCGCGCCGAACAGGGGCCTCTTGTGGCAAAGCCACACCGGTTCAAGAACCGGTGCTACCCACGCTGAACGTTCGGCGCGGGTCTCCCGACCCCGCCGAGCCCAGCCGGCAAGCCACGGTGGCGGATGGTGATCCGGCCTACGGCGCTGACCTCTCGTGGCAGAGCCACACCGGTTCAAGCACCGGTGCTACCCGCCACGCGATAGGCCCTGCCGGGGTGGTGCCGCAGCGCGTCCGTGGGGGCCACCGGCCGGAGCACGCCCTCGGCCACCAGCCGCGTGAAAACCTCCGGCCGGATAAAATCCCAGTTCCCATATCCGGTGGTCCGGTACCGCTCGATCTCATCCCAATCGACATAGACGTGGGAGATGCCCCGGGCCCGAAAGGCGCCGCGGATGTCCTCCGCGGAACGAAGGTTGCCGGTTCGCGGATCGCGGACCAGGTGTTCGAAGATCGAATCGTCCAGCCAGGTGTTGTAGAGAATCGGCACCTCCAGATCGAAGACCTGCGCCTCGCCCACCATCAACACGGTGCCGCCGGCGTGCCGGTTGAAATAGGCGTGCCAGGGGTCGAGCCGATCGGTCGCCACCCGCAACGACCGCAAGCTGCCGAAGTAGCGGTTGTATCCGCCCGGACCACTGGTGGCAACGAGGAAATTCGAGACCGAGGCGGCCACCAACAGCCCGATCAGCAGGCGCCGCCAGAGCACCGACCGGCACCAGCAGGCCCCCTCGCCCGCCATCCATGCCAACAGCGGCATGGCCGGAACCCAGTAGCGATCGTCGACCCGGGAGGCCAACAGCCACCAGGCGGCGATCACGAAGGCGAAGTAGCCGGCCGCGGCCAGGACGTAGCGCCGCGGCCCCGGGCGGAAGAAGGCCAGCGCCGCCAGGGGAACCAGGATCGGGCTGAGCCAGTCGCTCCCGAGCAGCACCCTGGCAAGATCGCCGCCCAACGCCAGGGCGGAGAAATCGTGGGGGCGAACCACCCAGTTCCAATAGACGTTCTTTTCCGCCGTCCAGGTTCGCCCGCCGAACACTTCGTAGAGCAGGGGATAGGTCGGGTTGCCGGCCAGGAGCCAGTTTTTCACTAGCCACAGACCGCCGGCGGCGGCTGCCGCCGCGGCAAACACCAGCGGGACCGCCAGCAGGGGGCCGATCCGGGATTTCGCCGGGGGGCTGCTCCCCCGGGCGGGCGAAAAGAATAGCTCGGCCCCCTTGCTCGCGGTGACCCACGCGCCCAGCGGCAGCACCACGAACAGCGCCCCGGGATATTTCGTGGCAAAGGCCGCCCCGGCCAGGTAGCCGGCCAGCGCGATCCAAGCCGCCGGCCGGCCCTCGGCCCGCTGCCAGAGCAGGACCGCGTAAAAGGCCATGAACAGGTAGAACCCGGCCACGCCCTCCACGAACCCCACCGCCGAGACCTGCACCACCCAGGGAATCGACACGTAGACGATCGCCGCCACCACGCCCGCGGAGGTCGAAAACAGGCGTTTTCCCGCGGCCAGCAGTCCCAGTGCGGTCAAGGGGGCAAACATCGCGATCAGCGTCTTGCCCACCAGCGCCCCCAGCCACCAATCGCCGGTAAGCACCATCCCCAGCAGGCTGAGCATCTCGCTGCCCAAGGCCATGTTGCCGTAGAGGTTGTGGGGCAGGAAGGTGATTCGCCCGGCCTGGTAGAATTCCTTGGGGACTTGAAGGTGGTACTCGCGGACGTCGAACTCGTTGGGCGGCAGCATCCCTCCCAGCAGGATCACCGCCACGAACACAGCCGCCAACACCAGCCACCAGGGCGAAAGCCAGGCATCGTCATCCGGTTTCTTCTTCTTCTCCTCCGCCGGCGGGTCATCCCGCCCGGTCGATCCGCCGCGGCCCAAGCGGCGCCAAAGCACCCACGCCGCCACCGCGGCCACGCTCACTCCGGGCAGCCAAAACAGCCAGGCCCGCTTCAGCCCTCCCAGCAGCCCCACCGCCAGCACGTAGGTCGAGATGAGATTCAACCCCACGGCGGCCGAAAAGGCGACCTGCTCCAAGCGGGTCATCCACCCAGCCAGGCGAAAGCCGACCAGCACCAG
>CAYZWG010000351.1:0-6075 GCA_964481605.1 uncultured Planctomycetaceae bacterium
TATTTGTCTCGTTCCCAAGCTTCGGCTAGCCGACGCTCGTTCCCAAGCTCCGGCTTGGGAACGCTCGCGTTCGGCGTGGGTCTCCGGACCCCGCCGGTGGCCTGACCGAAGGTCTCTCTTGATTTGCGTAAGCGGTTGATGTGGGAGACCATCGGTCCTTTCTCGGCGGGGTCGGCAGCCCCGCGCCGAACGCTGGAACGCATTTCATCGCAGCTCTGCTTGCCTCGTTCCCAAGCTCCGGCTTGGGAACGCATTTCAGCGCAGCTCCACTTCCCATGGCGCTGCCAGCAGCCAAACAAAGCTCGACGCCAGGTGCGCGTGCGAAGCGGGAGCTTCGTAACGAGTGGGTTGGGGACGGAGGCTACCCTGCCTTCTTCTTCTCTTCCCGGGCCAGCCGAAGCTTCTCCAGCCGGCTGAGCCGTTTCGAGGCCGGCTTCTTCGCGGCCGGTTTGGTCTCCGGTTTCGGTTGGGCCGCCGGTTCCTTCTTTTGGGGAAGCGGCTTGAAAATCCGCAACTCGCCGGTTCCCAGCATGTGCGTGACGGGCTCTCCCTCCGCGGTGACCACGGCCCGGCAGCGGAGCACCTTGTGGTTGCCCGGCGGGGACTTCGCCGTGGTGGCAATGGCAAACACCACCTCGGAGTCGTCCTTGCTGATCTTCTTGGCCGGGCTGGTCACCTCGTTGGGCAGGCCGACCAGTTGCACGTCGGCCTGGCCGGCAAACTCCTTCACCTGCTCGATCCCCACGGCCAGCTCGACCTCCTGGCCTTGCTCGACGGAAACCGTGGGGAAGCTGAACTTGAAAAACGGCGGCGAGACTTCCAGCGTGGCTAGTTGGGTGGAGACCAGCACGTTGCCGCCGCCGGTATCGCTCTGGCCGGTGACCGCGATCTTCCACGGGCGAATCTTGGCACTTCCGTTGGCCGTGAGCGGGATCAACGCCTCGCTCTTTCCCTCGGGGATCGCCACCGAGGTGGGCGAGGCAACACCGGGTGGGTTGTAAAGCATCTTCAACGTGATGGGAGCCTTGAACCCCTCGGCGCGCTTGGCCACGATCTTCAATTGCATCGAGCCGTTTTGCACCAGGGGGGCCTTGGGCTGGACGATCTCGATGGAAAACGGCACGGCCTCGGTCACGGCCATGGCCATCCGCTCGGTGTACTGGTTCCAGACTTCGCGGTTGTTCTGGCCGCGAACCAGCGAGGTCCGCTGCCGCAGCCCGCCCTCGACCGTGCTCTTTCCGGCGGTGTGGCGGCCGATCACCTCCGCCAGCGCGGCCGAGAGCGGGGCGTCGGCCGCCGCGGAAAACAGCACGGGCACGCGGCTCTGGTCGGCCGTGATCGGCACCGCCTCCACCGACACCCCCTGGGGCACGCCCCGCACGTCGACCGCCACGTCGCCGCCGAAGTCGGCCCGCTGGGCGCTGACCACCGCGGCGGTGCGGTTGCCCTGCGGCACGGAGATCGTGGTATCGACGAAACTCTGCCGCTCGGGCAGACCCATCGTCAGCTTGGGCTCGACCGGCGTGACCTCGATGCGATAGACATACTCGGGTCCCCCCTGTTGCAATTGGTCCACGATGCTGATCACGTACTCGTCGTCTTCCGGCGCCTTGAATCGGTAGAAGCTGTCGGGGCCGCCGCTGTCGTCGTTCGAGCCGACGTTGGCCCCGTCCTTGCGTCGCACCTGGAGCACGGAATCCAGCGGCGAGCGCAACTGGCGGGCAAACACGCGAAGATCGTATGCCTGCCCCTTCTTGGCGGCAAACGTGAAGCAGTCGACGTCGCCCGGCTGCTCGATGCGGCCGTTCAGGGCCGCGGCTCCCGGGAAGGCGTTGGCCTCGCCCAGCGCGTTGTTGGGCTCGGTTTCCAGCACGTTGTCCAGCGCCACCAGCCGAAAAGCGTTGGCCGAGGGGGCCACTCCCCACGGGTCCCGGGCCAGCAGGCCGAACTCGGCGGAAGCGGCTTGCGGCAAGGTGATCTTCTCGGACCACTCGCCGGCCGGGTCGCCCAGCCAGCGGACCTCCATCGCCTGGCCCGGTTTCCCGCCGGCGGGGTAGACCGCCAGCGGGCGGGGAAACGCTCCCACGTGGAGCCGGTACCGGCACCGGGCCGACCCGCCAAAGGAACTCTCGCGGACTTCAATCACGTATCGCCCATCGGCGTCGGCCACGATGGCGGCCACGGCGTCCTGGCGCACCAGCGGCGTGTCGTCCGAGCCGGCCAGCACGAATCGCCGGGAATTGAGAATCGCCACGTAGGGATCGAAAAACGTTTCGCCCAGCCGAAGGCCTTCGATTTCGACCGAGACGCGGTCTCCCTTCTTGGCCTCCACGGCGAAGTAGTCGACGTCTTCGTTTTGCACCACGCCGTTGACCGTCGAGCCCAAGGCAATCGCCTGCGGCTTGTCGAACTCGTTGTTCGGCTCGGCTTCGACGACCTCGGCAAGCGCGCCCACGCTGAAGGTGATCAGGTTGCTCACCCCGCTGGCCGTCCGCAGACGAAAGGCGTGCGGCCCTAGCCGGCAATCCCCGCTCAGCGCCAAGCCGACCTTGACGCGGTCGGGCTTCTCCGGCTCGACGCTCTTCACGGCGATGCCGGGCTCGTAAAGCAAGATCTCCTTGGCGTCGGCCAGACGGCTACCGGCAATCTGCACCTCGACCTCGGTTCCCCGCTGGGCTCCGGCCGGGGCGACGCGAGTGATCCGGGGATCGGCGGCCCGGACCGCCGGAACCACCAAGCTCAAGGCCAACACACCGAGCATCGCGCCCCCGGCAATTGGCCCGGCTGCCGTCCTTCTCCACCGCCGGTGGCAATCTCGCATCGGCTTGGCTCCTCGTTGGATGAACGTCCGTAACGGCCGGCAATCCCGAGGGTGCGTTTTAAGCCAGCAATCCCCGCCGCACCTTGCCGTCGCGAATAATCGGAGTGGGGCGGCCGCCGGGCGCCAGCAGCTTCCGCTCGTGATCGACGCCTAGCAGGTGGTAGATCGTGGCAAACAGGTCGGCCGGGCCGATGGCGTCCGAGTCGGGCTCGGCCGCCGTGGCGTTGGAGGTTCCAAAGATTTGGCCCCGCTTGATGCCGCCTCCGGCCATCACCACGCTGAACACCCGCGGCCAGTGGTCGCGGCCGGCGTTGCCGTTGATCTTGGGGGTTCGCCCAAACTCGCTGGAAACCATCACCAGCGTCTCGTCCAACTGCCCCCGGCTGTCCAGGTCGTTGATCAGCGCGGCCAGGGCTTGATCCAAGGCGGGCATGTTCTGCCTGGTGCCGCCGACGATCTTGCGGTGGAAGTCCCAGCCGCCGTAGGTCAAGGCCACCACCCGCACGCCGGCCCCCACCAGCCGCCGCGCCATCAACATCCGCTGGCCCGCCTGGTTCCGCCCGTACTGGTCACGCAGCTTGTCCGGCTCGGCGGCCAGGTTGAACGCCTGGCGGGCCTTGGGCGAACTGATCATCTGGTAGGCCCGCTGGTAGAACGTATCCATGGCGTCCAGGGCGTCCGATTTTTCCACCGCGGCGAAGTGTGCGTTGACCGCGTCGAGCAACTTGCGGCGGCGGCCGAATCGCGCATCGTCCACGCCCGGCGGCAGGGAAAGGTCGCGAACCTTGAACCCGCCGCTGGCCGGGTCAGAACCCAGGCTGAACGGCCCGTAGGAGGAACCCAGATACCCGGTGCCGGCGTAGACGTTCGGCTGGTTGGGAATGCAAACGTACGGCGGCAAGTTCTCGCGCACACCCAACTCGTGGCTGACCACCGTCCCCATGCTGGCGAATACCACCGCTGGACTGGGACGTTGGCCGGTGAACATGTTGTGGGTGCCCCGCTGGTGGGCCGCGTCTCCGTGCCCCATCGAACGGATCACGGTGATCTTGTCGGCCACCTGGGCAATCTTGGGCACCGTCTCGCAGAATACCTCGCCCGGAAGTTTTGTCTTTGTCACACCGAAGGAACCGCGATACTCCAACGGCGCGTAGGGTTTGGGATCGAACGACTCCTGATGGGCCATTCCCCCAGGCAGAAAGATGTGGATGATGCTCTTCGCCTTGCCGAACGTCGAGCCCGGCGTCTCCTCCCCGCCGGCACTTTGCACTCGCAACAGGTCGCCCAGCGTCAGGCCCAGCATCCCCAGGGCCCCCACCGTCAAGAACTCCCTTCGATCGGATCGCAGCAGCGTGTTGCCCGAGCACGTTCGCCCGTTCATGGTTTTCTCCCTCCGTTATGCCACCCGGCTGGACTCACCCACCCCACGCCGCAACCCGGGGGCGGCGGGCGGCGGTGAACGTTTCACGAATACGAATCGCGTACCGAAATTCTTCGGTCGTCGCTAACGTCGCGTGCTGAGAACGCCCTGCGGCCGTCAAGATGCCTTCCCCTTGCCTTGGCATGGGAAAGCCCGACCGTGGGGCGGAGTGGGCGAGAAACTTGTTGCGGGCTCCGGCTCCGACCGGATCGATCTGGGGCAATGCTTGGTCGCAAAGCGGAGGTGGGATGGTGGCTGAAAGGGAATATTGCCTGATAAAACTGACAATATTGTAGCCATCGCAGCCGGCCTGGCAATCCCCCAAAAATGTTTTTTGGAGTCGCAGGCCGAAAACGCTGAATCCTCTGATTTTCCGGGGAAACGCGATGGAATCGCGGTCTCGATCCCATCCTTCGGGTGGATGGCCATGATGCCACAGGGGCAGAACCCGCGAAGCCCCGCAACCTCCAGCCGCTACGTCGGGCTTTTTCCACGACGCTGGCAGTTGGGGCAGAAAAAGGTGGAACGTTGTGCCTGGTTCAGCCGCGCGATCCGCCCTCGCCCGCACTGCCGGCAGCGTTGCCCTTCCCGCTGATAGACCCGATGCTCCTCTTGAAAGGCCCCGGCCTCGTTTTGCGCGTTGCGGTAGTTTCCGTCGGCCAGCGTCGAACCCTGCAAGCGAATCGCCTCCTCCAGCACAACCCTCATCGACTGGTGAATCCTTTGCCACTGGGCCGGCCGAAGGGCTCGACAAGAGGCCTGCGGATGGACCTTTGCCCGATGCAGGATTTCCGAGGCGTAGAGGTTGCCGATGCCCGCCAGGGCCTTTTGATCCATCAGGGCCACCTTGATCGCCCGGCCGCTGGAGCCGAGCCGATCGCGAAGTGCCTGCCGCGAGATGACCAGCGCGTCGGGGCCGAGTTTTCGCGGGCCGAGTTGCCGGGCCAGTTCCGGCGGCGAGAGCAGCCGCACAACACCCAGCCCTCGCATGTTCCAAAACAGAAGTCGCCGCGACGCCCGGCCGCTCAAGTCGAAGATCAATCGCAGGTGCTCTTGGTCGGGCGGCTCGGCCACCAGCAGCCGGCCCGTCATGCGGGGCTCGAAGACGATCGCATCGGCCGAATCCAGCCGCAACACGACCCGCTTGCCGGCGCGGTCGACCGCCACGATTCGGCGTCCCACGCTGCGGCGGCGAAAGGCATCGAAACGCGGGGTGATGGTGATCGGCCGCAGTCGCGACTTGGGCCGCCGCACCTGGCGAATGCGGCTGCCCACGATGGAGGCAACACCGCGACGCATCGTTTCGACTTCGGGCAATTCGGGCATGGCTGTTCGTGTTGCACTCCAAACCATCCGGTAGGGCCGGCCAAAACGCAGCTTGCGCGTCGTGCGAGGGTCTCCCGACCATGCTGTGCGCGGGTCTCCCGACCCCGCACTGAAATTCGACCGATGGTCTCCCACGTCAACCGTTTACGCAAAGCCTGTAGGCCGGGTCGCGACCCGGCATCGTCGAACTGGCTCTTCATGTTCTTCGCGCGTTTCGTGGTGAACACTGCCTGCGGTCATCGCGGGTTCTGGAACCATTTCACCACGAAGCCCGCGAAGAGCACGAAGGAAGTAACGCGGATAGCGTGGCGCTTGAGTTTTCCCGTTTGAACCGCGAAAACGCGAAAGGGGATGAACAGCGTCCCCCGGGTTCGGCCAGTCGCCTTCGACCCTTCCGCGGGCAGTGATTGTGCCGGCGATCCTCGTTGTCTTTCGCGTTTTCGCCCTTTCGCGCTTTCGCGGTCTCTTCTCGACGTGGTCTTGATTGCGTGAGGCATCTGCTTGAACA
>CAYZWG010000352.1:0-6073 GCA_964481605.1 uncultured Planctomycetaceae bacterium
CTCACCCCCGGCCCCTCTCCCAGAGGGAGAGGGGAGGAGTTTGCAAAAGTCCAGGGGGATCCCTCAGTCCCGAGTTGGCCGGTTCCAAATGGAGCCCATTTCCCAGACATCGACGGAACGTATGCGGGCGGTGCCGCCTTCACTGAACAGACGCATCGCCTTGTCTTCGATGTTGTGAAACGGCTGGAGCGTACCGCACTCGCGCCGATTGACAAAGACTTCCAAGACACTACGGTCCACAAAGGCATGGAGCCGCAAGACGTCCTCGCCTTCCAGTAGTTCGAAAGGGGCGCTGTGTCCATCGATCCGCAGTTTGGAATGACTCACGTCGTAAGCGATGCGATTCCCGGACTTGAAGTCATCGGAAGCACGCAGGTCCATTCCCACGACTTTTGCACTGCCCACCTCGATTTCAGCGATTATCTCGAAGGTATTGCTGTGTACGCCGAGCAGGTGGTTGCCCTTGAGTTCCGTGTCTTTTTGACCCCAATGCGCGCGCCTGAGTTGCTGCAATTCGACGGGTGGTTCTTGCCCCAGCAGGCCGTCGGGGCGCAGCGTTATGACGCGAGGCAGGGACAGATTCGTGCTCCAATGATGCCCCGGCGAGCCGCCGCCGAGGTTCATTCCCCAAAGCAACCAGCGGCCATCCGGGGTCTTCAAGGCGTTGCTCGCGTAGAAGTTGTTGGGGCCGCCAATGTCGATCGACTTCCATTGGCCGGGCGTGAAATCACCCTTGCCACCATAGGGGGCAACCGTATAGGACACGGCACCCCGCGGCGCGTGATTCGTCTGCTGCAGATTGTTGAACAGCGGCGACACGATGAGCACGCCCTGGTCGCCGAAAAGGAGGAAATTGGGGCACTCCCAAGCCATGCAATGTTCGCCCATGCCTGTACACAACGGTTTGATGTATTTCCAGTCGGTCAAGTTCCTCGACCGAAAGTACAAGACCGTGCCGCCGGCACCCCGGATGCCGCCGCAGACAATCATCTGCCAGGTCGATCCCTCGCGCCAGATGAAGGGATCGCGAAAACCACCCTTGATATAGTTCTTCACCTCCGGTTCCAGCAGAATCGGGTTATTCTCATCTTTGCGCCAGTACCGCAAATCGGGGTCCTGGCTGCGGGCAATGCACTGCGTTTGCGGCTCGGCGGCCGTATAGAAGATCGTCGGCGTTCCGTCGTCGGCGATGACCGTGCAACCCGATGCGCAGCAATTGGGATCATAGGAACCGCGTTCCGGCATCAGCGCGATCGGTTCATGTTGCCAATACACCAAATCCCTGCTGGAGGCGTGTCCCCAACCGTTACCGCTATAGCCGGGTTGCCCCTCTTCCCATTGCTCGGCCGGCTTTCCCCACTCGAATTCCGGGGCATGCTGAAAGAACATGTGGTACTTGCCCTTGGCGTAAATGGGGCCGTTGGGGTCGCCGCCACTACCTGCCGCGGGCATGATGTGAAAGATCGGCTTGAAGGGGTCGCTGTCGACCGATGCCTTCTTGGCCGCCACGCGCGCATTGGCGCGGGCGATTCTGGCCCGGTGGTTCCGATCCATTTCGACGCGCAGGCCGGTCTCTTGGGCCAACCCGACTCGGGCTATCGCCAAGAGCACGGTTATTAGCATGACCGGTTTCACGAGTTTTCCTTTCGCGATTCCTCGCGGCTAGTTCGGGAAACGTGACGGACGAAGTGATTTTGGAGTACCTGCGGACCCAGGACATGAAAAAGGATGGCGGTGATTTCCGTGTAGAGTCCAAGTAGCAGTCGGGCTTCCAGCCGATGGTTGCTTCAGTTCGCCGATTGAATCGCCACCGGTCATCCTGGCGTAGTGTGCGTTTCCGTGGCCAGCAGTCTGTTGCGAGGCCGGGTGGGTGGCGATTGAGCCGGCAGGGCGGTATTCCCCGTGATTCGCGGCTCGATCCGTGGGTTCCCAAGCTGGAGCTTGGGAACCAGGTTAAGCTGGAGCTTGGGAACCAGGTTAAGCTGGAGCTTGGGAACCAGGTGAAACCCGAAGCGAAACCGCTAGGAGGAAATCCGGAACCCCGGCTTTTGCTGGCGATGGGCAACGCCGTCCTCCACGGCGGCCTGGGAGACGGCCTGGGCCACCCTGCTTGCCACGCGGCGGTCGAACACGCTGGGGACGATGTAGTCGGGCAGGAGTTCTTCCTCGGCAATCACCCCGGCGATGGCTTCCGCGGCGGCGATCTTCATCGTCTCGGTGACCCGGCCGGCCCTCACATCCAGCATCCCCCGAAAGAGGCCGGGAAAACAGAGGACATTGTTGATCTGGTTGGGATAATCCGATCGGCCCGTGGCCACGACTCCGGCAAAAGGCAGCGCCAACTCGGGATCGATCTCGGGCTCCGGGTTGGCCATCGCAAACACCACCGGTTCGTGGGCCATCGTCTTCAGATCGTCCACCGTCAGCACGTCGGCCCCCGACACACCGATGAACACGTCGGAACCGGCGATCACGTCGCCGAGCGAACCGGTCAAGCGCTGGTGGTTGGTCACCTCGGCCAGCCACTGCTTGACCGGATTCATCCTCGTCGTTCGTCCCTGGTAAATGGCGCCTTCGCGGTCGCAGACGACGATCTGTTCGACGCCCGCCGAGCGAATCAGCTTGGTAATCGCCATGCCCGCCGCGCCCGCCCCGTTGAGCGTGACGCGAATCTCCCCGGGGCTCTTGCCCACCACCTTGAGCGCGTTGTGCAGGGCGGCCAGCACAACGATGGCCGTGCCGTGCTGATCGTCGTGAAAGACCGGAATGTCCAACAGCGAAATGAGCCGCTCTTCGATTTCCACGCAGCGGGGGGAAGAGATATCCTCCAGGTTGATCCCGCCAAAGGTGGGCGCCAGAAACCGGCACGTTTCCACGATCTTGTCCGTGTCCTGGGTGTCCAGGCAGATGGGAAAGGCGTCCACGCCGCCGAATTCCTTAAACAGCACGGCCTTGCCCTCCATCACCGGCAGGGCGGCTTGGGGGCCGATGTTGCCCAGCCCCAGCACGGCCGAGCCGTCGGTCACCACGGCGACCATGTTCCGCCGCATCGTCAAGGCGAAGGTGGCCTGGGGGTCTTCGTGGATCGAGCGGCACACCCGGGCGACCCCCGGCGTGTACGCCATGGAAAGATCGTCGCGGGTTTTGATCGGCACCTTCGAGACCACCTCGATCTTTCCACCCAGGTGGAGCAGAAAGGTCCGGTCGGAAACGCCCACCACTTCCACTCCCTCCAGCAAGCGGACCTGCGCGACGATCTGCTGACCGTGTTCCACGTCGCGGGCATTCACGCTGATATCGCGGGTGATGCAGTCTTTTTTCACATCCACGATATCCACGGCGCCGATGATTCCATCGCTCTGGCCGATGGCCGAGGTGATGCGGCCCAGTTGGCCGGCCCGGTCGGGATAGCGCAACCGTATGGTAATACTGTACGATGGACTTTGGTGTTTCATGGCGAGTTCCTCCGTTTGCTCATCGGCCCCGTAGCGGCTCGCAACCGTGCTTGCGGCCAACGCCTCGGGTGGCGTGCAATCTATCGAAAGTAGGGCACCGCCGCCTCCGTGTTGAGTTGCCGGCGAAGGACCGCTGCCTGCGGCCGGCTCAAATGGCTGAAGGCAAACAGGCAGTAGCCGTGGATACCCATCCGACGGATCAGTTCGATCTGCTGGCGAACCAGCTCGGGCGGCCGGGAGAGGACCTTCCCGCCCGAACGCATGTAGAGCGACAGGCCGCTGACCAGCTTGCGATCGTCGTCCAGGGCCTGGAGGAACTGTCGCTCGTCGGCACGGACCTGCAACGAGCTCATCTGGTAGTCCATGGGAAGGACCAGGTCCAGCCAGCCACGGTTTGCCCAGCCGGCCGGGTCCTGGCCCTGGAGGGCCCCGCCCGCCAGGTTGGCAAAAACCGCCGCCGAGATGACCGCTTGGGGCCGAACCTGGCGCACCCCCCGGGCCGTCTGCTCGACGATCTGGCCGATCGCCCCCCGCTGCCACGCGATCCAGTCCTCCTCGGTGGCCTCGGCCAGCGGTTTGCCAAACTGCCGGGCAAACTCCTCGCGGCAGGGCCGGCAGAAGCATCGGTCCATCGCGCGAATGTAGTCCAGGTGGATGCCGTCCACGTCGTAGTCTCGCGCCACGCCGACCATCAGTTCGACCACGAAGCGGCGATATTCCGGCCGGTGGACGTCGGCCCCGATGGCAATCACCTTGCCGTGCGGATCGATCATCTCGACCGTGGCCGAGCGGTGCCGGCGAAACCACTGGCGGAAGTTTTCATCGCGATAGGTGACGCAGAACCAGGGATGGACCTCCAGCCCGGCCGCGTGGGCCTTGGCGATCAGGTCGCCCAGCGGATCGAAGCCTTCTTCCGCCGCCCCGGTGGTGGGCATCAGCTTGCTGGCCGCCAGGAACGTGTTGCGGACGAAAATGTCCGGCACGATCACGTTCAGCCCGGCCCGCCGGCAACCGGCGACCACGACGTCGACCGCCTTGGCCGTGTCGATATCACTGGGCGAAACCCACACCGCGCGGGTTTCGCGGACGGTGCCCTGGGCGTTGCGGGGCAGTTCGTAGCCCTGCTCGTCGAGTTGGAACCTTGCGGCGCTGGTCAGACCGTCGCCGCGGTGGAACGCGGCGCTCACCTTCCTTTGTTGCAAACCCGCCGGCCCACGCACGGCCACGGTGCCCGCCACGGTGATTTCTTCCGGCACCTTCTGGGGCAGCTCGCCGCGCATCCAGCCGGTGGGCTGGTCCAGCGGTGCCCACTCGGTGGCCAGTTCCCCTTGCCAGTGGTCCGCCCGGGCGATCAAGGGCGCGTTCACCACGGGCAACACGTTGCCGCCGGCGTCGGTCAGGGTCAGCCGAACGCGAAAAGGTCCGCCCGCCTGCCAGGTCGATTGGGCCTCGGCAATCGACAAGGAGAACTTGGATACGTCAGCCAGCGTGAAGGTGAGCTTGCGGCCGATGTTCTCCTGATCGAAGAACGGGGGTGGGTTGGTGACGTCGATCCACTTGCCGTCGGGGCGATCAATGAGGAAGTAGTAATGGCCGCGGATGCCCACCAGTCCGCTCTTGGGCAGTGCTCCATAGCCCTTGCCAAACCAGGCTCGCGTGGCGCGGGTTGTCTGGGGGCCGGGCTGGGCGAGGTCGATCTTCTCGTCGGTGTACATCGCCGCCATGCTCTCGGTGGCAAAGTCGTAGAGCTGCCAATATTCCGTGCCCAGCCGCGAGGTGAGCAGGATCGGCGCCGCCTCGAGCACCTCGTAGCGGATTTCCAGTGGCAGCGACGTTTGCTTGCCGCCGGCGTAGTGGACCACCTGCGCGGCGACGGAAGCGTCGAGAAACTTGACCGCGCCCCCGCCCCGATAGGGCGGCTTTCCCTCCACGCCGCGGCCCTTCACCTCCAACAGCGCACCGTCCCCGGCCACGGCCGCAACGGCCACGCAGACGAGCAGCAGGAGGGTGGCGCCGGCGGCTGTGTTTCGCATCATGCGTTCTCCACCTTTTTCTACTTCTGGCAACGGGCACCTTGCACACGCTCGGCGCGGGGCTGCCGACCCCGTCGAGAGAGGACCGAGGGTCTCCCAGCCGTAGGGCCGGCCGTGTTTCTTTCCGCAACAGAAACATCTTAGTCTCTGCTGCGGAAAGATGGCAGTTGCCGTAGGGCCGGCTGTTCCGGCCGCCACCCCCCCATCGGAGGGGTCGGGAGACCCGCACGGGTAGCCCAGGTTCTTGAACCTGCACCCGGCGCAGCCGGCAAGAGGTCAGCCAGTGAGTGACGGCGCTCAGGCCGTGTTCCTGTTCGATCGGAGGAGTGATTTGCCCTGACCTCTTGTGGCTCCAGCCACACCGGTTCAAGAACCGGTGCTACCCAGTTAGCGGCGGGGTCGGGAGACCCGCGCCGAACAACCGGGCTACCCACGCGGGTAGCCCAGGTTCTTGAACCTGCACCCGGCGCAGCCGGCAAGAGGTCGGCCAGCGAGTGACGGCGCTCAGGCCGTGTTCCTGTTCGATCGGAGGAGTGATTTGCCCTGACCTCTTGTGGCTCCAGCCACACCGGTTCAAGAACCGGT
>CAYZWG010000353.1:0-6072 GCA_964481605.1 uncultured Planctomycetaceae bacterium
GAGGCCAAGTTCATCGGCGCGGCCGGCGGCAAGGTGACGCTCCAGCGCGAGGATGGGAGCCAGATCGAGATCGAGCTGAGCAAACTCAGCACCGAAGACAAAATCCACGTCGCCGAACAGCTTGCCTCGGGGGGCTCCAATCCGTTCGTGCCGAAAGCCGCCGCCGGCCCGCCCATGTCAGCCGCCCCCGCGGCGCAAGCGGCGGGCAACCTGGCTGGCTCGATGCCAAGACAGGTAACGCCCCGGTGGAACTTGGCTCGGTTGGTGGGCGTATCGGCATCGCAAACCCGGTGGCAATTGCCGCAAGGGTCTGCAGTGTCGATTAGCTACAAGCTTCGGCCGATTCCGCTGCCGCCGAAGACGGACTTCTTCGAGAAGACGACGGCAGTGGTGATCAACGGTGCCGGGACCCGTGCCCTGATCGGTTACCAACTCGCCAGGCCCGGCGGTGGTGCCCAGAAGACCCGACTCGTTCTGTGCAGCCTGGAGGAGGGTAAGATGCTCGGTGCGGCCGAGGTGACGGGCGAACCGATGGCCCCGCTGGCCTTGCACGACAACGGCCTGCAAGTGCTGATGCGCCGCCAGGTCTTCGGATTCGGCAACCAGGACCGGCTGGAACTCTGGACCTTGACCCCCACGGGGATCGCCAAGGGGATTCAGTGGGTTCCCTACGACGACCAACGCGGCGGCCAGCGGGACGTCCGGTGGGCCGCGTTTCTCGACGAGCGGCGAGTCGCCACCCTGGGTGGCGGCGGAAAACTGGCCGTTTGGAAGGTTGAAACGGGTCAGCCGATTTACTATCTGCAAATCCAGGCTGGCTGCATTCCCGCTTTGAGCCCCGATCGAAAATATCTCGCTTTCTTGACCGGCGAGCAGATCGGTGTGCTCGACGTGCAGGCCGGCGAAGTGCTGGCACTGGCAAAATCGCCGAAAATCCAAACTGGCATTTTGGCTTTCACTCCGACCGGCTCCCGGATCATGGGAGCCAGTTTCAACAAGCTTTTCGCGTGGGATTTCACCTCGGGAGAGTTGATCCGGGAGTGTCGCCTGGACGGCGTCCACATCGGGGAGGAATTTTTGTGCCCCAGCGAAGAGCATGTCCTGGCCGGCCGGCACCGTCTTTATGACATGACGAATCAGGTGAGTCTCTGGCAGTACGATGGCTTCGAAGACGTGGCCATCGCAGGCGACGTTTGTTGGTTCGTCGTCTCGGCCGTAAACAAGCCGGGATCGCTGGTTCCCGCCCGGATTCCCCATGGCGGGATCACGGAGATGCTCGACAAGGCGATGAACGATCCCGGCTTTTTCGTTCTCAAGCCCGGCGTCACCGTGCGGCTGAATCTCGACGGCCTGCCCGACCCCGGCCAGCGAAACAAGGTGCAAGCCGCATTAACCCAGAAGCTTCAGTCGCAAGGGTTCCAAGTCGGTTCCAGCGGAACGATCGATCTGGTCGCCGAGGTGGAAGAGGGTGAAAAGGAAAAGATTACCTACCAAATGTTTGGCCGGTTCGGCAGGGAGACGGTCAAGATTCGCAAGTTCACCAGCCGCGTGAAGTTCGTCCATCAGGGCAAGGTGGCCTGGCAGGCCGCGGGGACCAACATCCCCGGGTTCATCCACCTGGAAAAGAACGAAACCGTCCAAAAGCACCTGAAGAAGCTCGAAAAGCCCAACTACGACTACTTCGAGCGCGTCGATCTGCCCAAGCTGTTGACCAAACCGACCGGCGCGCCCACGCTGGGCACGTCGAGATTCACCGTGTCGGGTCTGCAATAACGTCCGACGACGCCCGACTCGCGTCTGCCCGCCTGCCCCAGCTTCCGCTTGCGCACGCATCCCCGGCGAACCGAGTTGGACAGCCTTCGGCCTGCCCTAACCTATCCTTCCACCAATGGCCTGCCCCTCACCCCGTGAGAGGCGGGCCATTGGCGCCAACTATGACGATCATTTGGTTGACATGGAGGTCAACCACGTCGTCTCCGATCCTCATCCTTGCCGCAACGTTCCGATCATGAGGATGTTGGTGGGCAGCAGCACGTAGGGGTATCCCGCGAACCACTTCCAGATTCCGGCCTTGGCGAGCGTGCCGAGCAATTTCGCCGACAGCCCGCGGACGATGTGCCCCTTTCTCCAGTGCGGCTTGGTGCGGAACGAAACCCTGCCGAGGTCACGGTCCACCGGCGCGAACTCGTTGGCACGAGAAGTGGCCGCCACCGTCTGCCGGGGATCGAACTCCAGGCGAGCAAAGAGCGCCTGCACGCCCTGGTGGGTGAATCGCCAGTAGTCGTCGGGGTAGGCGTGAAATTTCCAGGAAAACGGCACGGACACGCAGACCTTGCCGCCCGGACGGAGCAAACGCGTGAGGTTCCCGGCCATCTCGAACGGCCGGCGGCAATGCTCGAGCACGCTGAGGCAAAACGCGGTGCCAAACCGGGCCCCCTCCAGGGCGCGGTCGATCTGGTCGAAGTCGGCGGTCAGATCGACCACCAGGTCCACGCCGGGGCCGTCCTCCAGATCGACGCCCAGATAGCGCCCCCGGCCGGCAAACAGCGAGCGGAGGTCCTGGGTGCTGCCATAGTCCTTCGAGCCGACTTCCAGGTAAGGGCCGGCCAGTTGATCGGAGAACCGGCGAATATAGGTCCACTGATTGATATCGCCCATCCGTGCGAGGCCCCGGTCCGGCAGGTCTGGCGTCAAACGGCACCGCGATCCAAGCGCGGGCCGACCGATGTTGTAGCAGGCGGACGGAGTTTCGTCGACCGGCGACCCTTCGCGGGTGGCGACCCTTCGCGGGTGGCAGCGGTTCTTGAACCGGTGTGGCTGAAGTGGGTAGCAGCGGTTCTTGAACCGGTGTGGCTCTGCCACAAGAGGTCAGCGCCGTAGCCGTAGGCCGGATCCCGATCCGGCACCGTGGCCCCGACTCCCACGCAGGACATTGCCCCGGCGGCGCCGGGTCGCGACCCGGCCTACCTGCTGGGCCACCCGCCGTGCCGCTCGCGTCGGCGGGGTCGGGAGACCCGCGCCGAATGCTGGCTTCGTTCGGCATTTTTCCCCAGGCGCCTTGGCCACTCGCGGCCGGTAGGCGTAGAATGCCGTGGTATCGAGCGCGGGCATGGATTCCGCGTGCAGTGATCTCTCCTGAAAACGTGGGAAACGATCGATGACCGTCCCGATCCTGCCTGGCCGCCGGGGCTTGCTCCTCGGCGTGGCCCTGTCGCTGGGGCTGGTGGCCCCCGCTTCCGCCCTGGCTCAATACCGCGTGGCGGCGATCGCGGGGCGGCCGTTCGGGGTGGGACGGATCGAAGTCCGCCTGCCGCCCGGGGTGCTGCCGGAGCCCTTGGGGCTGGACGGCCTGGGCATTTCGGAGCGGTCGGGCCGGGTGCTCTATCCGGCCATCGAGCGGCGTCAAATACCGGAGATCGTCACCGGCGTGCTGGCCCGGTCGCGGCGGCCGCTGGGCCGCTTTTTGGGCGAAATCCTCGACCAGCCGCCCACCGCTGTGATCCATTTCCTCTTTCAGGGCGAGCAACCGCTGCAGATCACCGTCCGCTCCCGCCGGCAGGACACGCTCACGGTGGTTCCCCGCCACGACCCGCAAGCTCTCCGCCAGTCGATGCAAATATGGTGGCGCTACTTTGCCGCCCGGCCGGGGCTGTTCGCGCCGAAAGACGACTATCCTCCGCTGGTGCAGAACTACCTGGAGGCCATGCTGGCACGGCGGTTTCAGCTTTCCTTGCCCGAGCAGCCCGGCGGCGATTCCTGGCAGGAGGAGTTTCAACGGCAGCTTGGGCTCTCGCTGGTGAGCGAAAAGGTGAAGGTCGAGGCCGAGCGGGAGCGGATGCTGGGCTTGGCCCGGCTCGACGGCGTGGCCGACCAACCGCTGCCGCCTCCGATCGCCACGCCGGAACTGATCTATCCGCAACTGGCGGGCGGAGTCCAGGTGGAGCCGATCGCGTTGCACGTGCCGGCCGAATGCCTCTACATTCGCTTTGGCAGCTTCGCCAATTTTCTCTGGCTTCAAGACACGCTGAAGAAGTGGGGCGGCGATGCCCAGAACCTGCTCTCGCTGCGGGGCCTGGACCACCAGATGAGCCGCCGGATGGAAGAGCAGCTCGTCTTGAAACAAACCGCCCTGGCCCGGTTGCTGGGCGGAACCGTGATCAGCGACGTGGCGCTGGTGGCCACGGATACCTTTTTCCAGGACGGCGCCGCCTACGGCCTCCTCTTCCAGGCGCGCAACAATCTCCTCCTGGCCAACGATATCAACGGCCAGCGGGCCGAGCGGCTCAAACAAGGCGGTGTCGCCGATGAAAAAGTCACCATCGCCGGGCGGGAGGTCTCCTTGCTCTCCTCGCCGGACGGCCGGGTCCGTTCCTATTACGTGGTCGACGGCGACTTCCACCTGGTGACACGCTCCCGGACCTTGGTCCGCCGCTTTTTGGAAACCGCCGCCGGCGGGACGCCTCCCCTGGGCGCGATGGGCGGCTTCCGCTACGCCCGCGCCGAGATGCCGCTCAAGCGCGACGACACCGTCTTCGTCTACATCTCGGAGCCGTTCTTCGACAACCTGGTCAGCCCTCAATACCGCATCGAGACGATCCGCCGGATGCACGCCTTGGCCGATATCGAGCTGGTGCAACTGGCCAAGCTGGCGGCCGCCGCCGAAGGCGCCCCGGGCGGCACGATCAAGGAACTGACCGCCGGGGGATTCCTTCCGCCGGAGTTCGGCGCCCGGCCCGACGGCAGCCGCGCGGTGATCGCCGGCGGCGAGGTCTACGACTCGCGCCGCGGGCGCCGCGGGTCTTTCCTGCCGGTTGCCGACGTGGAAGTGCCCGGCGTCAGTGCGGCCGAGGCGGAGGCCTTCGCCCGGTTCACCGAGTTCTACCACGAGCATTGGGGCAATCTTGATCCGGTGGTGATCGGAATCCGCCGGTCGCCCTTGCCCCAGCATCGGGAAAAGGTGGTGATCGACCTGCGAATGACGCCGTTTTCCAAGGAGAACTTCCAGCGGATGCAGCAACTGCTGGGCCAGCCGGATACGTCGCGCCTGGCCGCGGTCCAAGGAGACATCGCCTCGTTCGAGATGATCCTCACCGACCAGCGAATCTTCGGTGGACTTGAGGACATGGGACACGCGATGCTCTCGCCGCGGGACGGATTGGTAGACCTGGGGGGCGCGATCGTTTCGGCCCTGGGCGGGCCCGGGCAAGCCCGGCTGTTTCGCGATTTTCTCGTCGGCTACCTCGGCAGCGACGGACCCTTGGGCCCCTTGCAGTGGCTCAACCTGGGCATCGTGGGCCGCCCCGACGCGGCCGGGTTCACCCCCAGCCCGGTGGGCGGCTGGCGGCGGGACTATCCCCCCTATACGCTCTTCTCGTTTCAGCACGAGGTGCTGGCGGCCGTGGCCCCCCAGCTTCGCTATGAAAAGGCTCCACGGCCGGGTCAGTTTCGCCTGCGGATCGGCGACGTGGCCCATGCCCGGATCACGCCCACCCTGAACAACCTGGGCTACGGGCGAACCTGCGAAACTTCGCGAGGAAACCTCCGCCTGATGCACGCCCTGGAGCAGCAGCTTCACGTCCCCCTGGAGGACTGCAAGGAAGCGGCCGAACTGATCCTCGATGCCAAACTGATCTGTCCCTTGGGCGGAGAGTACGTGATCCGGACCACGCCCGAAGGCGTAGTAAGGTACTGGACCTCGACCGCGCTGGCCGGCCGGTCCCAAGATGGGCTGTTCGGCACGCCGGCCCCGCCGGACTTCCAGGCGCCGCCGCTGAGTTGGTTTCGCGGGCTGCAACTGGACGGGCAAGTCACGCCGGAGGCCCTCTCGGCCCACGCCGAGGTGATCATGCGGATGCCCAAGTAACACGCCGCCGTCGGAGTTCCTGCAGGAGGAGACTTTTTTTTCGAGGCGACCGGTGGGGGGCGTGTGATGCGGGGGCGCAAAAAAAGCCCCCCGGACCGGTTTGGTCTGGGGGGCTTCTTTTGGATAGATCCGGCGACACCTACTCTCGCACTTGCAGTACTACCATCGGCTCGGGAAGCTTAACTGCCGTGTTCGGGATGGGAACGGGT
>CAYZWG010000354.1:0-6028 GCA_964481605.1 uncultured Planctomycetaceae bacterium
TCCGCCTCGTGCCCCTCGACAAGCCGTAGCCGGTAGGCCGGATCGCGATCCGGCAGGGGGGCTCTTAGGGCCGCGTCTGCCCCGAGGCGACCTGCCACTGCATCGCCAGCATGGAAAACGGCGGCATTTCGTACCGCCAGCCGCTTTGGAATCCCTCGATCGACCGCTGGCGAATCTCCACCTGCGGCCGAGGTTGCTCAAACTCGTTGTTGGCCCCGATCCGGTCGGCCGTCATCAGCCAGCCGGTTGCCCGCCGCCCGGATACCTTGCCGTCGAAACGAATCGCCACGGGCAGCGTCCGCGAGGTGTCGAGGCTGATCAGAATCAGCCCCCTGCGGTCGCCCTCGGCGAAGCCGTAGCTCCAGAGGACGGGCAACCCCTTGAGGGTTTGTGCCCCCTTCTGCTTGGAAAAGACCCCACTGGCGTCGAACGTCGGCTGGGCCCCCTCGTGGACGGTTTCGACCAGATCGCCGCCCAGTACCCGGTTGGCCGTGGCGCAGGCCAGAAACGTGGGCCGGTAGCGCTGGTGGCCCTGACGCATGGAGAGCGCGGTTCCCCAGAGGCGCACTTCGCCCACGCCGCGGGCGTTGTAGCCGTGCTGAATCAGCGAGAACAGGCACTGCGTGCGAATGTGGTGCTGTTTGAGCATCATCAGCATCGTGTTGACCACGTTGAGCCCGCCGCCGATCGAGGTGACCAGCTTGTTTCGCGGCGCGAGCGGGCCGTCGCCGTGGGTGGTGTGGTGGTTGATCTCGTAGATGGAGAGTTCCTGCCCGGCCGCTTGGGCAAGCTGGGCGTTCTGAAACATGGCCCCCTGGGGGTCGCGCGAGCGATGGATCGGCCAGGCAAAGGCCCAGCGAAAGAGCTTTTCGTCCGTGTCGAGATACTTGCTGTATTCCTGCCGGGAAAAACCTTGGATGATATAGGGGGCCACGGAGAAGCGATCCGCGTTGGGTGTGTTGGCGATCAGCGAGCGGTTGAGCCAAGTGTTGGCCGCCTGGCCGGCGGCGTGAAAGATGATCTTGGGCGTGTAGTAGGGCGACGCCTTGCCCACCGCGATCAGGTCGTGCCAGTAGTCGGGTCCGTTGAAACCTCCACACTTGTAGGCGGCGGCGTTGTTCCAGGCCTCGTTGCCGAACTCCACGTGAATCTGGTGGAACACCTCGGTCCAGGGCCGGGGATGCCCCAGCGCCGCGCGGCGGCGTCCCATGCCGACCTCCGGCGGCGCGCCCAGGTATTCGAGAAACTGGGCCATTTCCTCCCGGGTCAGCGTGCCGGGGAGCGAGTACCAGGGGTCGCAGTCCAGGTATTCGCAGAGTTTGTACATCTCGTCGAGGCCCCAGGGATCGCGGTTGGGCCTGGCATAGGGACCCAGCTTGGCGCTCGGCCGGCTGGTGTAGGCGAACGACTCCAGCGGCGGGGCGATCGTGTTGGCCACCGTGCTGCCGCCCATTTGCAGATAGCGAAGCACGCCGGGCCGATAGCGGCGGAGCGTGGCCACGCAGTCGTCGCGAAAGGCCGTGGGGTTCTCGTCTCCTTCCATCCAAATCTCCACGTCGTCCAGCAGGGCGTCTCCCGCCGCCGCGGTGAAGACGAAGAGCAAGTGAGGATTGTCCTTGGGGCCGGTCGGCTCGGGCACCCGGTCGACGGTGAGAATCTCCTCGTACCGTTTCCATTGCCGCGGGGGGAGAATTTCCACGGACTGGCCCCAGTCGCGTCCGGCGGCAACCGTCAATTTCGGATCGCCCGCCTTGGCCTTGGCCCAGAAGCGGACGTGCCAGCGGCCGTTGGTCTGGCCGTAGCGCTGGTAATGCGTGGCGAAGAGGACGTGGGCCGCTTTCGCCGATCCCTTCAGGCGGAGGACAGCGGAGCCGAAAGTCGCTTCCGGCACATCGCCCACCGCGATCTCGTTTTGCGGCGAAGTCCAATAGCCGTCCAGGGGGCGGAAGCACCCATCGCCGGTGCGGTCCCGCTCGACCATGATCCCGATTCTCCCGCCCTGCGGCGGCTGGCTGATCGGATGGTCGAGCAGAAAGTAGGCGAACGGCTCCATTTGCCCGTTGTGCCGGTACTGTTTCTCCAAGACCTCCTTCACCGTGCCCGTGGTCCACTTCGATTTTCCGGAAAGGATCGTGTAGCGGCCGCCGGTGATCAGTTCGCGCCAGGTATCGCTGGGTCGAAACCAGGTGGCAAGCCCTTGTCGATCGCCGCCGGGTCCGAAGTGGCACTGGCGATACATCGTGCCCTCGAAGTTCTCCCGTGCCCGTTTCTTCACCAGGGCGGCGCCGGAGTAGTAGGTGTCGCCGCCCAGGTTGACTCCCAGCCGCGTCGTCTCGGCCACCAGCACGTGGCCGGTCAGCCGAATGGTGGTGGGCCGGGCGGGATTGGCCGTGCCGGCGGCACGAGTGGCTTGCGCCGCCGCGGCAACGAGCACGCCCGCCAGGACGACCGCCGCCGGCGGGACGAGAGGGTGCAATCCTTTCGGCGGATGCCGCCGTGTTCTTGCCAGCCGCGTCATGGTATTCCTCTCCGGGTGGGAAGACGCCGATTTCTACCCGGCGATGATAGCCCGGCGACCGCGGAGAGTAAAGCGCCCCGAGCCGCCGTCCGGGGTACAGCAGCGGACTTCCGGACGTGGTTCGGGGGAGTGGTTCAGATGGGAGATTCTGAGAGCTGTAGGCCGAGTCGCGACCCGGCATCGTCGAACTGGCTCTTCGTGCTCTTTGCGGGCTTCGTGGTGAAATTACTCCAGAACCCGCGATGACCGCGGACAGTGTGCACCACGAAGCCCGCGAAGAACACGAAGGAAGTAGCGCAGGTAGCGTGGCGTTTGAGTTTTTCCAAGCCGAGCAAGCATGGGAAGAATGCGAGGCGCGTGGGCCGGGTCGCCACCTCCGCAGCCGCCTTGGGCACTCCATTTCCCCCCCAACGCTCGAGCAAAACCTCCATCGCTAGCTGCCGCCCCTCAATAACTGTCCGTTTCTGCACCCCGCCGTTAGTCCGGTGCGGCGGAGATGGATTCCTCTTTCAGCCGCTGGGCGAGCGCCGCGGCCAAGCGACGCGTACGCTCCTCGGGTCCGGGCGTCACGTAGAGTTGCTCAGTGCGCCGGATTCCCTCGACCGTCCTCGTCCAGGCGAAGGCCGAGGGCACTTCGTTGCATTCGGCCACCAGCAGGGTCTCCTCCTCCAACGCCACGGCCCCCATCAGGGCCTCCAGTTGCCGGTCGTCCGCAATCGCCTGGCGAAACAGCGCCAGGTCGTAGCTCCAAACGGCCGGTCGAACAAAGATTGCCATGGCTCAGTTCTCCTCATCCGCGGTATCGGCACAGTCGATCGGATCGTCCCAGGCGGAACAAACACCGTTCGGCGCGGGTCCCGGCGTTCGGCGCGGGTCCCGGCGTTCGGCGCGGGTCTCCCGACCCCGCCGAGAACCCGGGAACTCCCCACGCAACGCCGTTTTTCGCGGGGTAAGCTATTGATATCAAGGCCCACGGGGGCGCCGCTTGCCGCAGGGGGTCGCCGCGAACGCCATTCGCCGGGAAGGTATGTGCCATGTCGCGCACCGCAAACAAGAAATCGCCTCGACAACGGTTCTACGTCGACCCCAAGGTTCAGGGTGCCCTGGCCGTGCGGGTGGTCCTCTATTGGTTGACCTGCCTGGTGACGGTGGCCTTGATGCTTCTGCTTTGGCAAATCGTGACCGGCCCGGCGCGGCTGTTCTACACGCACCTGGGCGACCTCTGGTTTTTCCACGGTCCGGCGCTGGTGGCCTCGTTGATCCTGCTGCCGATGGTGGTGATCGACATGATTCGTTTCAGCAACCGTTTCGCCGGCCCCCTGTTTCGTTTGCGACGTTCGATGCGGGCACTGGCCGCCGGCGAGCCGGTCGAACCGCTGCAGTTTCGCGACAGCGACTTCTGGCAGGAATTCGCCCAGCAATTCAACGCCGTGGCGGCCAGGGTGGAAGCTGCCGAGGCCGCCGGCCACCGTGCCGCCGAGGCGACGCGGGACGAGTCGCCCGAGTTGGTCGGCTCCGGCGCCCAAGGGTGACACCTCAGCCCGCCTTCCTCGCCCTGCGCGAAAGCACCTGGCGGTAAACCCGGGCCACTCCCCGGGCCATGCTGCGGTCGGAGAACTGCTCTCGCTGACGTTCTCTCGCTTGCCGTCGCAATGCCTCCGGGTCGATCGCACCGGCCACGATCCGCCCGATCGCCTCCGCCAGGCTTTGGGCGTCGGCGGGCTCGGCGATCAGGCCGTCGACACCGTGCCGGATTGCCTCCGGCACGCCTTCCACCCGGGTGGCCACCACGGGCACGCCGGCCGCCATCGCTTCCAGCACGACCATCGGCAGTCCTTCGCCGAACAGGCTGGGCAGCACGAACAGGTCCATCCGCTCCAGTTCGGCGTCGACGTCGCGGGTGAACCCGACCCATTCGACCAGGTGGGCAACGCCCAATGCGTCGGCCAGGGCGAGAATCTCCCGTTGGTAGTCGTCGCTCTCGAAACCTCCCACCGCCCGCAGCTTGACGGCAACCCCGGCGGCTTTCAACCGGGCCAGTGCCTCAAGCAGCACTTCCGTTCCCTTCCGCGGCCTGAACAAGGCCACGGTTCCCAGCGTCCACCGGCAGGCGGCACTTGCACCTTGCCGATCAGTCGCTTCGCGGCAGGGCACCCCGTTGTGGACCACGAACACCTTGTGGCCGGAGCCGGTCAGCCGGGCGGCCTGCCGGCCGAGGCTTTGCGACACGGCGATCCACGCCGAGGCAAACATCATGCAAAACCGCTCGATCACCGCATTGACGAAGTTCTGAAGCGGCCGGGTGGAATCGCGCGACGCGGGGCTGTGGACGTGGTAGACCACGGGCACGCCGGCCACGAGCGAGGCCAGCGTGGCCAACAGTAGCGTGCGAGGGGTATGGGCGTGGAGGAGTTGGTATCCCTCGCGACGAATGATCCGCACCAGCCGCCCGGCGGGGCGGAGGTCGAAACGGCCCCGCATGGGGAGTTCGTAGAGCGGCGCGTCGGCCGCCTGGCGGAGCTTGGGAAACCGACCCGGCTTGACGCAGGCCAGTCCCACCCGATATCCCAGCGAGCCGAGTTGCCCGGCCAGCAGGTCCTGCACCCGCTCGGCCCCGGCATAGTGCTCGCCATTGATGACGTGTAGCACCTTGATGGCCGTCGTGCCGTGGGCCCCACTCGCCGGAGGGGGTTGGCAGGGTGTGTCCGGTCGGTCTTCGAGGGCGATGCACAGCATGGTTTTCTCCAACTCGATCGTGGGGGCGTGCTCGGCACGCACGCCGCGGGCAAACGATGGCTTGGTGCATGGGAAGTTTCGGCAAGCGGTGTGCCATCCGGCATGAACTCGGACAGGGCGCGGGGTATTCTCCGCAACCCGGTATTGTGGTATGGTTTAGGATCGCCGGGGAGAGTTTCCGCGATTCCCCGCGAGCGACTCGCCGGCGAAGAAACGTTGCCCAAACGCCACGGATGTTTGCCGAAAGGCACGGGCACCTCGTTGCCAGGGCCGGCCGGGGGGAGTGGACCGGGGGCCGCGGCGGCAAGGGACCTCGTGTAACCCTTTTGGCCCGCCGTGCATCGAAAACGGTAGATGCCGCGGCCGGGAGGTCCAAACCATGAAATGCGAAGAACTGCTCGAGGCCTTGAACGAATACGTCGACGGGGAGCTGGACGCCGCCGTCTGCGAGTCGTTCGAGGACCACCTGAAGGGTTGCAGCCCTTGCCAGATCGTGGTGGACAACATCCGCAAGACGATCACGCTGTATCGGGACGGCGAGCCGTACGAGATGCCCGCCGAGTTCCACCAGCAGCTTTCGCCGGTTCTCCGCCGCAAGTGGAAGGAGAAGTTCCCTTCGGTCGACGTATAAGGAAAAAGGAAGAGACGCTGTATATCCAACCTGGTTCCCAAGCTCCGGCGCACGCGACCTGGTTCCCAGGCTCCGGCACACGCGACCTGGTTCCCAAGCTCCGGCACACGCGACCTGGTTCCCAAGCTCCGGCTTGGGAACCC
>CAYZWG010000355.1:0-6015 GCA_964481605.1 uncultured Planctomycetaceae bacterium
AGCCCACCCCGGCCGCTCCCCGCTGACGGGCGGCCCCCCGAGGGACGCTCGCACCCGGTAACCCGAAGCGTAAGCGAGGGAATCCCAGGCTGGCGATTCTCCCTCGCTGACGCTGCGGGTTTCCATGGTCGCGGGGGATTGATTTGGGCCGTGCCGGGCGAGTACGATGGAGCCCCGGTAAGTGGACCCGATCATCACGGGGGGAGGTCTTCGATGAAAAATCACGCTTTCGGTGGGCTGTTCGCCGTGGTTGCGGCGTTGGGGGTGGCAATCGTCGTTTGCACCGGCGGCAACGCCCGGCTTGCCGGTGCGGCCGAAAAGGAGGCCACGCCGGCCCAAAAAGCCGAGGCGCCCTACACCCTCTCGACCTGCTACCGGGTCGACCCGACCTGGCCCAAGCGGCCCGCCGGCGTCGAGTGGGGCCAGACCCCCGGCGTGGCCGTCGACGCCAAGGACCAGGTTTGGGTTTTCACCCGGGCCGACCCGCCGGTGCAGGTCTACGACACCCGGGGCAATTACCTTCGCGGCTGGGGCACGGATATCGTGGCCCACACGGAGAAGGGCATTACCTCGCACCACATCAAGATCGACCCCCAGGGCATGGTCTGGCTGGCCGACACGGGCCAGCACGTGGTGATGCAATTGACGCCCGACGGCAAGCTCTTGAAAACCTTGGGCACGCCCTACCAGCCGGGCTGCGATGAAAGCCATTTCAACAAGCCCACCGACATGGCGATCACCCCCGCCGGCGACGTCTATGTCTCCGACGGCTACGTCAACAGCCGGGTGGTGCATTTCGACGCCGAGGGCAAGTTCGTCAAGGCCTGGGGCCGCCGCGGCACCGGCCCGGGCGAGTTCAACCTGGTCCACGCGATCGCCGTCGATTCGCACGGCAGGCTCTTCGTGGCCGATCGCAACAACGCCCGGGTGCAGGTCTTCGACGCCCAGGGCAAGTTCCTCGACCAGTGGATCGATCTTCTTGTTCCCTGGGGTTTTTGCATGACCGCGGACGATCAGCTTTGGGTCTGTGGATGCTCGCCCATGCCCTGGTACAAGAATCTACCCAACCTGAGTTGCCCGCCCAAGGACCAACTCTTCATGCGTTTCGATACCTCGGGCCGATTGCGCCAACTGTGGACCGTTCCCAAGGGCAAGGATGGCCAAGAGCGACCGGGCGAGTTGAACTGGGTCCACGGCATTGCCGTCGACTCCCGGGGCAACATCTATGCCACCGACATCATGGGCCAGCGGGCACAGAAGTTCGTGCGGCAAGCCGGCCAGGGGCGGTGACGGCAAAGGCGCAAGCAAGGCGCCTGCGGCCCACGGTGCCGGATCGCGATCCGGCCTGCGGGCTGCGGTCAGTGTTTTCGGCGGGGTCAGGAGACCCGCGCCGAACGCTGGGTCCACGGTGCCGGATCGCGATTCGGCCTGCGGGTTAGCTCTTCGCCGCGTATTGCTGGGCGAACTCCAGCACCCAGAAGTCGATCAGCTCGACGAACGATTCGAGGTCCACCTCGGCCAGCCGCTCGTAGTGGTTGCGGTTGAACAGTTCGCGGTTCCACACGGTGGCCTTGGCCGCCAGGTCGAGCACAAAATACTGCGAGACGGGGCGGACGAGCATTTCCAGGCGGCTGTAGTAGTTGGTCCGCTTGCGGTGCGGATCGACCTGTACGTCGTCGCGGCTGACGCCGGCCCCCCAGCCACGTTCGGAGACGATCGTCTCGAAGCGAAAGCCGGGAAAGTGCTGGGGCAGCCGGCGGAGACAACGCTCGATGTGCTCGGAAAGCTCCAGCCGGTACTGCGAGTGCCGGCTCCGCAGTTCGTGCTCGGAAATGGCCTTCTGGGCCTCGGCCTCGGCCCGGGCACTGCCGGCCCGCTGGCCCCGCTGGATCGCTCGTTGCAGTCGTTGGTCGAAGTCGCTCATGGGGCCGGGAGAAAACGGAAGCAAGGGTACAAGGGTATCGGTCCAGGAGTGCGCCGGAAGACCGCGGTCGTCGGTAGCCCCGCGCCCAACGCGGCGGGGTCGGGCAAAATGTTTGTATTTTCCCGGTTTCGTTCAGCGGCGGCCATCGTAACCCGAAGCGTAAGCGAGGGATTCCAGGCCGGTGATTCTCCCTCGCTTACGCTTCGGGTTACAATGTACGAGCGTCCAGCGGCCCTCGAAGATGTTTACCGCGGTGGTCGGTAGCCCCGCGCCGAACAAGGTGCCTCGAACGCCGCGTGGACTCAGGCGGAGCCGTCGTCCCGGGCCGCATCACCGCAACCGCCGTCGTCCGGCGGCCGCGGTGTTTGGCCGGAGGCCGGGTTCTCCCCGCGGTCCTCGGTGTGCGCATCGCTTTGTGGCGGCAAGGCGGCGGACTCGGCCGGGCCGCACGGGGCAGCCGTTGCCTCCACCGGCGGCGGAACGGCGGGCTCGGCCGGCGGCGGCGGAGTGGAATCCGGCGGTTGGGCGGGCGCCGATTCCGCGGCCGGCTTCTCCTTTTTCCGCTGGGGCTTCTTCCGCTGGTCGGCCGAGGCGCTGCCCTGGCTCGTGTTGTCTTCTTTCTGGAACTGGAAGAACTGGGCCAGGTCGCCGAAGGTCCGCATCGGTTCCTGGCCGGTTTTCATTTCCTCGGTGATCGGCTTGACCGGCTTGGGGCGCGACTTCGGCCTGTACTTGGGCGGCCGGCCGCCGCGCGGCCGCTGGTCGCTCCGGCGGGGCGCCCGACCTTCGGGGCGGGGTCGCTCTCCACGCTTGGGCCTGGGATGGGCTTCGCGTCGGGTCTCTTTCGGCCGGCTGCCGCGCCGTGTGCCCGGGGCGATCATCGTCAGCGAGACCCGGCGGCGCTGTTGATCGACTTCCACCACCCAGACCTTGACCACGTCGCCCACGGCGATCACGTCGTGCGGGTCGCGGATGAACTTGTCGGCCAACTGGCTCACGTGGACCAGGCCGCTGTCATGCATGCCGATGTCGACGAAGGCCCCAAAGTCGACCACGTTGAGCACCGTGCCGGAAAGCTGCATCCCCGGCTGGAGGTCTTCCAGCTTGAGCACTCCCCGGCGAAAGATCGGCGGGGGCAGGTCTTCGCGGGGGTCGCGCCCCGGGCGGGCCAGTTGCGCCAGGATGTCCTTGAGCGTCAACTCGCCCACCTCAAGCTCCCCGGCCAATCCCTTCACGTCCAGCTTGGCAATCCGCTGGGCCAGGTCGCCGCGGTTGTCCGAACCGGCCAACTCGTCGGGCGAGCAGCCCAGCCGCTCCATCACCCGGACGGCAACCTGGTAGCTTTCCGGGTGAATCCAGGTGGCATCCAGGGGGGTGTCGCCCGTGGTGACCTTGAGGAACCCGGCCGCCTGCACGAAGGTTGCCTCGCCGAAGCCGGGCACTTCCTTGAGTTGCTGCCGGTTGCGGAAGGGTCCCCGCTGGAGGCGGTGTTCACAGACCCGGCGGGCGGTCAGTTGATTCAGGCCGGAAACATATCGCAACAGGGCGGGGCTGGCGGTGTTGACGTCCACGCCCACGTGGTTCACGCACGATTCGACGACCTCGTCGAGCGAGTTGCGCAGGTGCTTTGCCTTGACGTCGTGCTGGTAGAGCCCCACGCCGATACTGGCCGGGTCGATCTTGACCAGTTCGCTCAAGGGGTCCTGCAAGCGGCGGCCGATGGAGATGGCCCCCCGCAGCGAGGCATCGTAGTGGGGGAATTCCTCGCGGCCCAGGGGACTGGCCGAGTAGACGCTGGCGCCCGCCTCGTTGACAATCACGTAGGCCAGCCCCGAATCCTGGAACTCCTGGGCGATCAGTTCGGAGAAGAACTCCTCCGTCTGGCGGCAGGCGGTGCCGTTGCCGATCACGATCGCCGAAAGCTGGTAGCGGGCGATCAGCTCCCGCACGGTCCGGCCAGCGCTCTCTTTCCGCTCCGGCTTGCCGATCAGGTAGATCACGTCGTGGGCCAGGATGTTGCCGAATTGATCCAGCGCGGCCAGCTTGCACCCGCTCTTGAAACCGGGGTCCACGGCCAGCACCCGCTTGCCCCGCACGGGCGGCTGCAACAGTAGGTTGCGCAGATTCCGGGCAAACACCCCCACGGCGTGCGTTTCCGCCCGATCGGTCAATTCGCGACGGACCTCCCGTTCCAGGCTGGGCAGGATCAGCCGAGCCAGCGCGTCGCGAGCACAACCGCGAAGGAACTCGGCGTGGGCGTGTCCCTCGGGCACGCAAAGCTCGTCGAGCTGCTTGTGCATCGCCTCCGTGTCGCTCTCGATCCTCACTCGCAACACCCGCGCGCGTTCGCCCCGATTGATCGCCAGCACGCGATGCGGGGGAATCTTGCGGATCGCCTCGTTGAAGTCGAAATAGTCGCTGAAGGCCTTCTGCTTCTTCTCCTCCGCTTTTTTCTTCTTTTGCTTCCTGCGGTCGGCCCTGCGGTCGCCCCGGAAGGCCTTCGACTTGGGCTTGGGGGGGCTCGGCGGGGGGGCGGCTTGGACCGGGGGGACGGCTTCGGCCGGGCCGGCGGTTTCCCCTGGCGATTTCTCGGCCGCCGACGCCTCCTCGGCCGCAGACGCCTCCGGTTCGGTCCCGCTCGCCTCCTCGGCCACGCTCCCGGCGGTGCTGGTCGAGTCGGTCGAGCCGGTCGACTCCTGGGCGTCGGTGCCGGCCGGCGCGGAAACGTCGGCCGGCTGCGAGGGTGCCGTCGCCGCCTCGCTCGCCAGAGCGGTCTCGGCCGCCGGCGGGGCTGCCGGCGGCGGATCGTCCGGCAAGGTCTCTTGCTCGGCCGCCGATCGGGGCGGGTCGTCCGGCTGTTCAGGACCCCCGCCCTGGCCGGAGCCTTGGGCATCGGCTTCGTCGCCCCCGGCACCGTCTGGGCCGGAGGTTTCGGCCGGGACCTCTTGGGCGACAACGGCCGAAGACCCCGTCGGGACCTCGTGACTCGAATCGCCGCCGGCCGGTCCGCTCAAATCCGCGCCGCCCGCGACCGCGTCCGTCGGTGGCGGTTCGGTCGAGGCCGCCTGCGGCGATGTCGACTGCTGGGCCGCGCCCACGGCTGCCGGCTGGAGGCTTGCCGGCGCCGGTGGTTCGCCGGCGGGCTTGGATTTCGTTTCCGCCGGCGGGGTCTTTTCCCTTGGCGGCTTCTCCTGGCCGCCGGCTTTCGCGCAGGAGACAACCCCGGTGCGCTGCAAGATCTCGCGAAGACGTTGGCGCAACTGGGCGTTCTCGCTGAACCGTTCGGCAAGGATATGCCCCGCCCCCAACAGGGCCTCGGCGGCCGTGGGGACCCCCTTGTCGGAATCAATGAAATCGGCCGCCCGGGCGTCCAGGTCCGCACAACTGGGGCTCTGGCGGAGAATTTCGTCGGCCAAGGGTTCCAGGCCGCGGTCGCGAGCCACCGAGGCGAGCGTCTGTTTCTTCGGCTTGAAGGGGAGGTAGAGGTCCTCCAGCCGTTTCGCCGTACTGGCCCCGCGAATACTCTTGGCCAACGCCTCGGTGAGCTTCCCCTGCGACTCGATCGAGCGGAGGATCGTCTGCTTGCGCTCCGCCAGGAGCCGCATTTTGGACAGCCTGTCCTGAACCTGGCGAATCTGCTCTTCGTCCAATCCTCCGGTCTGGTCCCTGCGGTATCGGGTGATGAACGGAACCGTGTTCCCCTCATCCAGCAGTTCCAGGACCGCCTGCACCTGGCCCACCGGGATGCCCACGGCTCGCGCCAAATGCCGGATATTGATGGTTACGGGGTCGCCCATAACAGTTGACAGGCGTCAGTCCATGCCGACGCGGCGCTGGTGGATGTCGCGGGTTCGGCGAGCCCAAGGAAATCGGTGTGCCCGCGTTCGGCCAACCTTTGTCGAGGCGGCCGCAGGCAGGCTGTTTTCCCGGGGCTTGCCTGAGAAATCCTCAGCACTCTAGGAAACTCCCGTCCGATTGTCAAGCACACCAGCCGTCGGTGTGTGCGGAAGGGTGCTGCTGCACCCTGTCGTGCCGGGGGTGCAGGAACGGACTTTTTTTCAGCGGCCCGACAAAAGGCCAACGACGTTGCC
>CAYZWG010000356.1:0-6010 GCA_964481605.1 uncultured Planctomycetaceae bacterium
GAACCGGTGTGGCTGGAGCCACAAGAGGTCAGGGCAAATCACTCCACCCAGCGAATAGCAACACCGACTGAGCGTCGCCACCCACTCCCCTGACCTCTTGGCGGCTGCCGCCGGGTGGCGGTTCAAGAACCTGGGCCACCCGTGCTTTCGGCGGGGTCGGCAGACCCGCGCCGAGCGCGAGGGGTCGGGAGACCCGCGCCGAGCGGGAACAACGCCGGATCACGATCCGGCCTACGGGCTAGCGTGCCGGGCGAATCTCGACCACTCGGTCCCGAAAACGGGCTTCGCAATCGAGCGGGTCCAAAATCGCCCGGAACAGCTCTTCCAGCGTGGCCTGCTGGACGTCAAACGAAACAAGCTGGTCGAGCGAGACACCGGCCGCCGCCAAGGCCGCCCGATCAAGCTTGACCTCCAGCTTCAGTTGTGCGGCGAACGAGTCGAGCACTTGCCCCAGGGGTTTGTTTTGCACCCGGGCGGTGAACCGCTTCTGGGCCGGCCCGTGGGACGGTTTCCTCCCGGGGTGGCGGTCGCCGCCCGCCGGCCGCCCGGCCGCGGCAATCCGCTCGTGGTCTTCCAGGCGTCCGCAAACGTAGACCTCGTCGCCGACCACCTTGAACCGACACCGCGGCGCCAGCTCCTTCCAGCGTGAGGCCAACTGGTCCGCCCGGCCGCCGGCCGGGTAACGGCGGACGAGGCCCACCTCTTCCGGCACGGGCACCAGTTCCACGCTGCGACCGTCGGCGGCCAGCCGAAAGGTGAGGTCGAACTGCTCCAGGATCAGCGTCAGCCGGTCGGTCAAGGGCAGCGCCGGCAAGTCGGCCGCCGCCCAAAGATCGTGTGGAACCTGCTCCAGTTCGGTGATCGTGGCCCCGGCTTGGGAAGCCAGGCGAGCAAGCAACGCCCGCGGGGTGGCGAAGTCGTCCCATGCAAGCGGCTTGGCCTCCAGCCATTTGCGTTGCGCCACCGAGGGCAGGCCCGCCGCTTCGTCACGGCGCAACTGGGCCACCGTACGAATCCGGTCGGCACTGTGCGGCGGCCCCAGGTAGATCACCGGGCCGAACACACTGATTCCCGCCTTCCCGCCCTTGGCCACGGTGCGAAAAATCTCGATGATCGGCGCCGACTGCAATCGCAGGTGAATCTCCCGGCCCGGATCGATCCGCCGATCGATCACCAGGGCCACCCGCTCGGCCCGGGAAAACTGGGAGAGGGCCTGCCTTAGCGGCACGGCGGGCCAGTAGACGTCTTCCGCCTGCGCGAGCTTCTGCCGAAAAGCGGGTCCCTTGAGCCACTTCGGGGGGGCGTCTTGTGGCCCTCTGGCCACTGCGGCCGCGAGCGGCCAGAGGGCCGCCAGGGTCACCCCAACTGCCCCCGCCAGCGGCATCGCCCGATTCGCTCTATGCACTGGCTTTTTCCCAACAAGAAGAGTGGCGTCCGAATGGTATTTTCCGTCGAATCCGACCCTCCGGGAAGGGCAAATCGGCTGGGCGAGGCCCTTTTTTGGTTGGTTCTCGCACGCTGTCCAATTAGAATCAGACTTATCCGGTCCACACCGTGGACGTTTCGATTTGGATTTGTGCCGAGGGCCTTACGTTGAGTAGCCAGTCACCGCAACTGCCGGTTCTGGCGCTGCTGTACCGGCAGTATCTCGATCGGCAGGACTCCGCCACGTTTATCAGCCGGTTGTCGCAGACGTACACCCAGGGAACGCTCGAACGCCTGGCCCAACACGTCTTGGCGGAAATCCGCCGCGCCGCCGTGTTGGCCTTGGGATTCGTGGGAGACTACGAGGCCAACCACGTGATGGGCCTCGCCCTGGTCGACAAGGATCGGACCGTGCGCACACTGGCGGAGAACGGCATACGCCACGTGTGGACCCGCGCCGGCAACCAGCGGCAACGCCAACTGCTGGGCATCGTGATTCGGCTCAACACGGCTCAACAGTTCGAGGAAGCCGTCCGCCGTGCCGGCGAGTTGATTGGCGTGGCCCCATGGTTCGCCGAGGCCTGGAACCAGCGGGCCGTCGGCCGCTACGCCTTGGGCCGATTCGCCGAATCCATCCGCGACTGCCACCAAACCCTGGAAATCAACCCCTACCACTTCGCGGCGGCTTCCGGAATGGGGCACGCCTACCTGGAACTGGGCAACCACGTCTCGGCCCTGGAGAGCTTTCGCCGCGCGTTGCGTCTGAACCCGGGGCTGGAAGGGGTCCGGGCTCAGGTGGAACGGATTTCCCGGATCATCGAGGGAAAATAGCCGGCCGCCGCGAGGAACCGCCGGCCCGGACCGCCCGCAGCCAAGTTCGGCGCGGGCCGCCGCGGCGTCCCTTCGGGTCAGTACGGAGATGGGGCTGCCGCGGCAGCCGGCCAGGACGCCGCCGCCGTGGTGCTGTTCGGGGCCCCTTGCTGGACACGTCCCGGGGCTTGGCCCAACGCGGCCGCTTCGTACCGCTGCGGATCGGCCTCGAATCTCCGATACGTGTCCTCACTGGCGAACAAGTAGACCCGATCGTGGAACCAGCCGCCATACTCCCGCCGGCCAGGAACCTGCTGTCGCTGATCGACGGCCAGAACAACATCGTTGCCGGAGAGAACCGGGGCGAACCGCTCGGGATTTTCGTAGAAAGCTTGCTGCTGGCGGGGGCCCGAAAACAGGTAGGTGCGTCCCTCGTGACGCAACCCCCAGCGTGGATCGCCGCTGACCCACCGCCTGTTTTCGGTCAACTGAACGGGACAAAACCCGTCCAGGGCCAGCGGAGGATTACCGGCTGCCGGCTGCCTTGCCGCCATGTTGGTTTGCGGCGTGGGCTTCGACGGCGCGAAGTTCGACCGCGAGGGCACCGGTTGGGTTGCCGGGCCAGCCGTCGCCGGCGGCGTCCAAGGCCCGACCGGCGAACCCGGTCTGCCCGAGTTCCCTCCACCACCAGCCATTCCCGCAAGCGGTGCCCCGTAATCGGGATTCCTTGTGGCTTGCGGTGGCCTGGCGGTTGGTCGCAAGGGTGCGGCGTCGGGCACTCCGCCGGGGGTGGAATAGCGTGGATCAACCCGTGCGGTCTGGACCGAGGGCACGGCCGGCGGGATCGCACGGCCTTGCGGCCTCCTTGCCTCGACGGGAGAGGGTCCTGCGGCGGCCAACGCTTGTCGAGAACGGGGCCCCGGCTGGGTGGGGGCGTTGAAACCCGGTGCCGCGTACGGTGCCGGCCCTGCCGCCGAGCGAGGTGTTGGCTGGGGCGGCACGGCTTGCCGGGCGTAGCGGTCGGCTGGCGGTCTGGCGGCGGCGGCGACTTGGCTCAACCGTCCGATAAATTCGTCCGCGGGCGTGAAGCCGACGTGTGTCTGGACCACCCTCCCGTCCGGCGTGAGAATCACGTCGGTGGGAACCGCCATGACTCGGAACTGGGCCGCGGTGGACGGGAAAAACGCCTTGTTGATCTTGACCGGCACGTAGTCGCGCTGGATTGCCGCGGCCACGTCCGGCCGGCTGAAAACGTCGCGGTCCATCTTCGCACAGGGAGGGCATCCGGAACGCCAGAAATGCACCAGGATCAACTGGTTGGTCCGGGCCGCCAGCGATCTGGCCGCGTCGAGAGTCGGCTGCCAGCGGACGGCGTCTTCGGCCGCCACCGGCCCCGCCAGCAGCAGGGCCAACAAACTGGAGAATAGAACTGCGTGTCTTGCCCGCATTTCCTTGTTCCCTCACGTTAATCGCAAACCATGCCAAACGGATTCAGTCGCGGGTCTCTTATCGGTTGCCGGGGGTCAGCAAAGCCAGGCAAACTTTGAGGGTAATGAGAGATTTACGGGCAAATTCCGCGGCCCGGGTGTGGCGGGCGGCGAGACCGGTCGACCCGATGTCGTGGTTGCAGAAGGAGAATTGTGGAAAAGACGACTTGCGAAAGGGGCAAGAATAGTGTATATGACAGGTAGTGCTGGAGACGGCACCCCCACTTAGGGGTGGTTTCTGATTCGTTTGGGCGGCGCGTATCATTTATTGACGGCCGCCGATCGTGGGATTGCTTCCCGCGGCCCGGTCCGACGGTGATTTGCCGGCGTGGAATTTCTTGCCTCGGGCCCAGCAAAATGGGATCGAGATGGGACACGGGGAACGCCGAATACTAAAAAAGTTCTGCACTTTGGTTGCGAATTGTCGGCTCAAAGGTTGACAGGGATGGTTGGATAAGTAAGATGGCCGTAGTTAGGGTTCTACCGAGCAGGTAGGTGCTATCGGCCCAAAAGTCCAGACTCTCGGGGCCATCTTCCCGGCAGAATTGACGGGGGCGGGGGGCAGATAAGGCTTTTTTGGACCCGAGTCCTTGCCGAGCCCAAGTGGCGGCTGCCGATTTCCGGGCGGACGAGAATGGGTTCAGGGTGTCCCCCCAGGAAGTTGTAGGCTCCTTGAGATCGCTGTCCGGTGCGCGGGCGCCGGGACGGCCGGCTCGTTGGCAACACGATTTTCGTCCTCCGGCGAGAATTGACCTCTTGATGGGGGTGTTCGGCATCCGATGCCGTATGCCCACTCCGTGCTCTTGGGATTCGTCCCGAGCGTCGTGCCGGTTTGGCTGCGCTTTTGGGAACAGTCTGAACAACGAAGGTCCAAGATTTCCCTTGCCTCCCGCGTCGGGGGAAAAGGGTTTGGCCAGCAGCGGCTGTTCCCCAACCGGTTCCCGCGGTATGGGGCCGCGTGGGAAGTACTGAAGTTGTTTCTCGGTCCGTGCTTAACAGGGTTTTTGCTTAGGTGAATTATGGGAAAAAAGAAACGAGGCCGCCCCAGAGGAAAGAGCGGGGGACATGCAGGGAACTATCGCGGGCGCACCCGGCCTCATCGAGATTCCGGCAACTACCCTCGCAAGACCGATTTCGGCGATGCAGCGGAACCCGGACCGGCTCAGCCCGGCAGTGGTGTACTGGAAATGCACCCCAACGGCTACGGTTTCTTGCGCGATCCGACCGCAGACTACGTCCGCCAGATGACCGACCCGTTCGTGCCCGGAAGCATGATCGATAAGTTCGGACTCCGCGAAGGCGTGCTGGTCAACGCCATGGTGCAACCCGGCCGCAAGCAGCAAGGCCCCCGGGTGAAGGAAATCATCGACGTCGACGGGATGGAGCCGCCGGCCTACCGCGACGTCAAGACGTTCGATCAACTCACCCCCATCACGCCGGAGCACTGGCTCAAGCTGGAGACCGGGCCGCTGCCCCTGACGACCCGCGTGATCGACCTGTTGACCCCCTTGGGTAAAGGTCAACGGGCGTTGATCGTTGCCCCGCCGCGAACCGGCAAGACGGTGCTCTTGCACCACATCAGCCAGGCCGTGGCCGAGAACCACCCCGACGTCAAGCTGATTGTGCTGCTGATCGACGAGCGCCCGGAGGAAGTCACCGATTTTCGCCGCGCCGTGAACGGCGAGGTCGTTGCCAGCAGCCTCGACCGCGACATCGAGAGCCACGTCCGGTTGGCCCAGTTGATCCTGCAACGCTGCCGGCGGCTGGCCGAGATGGGCCGCGACGTGTTCCTCCTGATGGATTCGATCACGCGGCTCGCCCGGGCCTTCAACAAGTGGGTCGGCAACACCGGACGAACGATGAGCGGAGGGATCGACATCAAGGCCATGGATATCCCCAAAAAACTCTTCGCCACCGCCAGGCTGTTCGAGGAGGGGGGCTCGTTGACCATCGTGGGCACGGCCTTGATCGACACGGGCAGCCGTATGGACGAGTTGATCTTCCAGGAGTTCAAGGGCACCGGTAACATGGAATTGGTGCTGGACCGGAAACTGGCGGATCGGCGCGTGTGGCCGTCACTGGACATATCCCAATCGGGAACGCGGCGGGAGGAAAAACTGCTTCCCCCGGAGACGCTTCACGCGGTGACGATGCTCCGCCGCACGCTCTGCACCATGCACCCGGTGGACGCCATGGAGCAGTTGACCGCCAAGCTGGCCAAATTCAGTTCCAACCAGGAGTTCATCGAGCTGATCAGTGGTGCCCAATTGGTCGACTAGCCGGCGGCC
>CAYZWG010000357.1:0-3662 GCA_964481605.1 uncultured Planctomycetaceae bacterium
CCGGTCTCCGCGCATGCCGAGCACGCACCTTACTCTGCTGCGGTAATTCTACCGCCTGCCGGAGTTCCGGTCCACGCGCTGCCCGCAGGGGGACCCGCGCCGGCACGTCCCGCTGCCGCCTTGCGGACGCGGTCGACCAGGCCGCCGGGCCTGGCCGGGACGCCGAAGTCCCCGCCCTCGATCGCCGCCGGCAGCGACCAGAGCATCATGTCCTGGTAGTAGTCGTTGCCGAAGGTCCGCTGGCCGGTGTCCACGTCGCCTCGCATGATGTTGGGCATGTCCCAGGTGTAGCCTTGCAGGCAGACGATGTTGTGCCAGACCTTGCGGGCAAGCTCCAGGCCGAACGCTTTCTGGCCGTGGTAGATATAGGTCATGGCCAGCATCAGGGCTTCGGGCGGGAAATAGGAATAGGTGCCGTAGCCCTTGACCGGGGCCGGAGTGCCGTCGGGGTTGGTGTAGTTGACCGCCCCGTACCTGGTCACCGCGATGTTGCACCGCTTGATCGTTTCCAGCGTCGTCTTGACACGATCCTCAGGCAAAGCGCCGGGCAGGCCGTGTTGATCGGTGATCCACTGGCCGTCGAGCTGGTAGCCGAAGATCAGGTCCGACTTGCTGTCCGTTTCCGGCTCGAGGAAGTTGAGGTAGTAGCTGCCGGTCCAGAGCTTTTTTCCCATGCTTTCGGCACCCGCGGCGATCCACTCGGCACACTGCCGGGCAAACTGCTCGTCGCCGGCCAGGCGGGCCATTCGCTGGGCAATGCGAAGCTGGGCCAGGTGGAGCCCGCCCACGTGGGCCGTCATTCCCCGCCAGCCGGGCTGGGGCGCCTCGAACCACTCCGTTCCCTGGTTGCCGGTGGGCATGGCGATAATCCGGTCGCCGAGGGGATACGCCGGCCGCAGGTTGACCGTGTAAATCATGTTCTGCTTGATGGTCGGGTAGAACTCGGCGACAAAGTCTTTTTGCTCCTCACCGTAACAAAGCAGGTAGCGGTCCACCATGGCCGCCAGTGAAATGCCGTTGGTCGCCCACTGGTAGCCCTTGGTCGGATGGGCGAAATCGAGGAAAGGGGTCTTGCCGGTACAGCCCCCGAAGATCCACACCGCCGCCCCGTCGGGATACTGATAGCCCTTGTAACCACGCAACGTGGACAGTGCCAACTCGGGAAAGAAATAGACCAGCGGCTGGTTGCCGTAGAACGAGCAGGGGATGCACTCGATCTGGGGGCAGCCGCGGGGGCACTCGTTCATGCCGAACAGCCCATCCTCTGGACGGACCCACTTCGGCAG
The DNA here is from genome assembly GCA_964481605.1 of uncultured Planctomycetaceae bacterium. GTDB lineage: Bacteria > Planctomycetota > Planctomycetia > Pirellulales > Thermoguttaceae > CAYZWG01. The sequence goes on from CAYZWG010000357.1 coordinate 1,287, forward strand.
GGGCTCCTTCTTCTGTGCCCACATACCGTCCTCGGCGATCAGGTGAAGGTTGTTGACGAGGGAATCGCGTAGCCAAACGGGCAGCGTCTTTTCTGCGTAAAGGACCTCCTGCCAGGCGAGAATTCGCTCCAGCAGCGACTGGTGATTCTCGGCCAGCGTTTGGGCCGTCTGCCGGGCACTGGGGTAGTGTTTGGTATACATGTGGGTGAAGCTGTGTTCGGCGCCGGCCCAGTTGCAACCGCCGGCGTTCCAGACGGGTGCACACCAGGCGAGCACGAATCGCACCACCCTGGTCTGACCGGGATCGAGCGAGAAATCGACCGCGGCGGAAGCACCGGGCCGGCTGGGGTCGTCGGGGGGCAATTGCCCGGCGACCTTCGACCAGGCCGCCCCGTCGGTGTTCAGCCCGCCGCCCAGTCGCGGCTGGTCGGGACCGATCGTGCCGATCGCGTAAGAGACCCACGGCGCGGTCACTTCCACGCCACGGACGGCCCCCCGCAACTTCGTGCGATGAAACTCCTCCGCGCCGGCTTCCTTGGGGAGCGGGCCGGGGAAGGAGAAGGCGATCGTACCCCGCTGGGCCGTGGCGGTGGGGTTGCGCAGATGGACCTCGAAGACCGCCCCGGGAAGCATCGAGGCGACCACGTCTCCCGGCAAGAACGGTGCCCAGGCCCGCAGGCCCACGCGGATCGGGGCGCCCGTCTCGAATTCCAGGTCGGCGACAGGGTAATGCCCCCAATATTGGACTTGCTCGGCCGTTTCCAGCCCATCCAAATCGAGGTGAAAGGGGATCTCGGAGACCGGGTGTTGATACGCCCCCGATCCCTGCTTGGGCCGCGGATCGCACAACAGCCAGGTCCGGTCGCCCACAGCCAGGCCCAACAGGGGGACATTGAGCGGGCCGCGGCGGGGTACGTGGGTGTTGAAGATCGTGGTGTAGCCCAGCATCCCGCTGGTTTCCAGGTCGGTGCAGCCGGTATCCACTCCGCCCAGAGGCATGCCGTTGGTTACCACATCGCCGGTTCGATAGATCACGCCGCAGGCCGGCTCCTTCAGGCCCTGGGCGGGAAAGCGGACCCAACGCCGATTCGGCAGGCGGAGCGGAAAGAGCGTCCGCTCGGCAGCGCCCGCGCTGACCGGCGCCATCTCATCCAGGCCGGCCACGGTCAGGGCCCGCAGGGAGCCCTGGGGGTTTGTGAACCGACCCTCGCGCCCCCGCACACGCACACGGCGGCCCAGGACCCAAACGGCCCCGCCGTGGGCGACCGAGGCCGGAACGACCACTTGGACGGCGTCGGCCGGAACTCCGCGCTCCAGCCGAGCCACGCGGAAGTTGTCGAAATGTTGCGTGCCGGCCGTGCTGGCGTCGTGGTAGAGCCCGATGCTTCCCGGTTTGCCGATCCTCCGGATCGAAGCCCGGGTGCGAGCCACGTGTGCCTCGCTGTCGGTCAGCGTGGCGGTGATCTGGTCGCCTTCCATCTCCACGACCATCCGCAGCGACTTGCCCGTTAGCTGCCCGGTCGAGACGGGCTGGAGCCAGGGGCCCAGCCGGCCATCCACCGCTTCGTGAAAGCCGAGGATGCTCGGCCCCGGAGTATGGAACGCCAGGACGAAATTCTTGGCGTCCTGGTAGCGAACGAGGATGCCCATTTGGGTGGCGGCTTCGGCTTCCACCTCGACATGTACGTTCCGCTCCTGGAAACCTCGCAGGAGGACGTCGTTTCGCGGGCTGCCGGCGACCAGTTGGCCGTCGACCACCGCCGTTGTGCCGAGGGCGTCTTGCCAATTCGCCTTGCCGCCGGAGTCGAAGTCGTCCCGGAAGATCAGCTTGGCCAGGCGACGGCCTCCCACCGGCACGGCAACCGTGCCGCGGTCTGCCGAAAGCGGGCCGACCGCCATGTGGAAGCGGATCGAACCGTCCGGAAAGACATGGGGCAGGTCGAGCGTCCGTCCCTCGACCGTGACCACCGGCCGTGCGGACGAAGTGAGCGGGGCGTCGTCCGCGGCCCGGCCGGCGGCAGGAAGCAAAAGCCCGAGGCCCATCGCCACGGGGACCAAAATGCCGCTACATGCACTAGTCATCTCTCCACTGTCCTTTCCGGCTTGGGAAGTCGAGCGTCGGCGACGGATTTCTTCTCCGCCGGGTTGAGGCCGGGGTGCGCGGCAGGCGCTTACGTGGGAATTGTCGCAGATCAGCCAGGGCGGCTGCAAGCCGCGCCGAACGCCGAGACCGTGGGTAGCACCGGTTCTTGAACCGGTGTGGCTGGAGCCACAAGAGGTCCGCGCGAATCACTCCGCCCAGCGAATGGGAACACCGCCCGGGCGTTGCCACCCGATCCCGGCGGGGTCGGGAGACCCGCGCCGAACGCCGAGACC
>CAYZWG010000357.1:3762-6006 GCA_964481605.1 uncultured Planctomycetaceae bacterium
GCCCTGTTTCAACGGCATCGCGTCGAAGCTGCCGACCCCGTTAGAAGATCAGCGTGGTGACGATCAGCAGGGGCAGGAGAATCCCCACGCTGTAGAGCATGTAGCCGAAGAAGCTGGGCATGGCGATCCCCGATTTCTCGGCAATCGCCTTGACCATGAAATTCGGCCCGTTGCCGATGTAGGTCATGGCCCCCATGAACACGGCCCCCAGGCTGATGGCCACCAGCAGGTGTTCGCCCACGCCGGCCACGGTCTGGGTCATGCTGGGGGTGGCGGCGGTAAACGACTTGGCCGTTTCGAAAAAGACGACGTAAGTCGGTGCGTTGTCGAGCACGGAAGACAAGCTGCCGGTCGCCCAGAAGAAGTGCATGGGGTCGGTGAGGCCGAGGTTGGGACCGACCACGTGGAGGATTTGCAGCGGTGCCTGCATGCAGATGAAAATGCCGAAGAACAAGGCGGCCACTTCGATGATGGCGTGATAGTTGAAGTTGTTGGCCCGCCGCACGATTTCGCTCCCCCACAGCAGCGACAGGGCCACCAGCGCCAATTGCAGGGCCTCGCGGGCATACATCCAGGGATTCCAGCCCAACAGGTCCTTGCCCGGCGCCAACAGCGCCACGCCCAGCACGACGCCAAACAACAGCGGCACATTGGGCCAGAGGCCGGAGAATCTCAGTCCGCGGACCTGGGTCTCGTCACGGGCGATGTCGCGTTTGGCCTCGTGGGGATAGCACCAGAATAGGTCCCAGGCGTAGTAAGCGGCCAACAACGCGCCGTTGACGAAAAGCCATTCGGGCCAGAGGTTGAACGTCCAGAGAAAGGGAACTTTGCGCAAGTAACCCAGGAAGAGGGGCGGATCGCCGATGGGCAGAAGGCAGCCGCCGCAATTGCAGACCACGAAGATAAAGAAAATGACGGTGTGCTTCTTGAATTTCCGCTCGCGATTGGTTTCCAGGAGGGGACGGATCAGCAGCATTGCCGCGCCGGTCGTGCCGATGAAGCTGGCCAGCAGGCCGCCGGTGGCGATGAACGCCGTATTGGTGAACGGGTGGGCAGGCAGATCGCCCTCGATGCGAATGCCGCCGCAAATCACGTAGAGGCTGAACAACAGAACGATAAAGGGGATGTACTCGCCCAGAATGCCGTTGGCGAACACGGTCCAGGTGGTGGCCCAGTTGAGCCCGGCCGAATTGTTTGCCACCACGGCGTGTCCCGGCCAGTGGGCTTCCACGGGTGCGTGGTAGAAGAGCAGATAGTAGAGCAGCGTGAGCGCGCCCAGCACGACCGCCACGATGAAACGGTTCTTGTTGTGTTCCCACCACGCCTCGGTCCACGGCAAGAGCGGAAATACGGCGATCGCCCCCAGCAAGAGGGCGAAGGGGAGGACCGTCCAGTATGGCGGATGGACGCCGGTCGCCCCATGCCCGCCACCTTCCGCAGCGGGCTCTCGATCGCCGGTCTGCCGCGATGCGGAGGTTTCCTCTTCGCCGGAGGCGGCATCCGCGGGCGGGTGGGCGAGGTCTGGGTCGGCCCGGGCAGCCGGGTTTTCCTCCTCGTGGCCACTGGCCTGTTCGGTCCAGTGCTGGGGCAGGCCGGCCGCCGCCAGCAGAAAATAAACCACGATCACGGCCGCGATACCCACAATGAGGGGTCTGTCCGAGCCGGTCGGCAGATGCGAATCCGACATGCCTGCTTCGCTACCTTTCTTCTCTTCTTCCGGGAAACCTGGCTCCGTGGCGGAGCCAGGGTGGAGTCCTGCCGGCGGAAAGCTCCTTTATGGTTCCGCGGCCGGGGGACCGCAAACTCGCTAGCAGACTGCATTTCGGGAGGAAAATCAAGGCCCTGGCCCAACGGGCCGTGTCCGCGACCTCTGCAAAAAAATAGGTTACGCAGCAAGGTTGATCCCGGTAAACTATTACCGGCCAGTGGAGATTGCGGACAGTTGCGGGTCGATGGGGATGTGGCCGCGGCCCCACCAGGAGCGAGCGTCCCCACTATTTGGAGGGGGGAAGTGCGGTCGTTTGGCGGTCCGGTGCGGATGGTGAAGGCATGACCCGGGTCTTAATCAGTGTGCGAAACGCGGAGGAAGCGAGGACGGCCCTGGCCGGGGGGGCCCACCTGATCGACGTGAAAGAGCCCCGCCGGGGCCCTCTCGGCGCGGCCGACGCGGAGACGGTTGAGCAGGTCGTGGCGGCCGTCGGGGGTCGCCGCCCGATCAGTGTCGCTTTGGGCGAGTTGCACGAT
>CAYZWG010000358.1:0-5994 GCA_964481605.1 uncultured Planctomycetaceae bacterium
ACCCGCGTCGAACGGTCGGGCCACCCGCGTCGAACGCGCCTGCCGGGGGGCAAGCCGGCGTCGCCGGAAAGGAGGCATTCTAGGCTAGCCGCAACCACCGGGGCAAGGGCAGTCGCCGCCGGCCCTTGTGGCGGCGGAGCGTTCGTCCTAAAATCAATCCCTCTCCCCCGTTTTCTCTACCCTTGATGTCCTTTTCCCGGAGCCTTCGCATGGGGCGGCGTTTCGTCAGTCAACTCAAGGACCAAGACCCGGTCGACGAGGTCTTTCGCGCCGGCGGCAAGCAACTTCGACCCAATCGCAACGGCAATCTCTACTTGCAGCTTGAGTTGAGCGATCGGTCGGGGGTGGTGGCGGCGCGGATGTGGAACGCCAGCGAGTCGCTCTACCGCTCGTTCGACAACGGCGACTACGTCCGCGTGGAGGGCAACGCGCAGATCTTTCAGGGGGCCATCCAACTGATCGTCACCCGCGTGTCCAAGGTTCCGACGAGCGAAGTCGACGAGGAGGATTTCACCGCCCTGGGCTCGATCGAGATCGACAAGCTGGTGGGGCGGTTGAGCGAGATTCTCCGCGGCCTGGACAATCCCCAGTTGGCCACCCTGGCCGAGTGCTTCCTGGTCGATGCGGAGTTCATGGCGAAGTTTACCCGGGCCCCGGCCGGGATCAAGCTGCACCACGCCTACCAGGGCGGCCTGTTGGACCACGTGGTCAGCCTGATGGAGGTCGCCTTGCGGGTGGCTCCCTGCTATCCGCAGATCGACCGCGACCTGCTGGTGATGGGAGCGTTCCTGCACGACGTCTCCAAGATCGACGAGTTGGTTTACGAGCGCGATCTGGCCTACAGCGACGAGGGTCAACTGATCGGCCACCTGGTGATGGCCGTCAGCCTGCTGGAGGCCAAGGTCATCGAGGCGGAGAAACTCTCCGGCGAACCGATCGACCCGGAAACCGTGCTGCGGCTGAAGCACATGATCGTTTCCCACCACGGCCAGTACGAGCACGGCAGCCCCAAGCTGCCGATGACGCTGGAGGCCCTCGCCCTGCATTACCTGGACAATCTCGACGCGAAGATCTTCTCCTTCCACCAGCAGTTGCAGAACGATCCCAACGTGGACAGCCCGTGGACCCACTACAACCCCAGCATCGGGCGGAAGCTGTTCAAGGGGCGAGGGACTTCGTAGGGCCGTTCGGCGCGGGTCTCCTGACCCCGCGCCGCAGCGCTGAGCGTGGCTCTCGAAACCTACTCGTTACGAAGCTCCGGCTTCGTCACGCCATGGCAAGCGGAGCAACGATGAAATGCGTTGCCAAGCTGGAGCTTGGCAACGAGAGCCTCGCAAAGATGTTGCGGAAACCTGGCGGTCCGCCGTGCAAGGGCGGGCGACGATCTTTCCCAAGGGCAGGCGACCATGACTGAAGTTGATCTGAAAGAGGCGATTCTCCAACTGGTCAAACAGCCCGGCTACCGGCCGATCAAGCCGCGGGAGATTGCCCACCGGCTGAAATTGCCCAAGAGCCGGCTGCCGGAGGTGAAGAAGGCCGTCAAAAAATTGGTCGGCCGGGGGCAACTCCGCTACGGCCCGGGGCATCTCGTCCAGCCCAGCCAGCCGGCCAAGCCAGTCCAGCCGGCAAAGCCCACCAAACCCACGAAGCCAACCAAGTCCACCAAGTCCACGGGCAACCGGGTGGTGGGAACATTTCGCCGCATGGAGGCCGGCTTCGGCTTCGTCCGTCCCAGCGGCACGGCTGCCTCGGCGGGCCGCGACTTCGACATTTACATTCCCGCCCGGCGAACCGGCGACGCGGCTACCGGCGACGTGGTGGGGGTGCGGCTGCTGAAGCGTCCCGCTCACAAATTCCCCGGCACGCGGGGCGAGATCGTCGAGGTCGTCACCCGCCAGACGCACCAGTTCGTGGGCATGTATTTCGAGCAGGAGGGCTCGGGCATGGTCCAGGTGGACGGGACGCTGTTTGCCCGGCCGATCCTGGTGGGCGACCCCGGCGCCAGCGGCGTGCGGCCGGACGACGTGGTCGTGCTGGAGATGATCCGCTTTCCTTCGCCGGTTCGTCAAGGCGAGGGAGTGATCACCGAGGTGCTGGGATCGCGAGGCTCGCCGGGCGTGGATACCCAGGCGATCATTCGCGAGTTTGGGCTGCGGGAGGAATTCGACGAGGACGCCTTGGAGGACGCCCGCCAGCGGGCCCAGGCCTTCGACGAGTCGATCAGCGGCCGGCGGCGCGATCTGACCAGCGAAACGGTGCTCACCATCGACCCGGCCGACGCCCGCGATTTTGACGACGCGATTTCCCTAAGGCGGCTGGAAAACGGTCACTGGCGGCTGGGGGTCCACATTGCCGACGTGGCCCATTTCGTCCGACCGAAGAGCCCCCTGGACCGCGAAGCCCGCCAGCGGGCAACCAGCGTCTATCTGCCCGACCGCGTGCTGCCCATGCTGCCGGAGTTGATCTCCAACGGACTGGCCAGCCTTCAGCCGGGCAAGGTTCGCTACACGAAGAGCGTTCACATCGAGTTCACCGCGGACGGTGTCCGCACCCACACGGAAGTCTGCTCGGCGGCCATCCGCAGCAACCGCCGGCTGACCTACGAGCAAGTGGACGCCTTCCTGGCGGACCGCGATCCCTGGCGAAAGAAGTTGGGCAAGCGGGCCTGGGAGTTGCTGGGGCGGATGCACGAGTTGGCGATGATTCTGCGCAAGCGACGGTTCCAGCAGGGGGCGTTGGCGCTGGACATGCCCGAGGTGAAGATCGACCTCGACGCCAACGGCAAGGTCACCGGCGCCCACGTGAGCGAAAACACCCAGAGCCACCAGATCATCGAGGAGTTCATGCTGGCGGCCAACGAGGCCGTGGCCGACCTGATCGCCGGCAAGGAACTGCCCTTCTTGCGGCGGATTCACCAGTCGCCCTCGCCCCAGAAGTTGCAAGCGCTGACCGAGTTCGTGAGCGAATTGGGCTTCAAGACGGAGAGCCTCCAGAGCCGCTTCGAGTTGCAAAGCCTGTTGCGCCGCGTGGCCGGCAAGCCCCAGCAGCGGGCGGTCCACTATGCCGTCTTGCGGTCGATGCAGCGGGCCGTCTACAGCCCGGTGGAGGAGGGCCACTACGCCCTGGCCAGCGACTGCTACTGCCACTTCACCTCGCCCATCCGCCGCTACCCCGACCTCACTGTGCACCGGCTGCTGGACGCCATCCTGCGAGACAAGACGCCCGCCGTCGACGGCGATCAATTGCTCACCCTGGGCGAACACTGCTCCGAACTGGAACGCCGGGCCGAATCGGCCGAGCGCGAACTGATCAAGATCAAGTTGCTCAGCTACCTCGCCGATCGGGTGGGCGAAGAGATGGACGCCGTGGTGACCGGGGTGGAGAGCTTCGGCCTGTTTGTCCAGGGCATCAAGCTGCCGGCCGAGGGACTCGTCCACGTCCAGTCGCTGGCCGACGACACCTACCGCTTCGAGCGGGCCGCGCATACGCTTACCGGCTTTCGCTCGGGCAATACCTTCCGGCTGGGCGACGCGGTCCGCGTGGCGGTGGCCCGGGTCGACGTCGATCGCCGGCAGCTCGATTTCCGCCTGGTTGCCAAGGTCCACTCGCCCCAGCGTCCCCAGCACAAAAAGGCGGCCGACGCCAAGGCGAAAAAGAAGACCCCGGCGAAGCCAAAGGCCAAGAAGGCACGAAAGAAAACGAGCCGACGCCGGCGGTCGTGAGGTAGGGCCACCCGCGGAGGCCGTGGGTTCCCAAGCTGGAGCTTGGGAACCAGGATCAGGTTGCCGGGTTGGCTGCCGCGGGTGGCCCCGATAGCTCTGCTATCGGGGTGCCGCAGCCACGTTTCGGCTCGGCACGGCCGGCCCTACTTACCAAGTGGCGCTGTCCAACTAAAATGCTCGTATGAGCGGTTCCGAAAAAACGGCCGCCGAGCGGCTGGCCACCCCCGTGCAGTTTCTCAAGGGCGTGGGACCGCAGCGCGCCGAAATGCTCAGCCGCCTGGGCCTGGCCACCGCCCGCGACCTGCTTTTCTTCTTTCCCCGCGACTATGAAGATTTCTCCGACCGTCGCGAGATCGCCAACCTGGAAGAAGGCAAGGTGCAAAGCGTTCGCGGCACGGTCGAGGAGTCGGAACTCCGCGGCACGGCGGCCGGACGATGCGTGGCCGGTCTGCTGATCCGCTCGGGCAACGACTACCTGCGGGCCGTGTGGTTCAACCAGCCCCACGCCGTGGACCGGTTTCAGCACGGCCAGCAGGTGTTGTTGGCGGGCAAACCCAAGCGGCGGGGGCTGATGTGGGAGATGGCCCATCCCCAGGTGACCCGACTCGACGGGGAGGAGCCGCTGGGCCAGGCGGAGCTGCTGCCGGTCTACCCGCTCACCGAGGGACTCCGCCAGTGGCAGATTCGCCGCATCGTGCGGGCGGTTGTGCAGTCGCACGGGGGGCTTTTGGACGAGGTGTTTCCAGCCGAATACCTGGAGGCCCGCAACCTCTGGCCCCTGGCCCGGGCGCTGCCCGAAATCCATTTTCCCACCAGCCGCCAGACGCTAGCCGGTGCCCGGCGGCGGTTTGTCTACCAGGAGTTGTTCATCCTTCAACTGGCCCTGGCGGTGAAGCGCCACCGGCAGCGCTCGCAGGAGCAAGCGCCGCCGCTGGAGGCGACCGCCAAGATCGACGCGCGCATCCGCCGCCTGTTTCCCTTCGAGTTGACGGCCGGACAAAAGCAGGCCATGGCCGAAATCGCCGCCGACATGGCCTCCAGCGTGCCCATGAACCGGCTCCTGCAAGGCGACGTGGGCAGCGGCAAGACGATCGTGGCGGTCTACGCCATGCTGCTGGCCGTGGCGCACGGGCGGCAGGCCGTGCTGATGGCGCCCACCGAGGTGCTCGCCCGGCAGCACGCGCTGACGCTGGAAAGGCTGCTGGCCGCCAGCCACGTCCGCAAGGCGCAACTGGTGGGAGGGCTGGCCGCCAAGACCCGGGCCCAACTGCTGGAACAGATCGCCGACGGCCGAATCGACCTGCTCGTGGGTACCCAGGCCGTGATCCAGGAGGACGTTCGCTTCCACCAACTCGGCCTGGTGGTGATCGACGAGCAGCACAAGTTTGGCGTTCGCCAGCGGGCCGTGCTGAAAGGGGCCGGCACCAGCCCGCACTACCTGGTGATGACCGCCACGCCCATCCCCCGCACGGTCACCATGACGCTGTTCGGCGACCTCGACGTTTCCACGCTGCGAGACTCGCCGCCGGGTCGGCAAAAGGTGCACACCTATCGGACCGCCGAGGAGGATCGGCCGCAGTGGTGGGACTTCTTCCGCGAGAAGCTGGGCGAAGGCCGCCAGGGCTACGTGGTGACGCCGCTGGTCGACGAGTCGGACCAGGTGGCCGCCCGCAGCCTGGAGGAGACCTACGAGGCCCTGGCCAACGGGCCGCTGGAGGCGTTTCGGCTGGGCCTGGTCCACGGCCGCATGTCGAGCGAGGAGAAGGACGCCGTGATGGCCGATTTCCGCTCCGGCGAAATCCAGGTGCTGGTCTGCACCTCGGTGGTGGAGGTGGGCGTGGACGTGCCCAACGCCACGCTGATGACGATCGAGAGCGGCCAGCGGTTCGGGCTGGCCCAGTTGCACCAGCTTCGCGGCAGGATCAGCCGGGGCCGGTTCCCCGGCTTCTGCTCGGTGTTTGCCGATCCGCAGACGGAGGAGTCGAGCCGGCGGCTGGACGCCTTTTGCTCGACCACCGACGGCTTCAAGCTGGCGGAGGTGGACTTCCAGCTTCGCGGCCCGGGCGAACTGCTGGGCACCCGCCAGCACGGGCTGCCGCCCTTTCGGATTGCCAACCTGGCCCGCGACGCGAAACTGGTGGAGGAAGCCCGGCACCATGCCCGGGAGTTGGTCCGGGCCGACCCGGGCCTGGCCGAGCCGCGGCACGCGAGGCTGCGGCGGATGATGGTGGTGCGTTACGGCAAGGTGTTGGACTTGGGCGACGTGGGGTGA
>CAYZWG010000359.1:0-5969 GCA_964481605.1 uncultured Planctomycetaceae bacterium
CCTGCCACGTCGACGTGGAGAAGATCGTGGCCGCGCTGACCGGCGGGAAAGCACCAGAAACCATCAAGCCCAACCCGTAGGATGTGTGCTCTGCACGCACCACGCCCCGCACGCACCACGCCCACAACCCGCTCACGGCCCGCCCGGTTGCCGCCACGGCGGCCGGGCGATATAGTGGGCCAACGCCCCGCTGCCGCATGGCCTTTTCCGCGTTTTGGCATTCGGCCGATCGACGCCACGGGAGGGATTGATGCCGACCCGATTGAGCAGGTGGACGTTGGCCCTTGTCGTGGGCTGCGGGCTGGGTGCCTGTTGTGCCGGCGCCGACTGGCCCCAGTTCCGAGGTCCCCAGGGCAGCGGCGTCTCCAGTGAAACCGATGTCCCCCTCACCTGGAGTCGTCGGCAGAACATTCGTTGGCGAACGGAGCTGCCCCCGCCGGGCAACAACGGCAGCCCGATCGTTTCCGCGACGTCGGTTTTCCTGGCCACCGCCGACGACGGCGGCCACAAACGCAGCCTGCACTGCTACGACCGCCGGACCGGCCGGCTCCGCTGGGCTGCCGACGTGGCCTTCGACGGCGAGGAATCGACCCATCGCTCGAACCCCTACGCCGGCTCGACCCCCGCCGCCGACGGCAGCCGGGTGGTTGTCTGGCACTCCTCGGCCGGGATGCACTGCTACGATTACCAGGGCAACCGGCTCTGGTCGCGCGACCTGGGCACGTTCCGTCACATCTGGGGCTACGGGGCGTCGCCCATCATCCACGGCGACCTGGTGATCAACAATTGCGGCCCCGGCGCCGGCCAGTGCCTGGTAGCCCTGGACAAACACTCCGGCAAAGTCGTCTGGAAGGTCGACGAGCCCGGCGGCAAGAGCGACAACAGCAAGCCCTGGACCGGCTCCTGGAGCACCCCGGTGATCGCCCGGACCAACGGCCGCGAAGTGATCCTGGTGAGCTATCCGCACCACGTCAAGGCCTACGACCCGGCCACCGGCAAAGTGCTTTGGCAATGTGACGGCCTGGGGCATCTGGTCTATACCAGCGTGGTGGTGGGCGACGGGCGCGCCGTGGCGATGGGCGGCTTTCACGGACCGGCGATGGGCTTCACGCTGGGCGGCCGCGGCAACGTCACCCAAGACAACGTGCTTTGGCACCACACCGGCCGCAACCCGCAGCGGATCGGTTCCGGCGTGATCCTGGGACCCCGGATGTACATGGGCAACGAGCCCGGCACGGTGGAGTGCCTCGACGTCGCCAGCGGGGAAAAGCGCTGGGAGGCAAAACTCCCCGGCGGCGGGCGGCTCTGGGCGTCGCTGGTCTGCGCCGCGGGGCGTCTCTACGCCACCACGCAGGAAGGCCGGACGGTCGTCTTTGCCGCCGATCCCGACCGCTTCCAGGTGCTTGCCGTCAACCCCCTCGACGAGCCCACCAACGCCACGATCGCCGTCTCCCAGGGGCAGATCTTCCTCCGAACCAACCAGGCCCTCTATTGCATCGAGACCAAGTAGGTCCGGCTCGACCCGAGATCCACGCCGGCCGGACCACGGTCCCCACCAGACGCGAGTCATGCCCAAGCCGATCGCCACGCTCTATACCCGCCAGGGCTGCCACCTCTGCGACAAGGCGTGCCGGCTTCTGCTGGAGCATGGCTTCGAGGTCGAGGCGGTCGATATCGACGCCGACCCGGCCCTCCGCGCCCGCTACACGAATTGCGTCCCCGTGGTGGTGATCGACGGGCGGGAGCGGTTCCGCGGCCGAATCGATCGCCGCCTGCTGAGGCGGCTGGCGCGAGGCCCGCGGGGGTGAGCGCCGCCGTGGATTGCAACCGGCGGCACGTCGGGGTAGTCTGTAGCCGGGTCGCGCTGCCGGCATGGATCGGCAAGATATACCGCGCGGGAGCCGAACGGTCGTTCTACGATGCCGGGTTGCGACCCGGCCTACCGTGTTGGCGGCGGCCGATCGGACGAGACCCGATCGGGGCCGGATGCGAGAACGTGGCGGAAGGAGAACGCGGTGCGCGCTTGGAAACTTGCGGAAACGAACTACGGGATTGTGAAGAACCACGAATACGAAGTGGCCGTGCTGCCGTTGGGGGCCACCGAACCGCATAACCTCCATCTGCCCTACAGCATGGATTCGCTGGAAGGCGACACGATCGGCGAAAAGATCTGTGAGGCCGCCTGGCAACGCGGCGCCAAGGTGATGCTGCTACCCACCCTTCCCTACGGCACCCAGACCAACCAGCGTGAATTCCCCTTCTCCATGAATCTCAACCCCTCGACGTTGGGGGCGGTGATTGCCGACCTGGTCGAATCGCTGGTCCACCAGGGCGTCAACAAGGTCCTGCTGCTGAACAGCCACGGTGGCAACGATCTGAAGGGTCTCTTGCGAGAAATGTACGGCCAGACGCCCGCCAAGCTCTTCCTCTGCAACTGGTACACGATTTTTCAGGATGTGTACGAAGAGATTTTCGACCAGCGGGACGACCACGCCGGCGAGATGGAGACCTCGCTGGGGCTGGCCTTTTGGCCCGAGCTGGTCGCCCGCGACGCGGAGGGAAACCTCACCGCCGACAAGGGCGCCAAGGCCTCCACCCGGTTCGAGGCGGTCAACCGCGGCTGGGTCTCCATCACCCGGCCGTGGCACCTGTTGACCACCAATGCCGGCGCCGGCAACCCGCACGCGGCCACGGCGGAAAAGGGCCGCCGGCTGATGGAGCTGCTGGTCGATCGCCTGGCCGGCTTCCTGGTCGAACTTTCGGCGGCGGAGCTGGACGAGCGGTTTCCCTATTGACGGGGGCGTCGGCCGACGGCCCCGGCCGCGCGAGAACCGCCGGCCAACTCATTCCTGGGCCCGCCCGCACGAGGGGGCCCCCGTTGACCGCGCCCTGACCGGTCGATAAATTCAAGGATTCAGAAACAGACGGCAGGGGAACGGTAAGGTCGCCCCACGGGCGGGCGAAGCTCCCGCTCAGCCGCGATCGAGGTGCCCGGCTCTCGGCCGATTCACGGCTCGGCCCAAGCGGAAATCGACCTTGCGTTCCTTCTGCAACAGATGGTGGGTGTAGCTCAGTTGGATAGAGCACTGGATTGTGGTTCCAGGAGTCGTGGGTTCGAGTCCCATCTCCCACCCTTTTGTAAGTCAGTGACCTTCCCCAAGGATCGTGGACGCCCGGAAAAGGGTTAGGCGGCCAACTCGAAGTCGAGAGGGCTCAGTATAGCTTATTCCACTGTCCAATTTTCGGGGTCCACTTCACTTGATGAGCCTCACAAAAACGGGATAATCCTTTATCAACATCCCCTTAAGTACCGTGCCGTCGGTCTGATTATTGATGTTTAGTTTCTGCTCAGTTCCATTGAAAACATCTATCACCCAGGCTTGTTTGGCTTTCATGTTTGGAATGCTGATGTCAGTTTTCGATTCAACGATACCATCTTTAGTTCTGCCCGGCATCCAAGCAGCAACCATCATTTCATTGTCACTTTTACGGAATGTATAGATGTCTAATTCTTTGTCCGCGGTGAATTCGACGTTGAAATCATAGGCACGGAAGTTGTCCATTACGGTGGAGATATTCCGCAGCACATAGTAAGCCGGCTGAGGTTGCGTGGTGCTGATCGGATCGACGGAGAAGCAGTTTCTAAACAGACTGACGTCGGGGTCGAGCATGCCGGTCTGGAAAGTCTCGTTCCAGAGGGACATAACGTCCATACCACAGAGCAGCGTCATAAGTTGTGAAGCATATTTTGCCTTGCCCATTTCGGTGCACCACACTGCCCAAGGGTAGGCGGCATGGCCAGGGTAGGGGGCATGATAGGTCCACTCATTGGCCGAGAAGATGCCGTTAAAGCCCAGCTTGGTAGTTTCTGCGCGGAGGTCTTCAATAATCTGGTGATAACTTCGGCTGTAGGCGCTGCCCGGGTCGTGTCCGTAACAGATATGAAAGGCAATTGCATCCAACTGTGGGGCGATGCCTGGTTCAATCTCTTCCCATCCGCCGGCAATGATATTCCACTTGGCAGGCCTGCCGTCGGGCTGGTCGAAATCATCTTCAAAGATGGTCTTGCCGGCCACATTTAACACACGGACGTTGTCGTAGCTTTGTTCGCTGGTGAAATTATGGTATATGCCGACCTTGCCTGCCTCATTGAAGTGTGTTATAGCGGTTTGGGTGCTTACGGTTTTCTTGCCGTCGGAAACGGAAAAGCTGATTTTGTCGGCCTTGATCCTCACCACTAAGTGTACTTCCGTTTCGAAACCTTCGGCGGGAACCCGTGCCAATGGTGGCCCATCATTGCCGTTGACAACCTCATGTAAGTAGATAGTTTTTTCGGCGTGTACGGCCAGCACATAATTTTTGGCGTCTTGGTAGCGAAGAATAATACCTGCTTCGGCATTCCCTTTAGCATCAGCATCTACTTCAACATCTTTTTCGTGGACATTCTTTGTTACGGCAATCGAGCGGGCACCGTCGGCCATCTGGAATCGACCGTTGGTTACACGCACAGGAGATTTACCGCCCAGCACCTGTAATATTTCGGGGGTCACGCCGCCGGTGGCACCGAGCATAATCTTGGCATCAGGATCGACATTCTTAATAACGGGAATTGCAGCTTTAACGATTTTGGCGTAGTCAGTCGCGGAAATACGAGGCGGAGCATTCCATTCATTGCAGATTTCATAGTAAGCGATGCGACCTTTGAAATGACGGACCATGTAGTCGACATAATGCAAATAGCCTTGCAGTTGTTCATCGCTTGCGCTGGGCCAGCCGGGATGATCAAAATATGTCTGCGTCATTTCGTAGATGCGGGATTTCTTCCAATCCACCTTTCTGGGCGGATCGTGATAAAGCCAATTGCCCTTGTCCAGGCAGAGGATTACATTAACGCCGTTGTTATGGGCTTCGGTAATTGCCGCATCGGCCTTCGGGTCGATTTGTAGTTTGCCCTTTTCTCGCTCCACGTATTTCCATAGGAAAAGACCGCTGTCGTAGCCTACGCGAGTCCACTTAAACCCGAGGTCATACTGAACCGGCCAAAGCATATCCTGGGTGAAACGGTCCATGCCGTAGCCATAGTTTGTGGAAGAGACCTGCACGCCGCTACCGCGGGTTATCAGGGCCAGGTTATTACCTTCAGGATCGTAAATCTCCACTTCGCCGATAGAGAAGGCGTGACCGATACGGAGAATGCCCGGGAAGTTATCAGCGATTATCCAGATTTGTTTGGCAAGGCGGGGCTCGAAGTCTATTTTCCGCGGGCCGGTTTCCGGGCCGGAGAAATCGTTGTTCTCATAAACGGTTTCCCAGTTCATCGCGTCACGACTAAGTTTGATGGTCAATTCTTTCGGCAGTGCTTTTCCCGGCTTGGGATTTATGTGTCTGACATATTCGGGAAAGTTCCCGCCGGGGCCGATCTTGCTGCACACCAGCGCTATCGAGCTTATCGTTGCCTCTGCCGGCAGGTCGAT
The DNA here is from genome assembly GCA_964481605.1 of uncultured Planctomycetaceae bacterium. Lineage (GTDB taxonomy): Bacteria > Planctomycetota > Planctomycetia > Pirellulales > Thermoguttaceae > CAYZWG01. Next base: position 5,475 of record CAYZWG010000359.1, read on the forward strand.
CCGTATCCATTCCGGTTGACGTTTTGCCTCCGGCCCGCCGCGGCTGCACCATGCCGTTTCCGGGTCGCCGTCAATCAGATGAATCGGCAGCAGCGGCTGGTCGTCGTTCCACATCGTTCGCGGGCACGAATCAGGCGTGGAGCCGCAAAGGTTGAATTCTATTTCCCAGGACTTCTTGGGCTTGACCTTAGTAACCGGGTTTGTGTTGCCCTCTTGCATGACCACGCCCGGCAGGAGGTCTGGGCTGACGCCATAAATGTAGCTGTATCCAAAGGCATAGACCGGAACCCCATCGCTGTAGGCCTCGATGGTGGCGTAGTCCTCGATTCGAGGCTGGGCCTTGGGCGGATCCGCCCGGCCGGGAGCCGCCAAGGCCAGGCAAAGTGTCAAGAACACAACAGGAATTCTGCCGCGTCGCATAGTCTTCTCCTCTACTGGGTTTTAATATTACTGCGCAGGGTCGGCCGTAGTAACCGGCTCGTTCTCGTTCCCAAG
>CAYZWG010000360.1:0-5967 GCA_964481605.1 uncultured Planctomycetaceae bacterium
GTCTCTGGGAAGAGACGACGCAAGGCCGATCGGCCGAGGAAGAAGCCAACCCGGCCGATGCCCCGCCCAGCCAACAGAGCCGCGACGCCACCGGCCAAGCCGGCAACTTGCTGGATTTGAGCGGGTAGTGGAGCGTGGAAACGGCACGCCACCGCTGGCGTTTGCTTCCCTGGGCCACTCGGCCCGGATATACTGGCCGCCGGGCAGGCTGCCCGGCAGCGCGAGGCTCCCGCTCCCGCCGGGCGGTCACACCCTGGTTCCCAAGCTCCAGCTACACCCTGGTTCCCAAGCTCCAGCTTGGGAACCCGCGGATCAAGAGTTTCGCTCCACTGCAGGCGAAGCGGAGCCAGCGCGGAAATGCAGAGCCAAGCTGGAGCTTGGGACCGAGACAACCCCAAATTTTTCAACCGGCCGGCCCCAGGCGGGGTCCGGGTTCTACGGAGGAGTTGACGCCATGACCGGTTTCGTTCGATGTTCGCGAGTTCTGCTGACGCTCATCGTGCTTGTCGCCGGCCTGCGGTCCGCGCTGGCCGAGGAGAAGGTCCTGCTCACGCCCCCGCCGGGCCCGGAACCGGCGATCCACGGTCCGCGAGTGTACGGCTGCCGCCCCGGGCGGCCGTTTCTGTATCGCATCCCCTGCACGGGCCAGCGGCCGATCCGCTTCACCGCCGAGAATCTCCCCCCGGGGCTCGGGCTCGACCCGGCCAGCGGGATCCTCTCCGGCAACGCTCCGGACAAAAAGGGCGAATACCCGGTCACGCTCAAGGCCGCCGGCGACCACGGTTCCGACCGGCGCACGCTCGCCATCGTGGTGGGCGACACCCTGGCGCTGACGCCGCCGATGGGCTGGAACAGTTGGTATATCCACTACTATCGGGTCACCGACCGGGACATGCGGGCCGCAGCCGACGCGATGGTCGCCTCGGGGATGGCCGACTTCGGCTACCAGTACGTCAACATCGACGACTGCTGGATGAAACCCCACGACGACAAGCCCTACCGCGACTCGGCCGGCGCGATCCTCTCCAACGACAAGTTTCCCGACATGAAGGCCCTGGCCGACTACATCCACGCCAAGGGGCTGAAGGCGGGCCTGTACACCTCGCCCGGGCCCTGGACCTGCCAGAAATACGTGGGCAGCTACCAGCACGAGCGGATCGATGCCCAACAGTTCGCCCGGTGGGGATTCGACTTCCTGAAGTACGATTGGTGCTCCTACGGCAGCGTGGCCGGCGGCAAGGACCTGGCCAGCCTGCAGAAACCGTATCGCCTGATGGGCGGCATCCTTGCCTCGCTCGATCGCGATATCGTCTTCAACCTGTGCCAATACGGCATGGGCGAGGTCTGGACCTGGGGCGGCCGGGTGGGCGGAAATTGCTGGCGAACCACCGGCGACCTGGGCCTGGCCAAGGGGAGCAGCCTGCCCGGGTTCTATCACATCGGGCTGAAAAACGCCCGGCACGCCCGGTACGCCCGGCCGGGCCAGTGGAACGACCCCGACTACATCCTCATCGGCTACGTCGGCGATGCCCGCCACCAGAGCGTGGGCCACGCCACCACGCTCACCGCCGACGAGCAGTACGCCTACATGTCGATGTGGTGCCTGATGGCGGCCCCGCTGATCTTCAGCGGCGACATGACCAGGCTGGACCCGTTCACCCTCAACGTGCTCTGCAACGCCGAGGTGATCGACGTCGACCAGGACCCGCTGGGCCGCCAGGCGAGGATCGTTCGCCAGAGCGACGACGACCTGGTGCTGGCCAAGCCGATGGAGGACGGCTCGCTGGCCGTGGGGGTTTTCAACCTGGACCAAGGTGAACGAGAGTTGGCGGTTGGCTGGGGCGAGCTGGGGCGGAAACGAGCACAGCGCGTCCGCGACCTCTGGCGGCAGCGGGACCTCGCCGTGGCGCGCGAAAAGCTCGCCGCCCGAATCGCCCCACACGGCGTGCTGATGGTCCGGCTGTGGCCGGCGGAGTAACGGAAAGCCGCCGCCGGCGTTCGGCGCGGGTCTCAGCGTTCGGCGCGGGTCTCAGCGTTCGGCGCGGGTCTCCTGACCCCGCCGAGAGAGGACCGAAGGTCTCCCATTCGCCACGGCTGTCGCCACGTCGAAGACCTTCGGTCGGTGGTTTCGGCGGGGTCGGGAGACCCGCGCCGAACACGAGCTATCCGGGCCACCCACGCCAGACCCGCGGCGAACACTGGCGGGGTCACGAATCCTGTTCCAGTCGTCCCCGGTCGAGCCTGGCCGTTCGTGCGGCCATTTGGTCGAGGAAATCACGGTCGTGGGCCACCAGGATCATCGCCTGGGGCAGACCGGCGAGAATCCGCGTGACCCGGCCCGTGGCCTCCTCGTCGAGTCCCGCGGTGGGCTCGTCCAAGAGCAGCACCTCCGGCTGCATGGCCAGCACGGTGGCCAGGGCCACGAGCCGCTTCTCGCCGCCGGAAAGGCGATAGGTGACGCGGTGGTGAAAATCGTCCAGACCGAGCTCGCCGAGAGTGCGGTCGACGATTCGGTGGACTTCGTCTCGCGACTTGCCCAGGTTCAAGGGCCCGAAGGCGACGTCCTCGGCCACGGTGGGGCTGAACAGTTGGTCGTCGGAGTCCTGAAACAGCAGTCCCACGCGGCCGCGAATCCGCTGAAACTCGGCCTCCGTGCGGCGATCGCCGCCCAGCACCACCACGCGGCCGGCCTGCGGTTTGTGGAGCCCCACCACGAGTTCCAAGAGGGTCGTCTTGCCGCTTCCGTTGGGTCCCACCAGTCCGAGCCGCCCGCCGGCGGCAAGCCGCAGCGTGCAGCCACGGAGGACGCACCGGTCGGGGGCGTAGGAGAAGCTGACGTCGTCCAGCCAAACCAGCGGCTCGCTCATTTGCACTCCATCCAGAACATGGCGGACAGCACGGCCAGGCCGACCAGCGAGAACCAGGCGTCGGCCGGCGAAAAGGCGAAGTGGTCCAGCAGGTAGAATCGGCCGCGAAAGCCCCGGCACTTCATCGCCGCCAGAATCCGCTCTGCCCGATCGAGGCCGCGGACCAGGAGCATGCCCAGCAGGTAGCCGTAGCTGCGATAGGTATGGCGGTTGGCGGCGGGCCGAAAGCCCCGCATGCGCATGGCCCCCACGAGCCGCCGGTATTCGCCCCGCAACACGTCGAGATAGCGGACACTGAGGAGCATCAGGTGGATCAGTTTCTCCGGCACGCGCAGATGTGCCAGCGCGTGGCCCACGGTGTTTAAGTCCATCGTGCTCCACAGCGCCACCAGCATCAGCACGATGGCGTTTCCCTTGAGCGCGATCTGGATTGCCAGCCGCAGGCCTTCGGCCGTATAGGCCAAGGGGCCCAGTCGCACCAGCGGCTGGCCCGCGGTGGAGAGCGGCAGCAGCAGCACGACCATGGCCATGAACAGGTTCAACGGCACGAGGCGGCGGACCACGGCGCGGGGGGCAAGCCGGGCCAGCAGCGTGGCCGCCAGCGCCGCGGCCAGTGCCACGGCGAGCGTCTCGAATCGGCCCGCCACGGCGGCCACGATGGAGAACACCACGGCCGCAACGATCCGGCCCCGCGGGTCGAGGCGGTCGACCGGCGTCGGTTTGTATAGCGGCGTGGAACGATCGCCGAGGGCCGTGTTGCCGCAATCCCCGATCATTCGTCACCCGTCCGCCGCAGGCCGAGAAAGTAGAAGGCCACGCCCCCCATTCCCAGGATGTAGCCCACGCCGCCGACCACGTCGCCGAAGCGGAGTTGGTTGCGCTGCTGGTCGAGCTCTTTTCGCAGCGCGGTCAGTTGTCGTTCGACGCCGCCGATCCGCTCGACGATCTCCGCCGGCAGGGCCCCCTCGTCCGGCGGCCGGGCGTTCTCCCTGGGCGCGGTCGCCGGGGGCGACGGGGGCAACGCTGCCGCTGGTTGCCGGCCCGGCGTGCCGCCTGGCAGGCTCTGGGGAAACTCCTCGCCGGGCACCGTGTATTCGGCGATGTGTCCCTCGCCCGCGTCGGCCACCAGGCGCCAGTCGCAGCGGACCCGGGGCGTGAACTGAAAGCGGCCTTCGGCGTCGGTGGTGGTTTGTCCGAGCCGCCGGCCCGCCGGGTCGGTGGCCGTGACGGTGGCACCCACAATGGCCGCGCCCCCCGGGGCGTAAACCTCGCCGCGAACCTCTTCCCCCTCGACCGTGGCAAAGACATGGATTTTGTGGGCCAGGGCGGTGCGGGCGAAGCCGGCCGTGACCGCCACGAGGAGGACCGGCAGAGCGACGCGAGCGAAGGCGAGAGGGCGGACCAAGGGGGGAGGTATTTCTTGCCCGGAGGCTGCCATGGGGGTTTGACGCCCAAGGTGAGTCGCCCTTTTTTCTTTTGCCCGAGTCGCCATCGCCGGTCTCCTTTTTCGCTAGCGCGCGGCCATCAGCGGGGCGTCGAGCAGGCCGGGGCGCACTTTCCGCAGAAAGACGACGGCGGCTCCGGTCACCAGGCCTTCGGCCGCCATGATCAGCAGGTGGCCCAGCAGGGCCACGCAAGCCAGCCCGACAAACTCCCTCCCGGCGGTGACCAGGGCGGCGGCGCTGAGCAGGGCCCCCAACAGCACGCCCAGCGCCCCGGCGGCAAACCCGGCGGCAAAGGTCGCCCGCTCGCTCCGGGCGCGGACCGCACGGCGAAAGAGATAGTGGCAGACAACCGCCGGAGCGGCCATCACCAGCGTGTTGACCCCCAGCGTGGTCGGCCCTCCCCAGGAAAACAGCAACGCCTGAAGCGCCAGCGCCACCAAGAACGCCGGAAAGGCCGCCCACCCTAGCACCAGCCCGATCAATCCCGAGAGCACGAGATGATCCGACGTGACACCCAGCGGAACGACCACCAGCGACACCACGAAAAACGCCGAACTGAGCATGGCGACCTGGGGGATTCGGTCGTAGTCCATTCGCCGCAGGCCGATCGCCGTGCCCGCCACGGTCACCGCCCAGCCGGCGCAGAGCACGGCTGTGCCGGCGGCGGAAATGTTCAAGGCTCCTTCGGCGATGTGCATGGCGATGTTCGGCGTTGTATCCCGGCCGTGCTCGGCGGCGTCGGCAGACTCGCACTCGGTGCGAGGCGAGCGGGAGAAGTTTCTCTACTGATCCGCGGTTTTCATATCCACCGCTTTCACCCAAATCAGTCCGCCCAACTCCACGTCGACCGGCTGGCCGTGGGGGCCGGGCATCTTCTTGTCGCTGTCGACCAGGGCGGCGAAACCCCACCAGCCGGCCCGCGGCATGGTATAGCTGAAAACCCCCTGGGCGTCGGTCTTGACCACCTGGGTGACGAAGGCGTCGGCGGGCGGCCGCACGGCCCCGTCCACGTTGTTGTATTCCACCTCCACCGTGGCAAAGGGAACCGGCTTTCCCTCCCGCCGCACGAGCCCGCGAAAGGTGTTGCCGGTCCAAAGGCCATAGGGCCGCACCAGGGGCTCGATTTCCACCGGCAGGCCCACCAGCGCGTCCCAGCCGGTCTGGGCATCGAGAAAATCGACCACCACCTTGGTGTAGTGGACGATCATTTTCCGCTCGGCCGGCTCCCAGTAAGGCGCCGGCTCGAGGTAGAAGACGTGGTCGCCGGGCCGAATCAGCCGGGCCGTGCAGCGGTAGGCCGTCTTGCCGTCGATTCGCCGGGGCTGGAGCCGGTCGAGCAGGTCGTGGTGCTCACCGGCGGCCAACACGCCGAACCGTACGGGGTGGGCCATCTCCATCATCGGCCCACCCTCCATCGGGTGGGTGAAACGGATGTCCAGATCGACCGTTCGGCCCTGGCCGGGCGCGACGATGTCGCGAGACGGCAGCATCAGGAGGAAGTGGGCCTGGGCGGCCGGGCAGGCCAGGCAGAAAGCGACGGCGGCGGAGAGGAGCCGAACGATAGTCATCGCGGTGGGGGGACGGCTCGGGGGGAAGCGGGGGCGTAACACGATTCAATCCAATGTAACACCCAGCCGCGGCCCTGTCGAGCGCGT
>CAYZWG010000361.1:0-5953 GCA_964481605.1 uncultured Planctomycetaceae bacterium
GCCCACCGATCGGGCATTGATTGGCGACAATTTCCCCTGAGTGCCTGAATGCCATATGCCGGATCGCGACCCTGCCGGCTGGCTGCTAGCACAGAATTGGCGTGATCGTATTGACCTCGGCCACTTGTAACTCGCCCCCAGATCGTGTTAAAATCATGGGATTTTAGGCACGCCCTCCCCCGCTTCCGGTGGGAATGATGTGTGCCCGGGACCCGCTGACCGGGTGCGGATGCCGGACGTGGCCCGTTTTCCCGTCTTTTCGACCTTGCCCCGGACCGCCGTCGACGTCGGTCCACTTTGAAGGAAACCATCTACGTGCCACGACGCGACGACATCCACAAGATCCTGCTGATCGGCTCGGGGCCGATCGTGATTGGCCAGGCGTGCGAGTTCGACTATTCGGGCACCCAGGCGTGCAAGGCCCTCCGCGAGGAGGGCTACCGGGTGGTGCTGGTCAACTCGAACCCGGCCACGATCATGACCGACCCCGGCATGGCCGACCGGACGTACATCGAGCCCTTGACCTGGGAGACGGTGGCCAAGGTGATCGAGGTCGAACGACCCGACGCGCTGCTGCCCACCCTGGGCGGCCAGACCGGCTTGAACCTGGCCATGGACCTGGCCCGCCACGGCGTGCTGCAGAAGTTCGGCGTGGAGATGATCGGCGCCACCGCCGAGGCGATCGCCAAGGCGGAAGATCGCAACCAGTTCAAGGCGGCGATGGAGCGGATCGGCTTGGACGTCTGCCGTGGCGAGACGGTCGGCAACCTGGAAGAAGGCCAGCGGGTGGTCGACCAGATCGGCCTGCCCTGCGTGGTCCGGCCCAGCTTCACCCTGGGCGGCACCGGCTCCAGCGTGGCCTACAACCGGCAGGAGTTCAACGACCTGCTGGCCCGCGGACTGGCCGACTCGCCGGTCCACGAGGTCCTGCTGGAAGAGGCGGTGCTGGGCTGGAAAGAGTACGAGATGGAGGTGATGCGCGACGGTGACGACAACGTGGTGATCATCTGCTCGATCGAGAACTTCGATCCCATGGGCGTGCATACCGGCGACTCGATCACGGTGGCCCCGGCCCAGACGCTCACCGACAAGGAGTTCCAGCGGATGCGCGACGCCTCGCTGGCCGTGATTCGCGAGATCGGCGTCGATACCGGTGGCTCGAACATCCAATTCGCCGTCCACCCCAAGACGGGACGGATGGTGGTGATCGAGATGAATCCCCGCGTCAGCCGCTCCAGCGCGCTGGCCTCCAAGGCCACCGGTTTTCCCATCGCCAAGATCGCCGCCAAGCTGGCCGTGGGCTACCGCCTGCACGAGTTGCCCAACGACATCACCCGGGAGACGAGGGCCTGTTTCGAGCCCACCATCGACTACGTGGTCACCAAGATTCCCCGTTTCGCCTTCGAGAAATTCCCCGAGGCCAACCCCGAGTTGACCACCCAGATGAAGAGCGTGGGCGAGACGATGGCCATTGGGCGGACCTTCAAGGAGTCGTTCCAGAAGGCACTTCGCGGGCTGGAGGTGGGCAGCTTCGGCTTTGGCTGCGACGGCAAGGACCTCTGGGGAACCGACCAGCAGCCCGGCCTGGACGAGGTTCGCTCCAAGCTGGGCAAGCCGGGGGACCAGCGGGTGTGGTTCCTCCGCTACGCCTTCAAGCACGGCATGTCGGTGGAGGAAATCCACGAGCGAACCGGCATCGACCCCTGGTTCCTCGACAACCTGGCGGAGATCGTCGAACTGGAAGACCAGCTCCGCGCCCTGGACGGACTCTCCGCGGTGGACGACGAACTGCTGCGGAAGGCCAAGCAATTCGGCTTTTCCGACCGCCAGTTGGCCCATCTCCTGGACGTGGCCGAGTTGGACGTCCGCGGCGAGCGAAAGCGGCGGGGCATCCTGGCCACCTTCAAGGCGGTCGATACCTGCGCCGCCGAGTTCGAGGCCTACACCCCCTACTACTACTCGACCTACGAGGACGAGGACGAAACCCCGCCCAAGAGGCCGGATCAAAAGCGGGTGATGATCCTCGGCGGCGGGCCCAACCGCATCGGCCAGGGTATCGAGTTCGACTACTGCTGCTGCCATGCCAGCTTCGCCCTGCGCGAACTGGGGATCGAGTCGATCATGGTCAACTCGAACCCCGAGACGGTCAGCACCGACTACGACACCAGCGACCTCTTGTTTTTCGAGCCGCTGACCACCGAGGACGTGCTCAATATCTGCGACCGCATCGAACCCGACGGCGTGATCGTGCAGTTCGGCGGCCAGACGCCGCTGAACCTGGCCCGGGCGCTGGCCAACGAGGGCGTGCCGATCATCGGCACCAGCGTGGACACCATCGAGGACGCCGAGGACCGCGAGAAGTTCAAGGACTTGCTCGACCATCTCGACCTCAAGCAGCCGGCCAACGGCATCGCCCGCAACATGGCCCAAGCCCGCAACGCGGTCGCCAAGGTCGGTTTTCCCGTGCTCGTGCGGCCCAGTTTCGTGCTGGGGGGCCGGGCGATGGAAATCTGCTACGACTCCAGCCAGTTCGAAAAGTTCGTCAACGCGGCCTTCATCGTGGCCCAGGGCCAGCCCGTGCTGATCGACCGCTTCCTGGAAGACGCCGTGGAGGTCGACGTGGACGCCATCGCCGACGGCGAGAACGTGATCGTGGCCGGCGTGATGGAGCATATCGAAGAGGCGGGTGTTCACTCGGGCGACTCGGCCTGCGCCATTCCGCCCTACAGCCTGCTGGGGCCGGTGGTGACCGAAATTCGCCAGGCGACCGTGGCCATGGCCCGCCGGTTGAAGGTCAAGGGCCTGATGAACGTGCAGTACGCGGTGAAGAAGGAGGACGGCCGGCCGGTGGTCTACGTGATCGAGGTCAACCCCCGGGCAAGTCGCACGGTGCCGTTTGTGTCCAAGGCGACGGGCATGCCGCTGGCCAAGCTGGCGGCCAAGGTGATGACCGGCATGAGTCTGCCCCAGTTGGGCTACTACCGCGAGCCGGTCCCGGCCCACGTCTCGGTCAAGGAGGCCGTGTTTCCCTTCGTCAAGTTTGCCGGCGTGGATATCGTGCTGGGGCCGGAGATGAAGTCGACCGGCGAGGTGATGGGGATCAGCGAGCGGTTTTCGGTCGCCTTTGCCAAGAGCCAGTTGGCGGCCGGCAATATCCTCCCCCGGCGGGGCAAAATCTTCGTCAGCGTGACCGATCGGGCCAAGCCCCACACGGTGGGCCTGGCCCGGCGGCTGGAAGCGATGGGCTACGAGCTGTTGGCCAGTCGCGGCACGGCCAGGGCCCTGGAAGGCGCGGGCATCCGGGTCACGCGGCTGAAGAAGATTCAAGAGGGCCACCCCAACGTGCTGGACTACATGCGCGACGGCGATCTCACGCTGGTGATGAACACCCCCAGCGGTAAGGGTGCCCGAACCGACGAAGGCCGCATCCGCGCCGCCGCGGTGGCCCACGGCATTTCCTGCCTGACCACGCTGCAGGCGGCCGACGCGGCGGTCCGCGCCATGGAGGCGATGCGGGAGGAAGAGATTTCCGTGGAGAGCATTCAGGAGCGATTCCCCAACTACGGCGCGCCGCAAGAGCCGTGATCCCGGTTTCCCGACCCCAGATGCCAGCTTTACCACCTTGCCCGGCGTGGGGTAGCCCCGTAGGGCCGGCTGTGCGGAGCCGAAACGTGACTGGCGCTGTGAAGGGCGGCGACCGGCCGGCACAGCCGGCCCTACGGCAACTGCGCAGAACACGTAGCCGCGATTGGTGGTTGCACGCACTCGGCGAGGTCGATCGCTGCCGTCGGTCTGTTTGCGAGGGGGCATTTTTTCTTGCCCCGGGTTATGAAAAACCCGTGAAAAAAGGCGAAAAAACCGCCCTTGACGCGTTTCCGGGAATCCCCTATTCTCACCCCCTCACGAGTCATTCGTGAGGCCGTTCAAGGAGGAACGGTCGAGGAAACCACTCGGTTTTTTCACCTTGCTGTCCTGCACGGGGGACGCCCTGACCAGGCGTTCCTGCGGACCACGAAGCACCCCGGTCGTCGGCACGGAAGCCGGCGTGTGTGCTTCGCAACAACCCGACGAGGCGAGCCTTGCCGCCTCCAGCGCAAGTGCGCACCAACGGTGGTTCGTTGAGCGCCAATCCAATCGCTCCCGGAAAAGATATGTGTCCTTTGCCCCCCTGGGACGCTGCCTTTCCGGGGGCTTTTTTTGCGCGCCGCCGGCTCGCCCAAGCCGTCTGCGGTCCCCCCGATTCCCATATTTCCCTGGCTGCCAGGCTCCAGCTTCCCCCCGGTTCCCAGGCTTCGTCCTCCACTTGGTTCCCAAGCTCCAACTTGGGACCGAAGGCAGGACGGAATGGGAGGCCTGGGGATCGCGATCTCTCTCGGGGATGGAAAGACGGACCGAAACCCCTCCGTAAAAATTCGCCCAACCCGTTCGTAGTGCCCCGATTTATCGGGGCCCTGCGCCTGGCTCCCGGAAAAGACCGCATGAATGCGGTCACTACAAAACTCGTTGCGACGGGTTGGACGAATGTTTAGTATTACAGCGCTGGATCGGCCGTAATAGCCAGCCGATGCTTGCTGCCAAGCCCCGGCTTGGGAACGCATTTTATCGTAGCGCCGCTTCCCGCGGCGCTGCCAACAGGGCAAGCAGAGCTTGGCGCCGGTTGCGTGTGCGAAGCCGGGGCTTCACAACGAGTAGGTTTCGTAAGGATTTGCGGAGAATCGCAACGAACAACCCTACGCTGTAAATACCAGGAGGCACGACGTATACATGAACGCTGCAACATCCATCGGGATGGTCCTCCTGTTGTTGGGACTGCCGGGAACCGTGCCGGCCCGGACGAATCTGATTCGAAATGGCGGTTTCGATGCCGCCGCCGTCGGCCAGTGGCTGCCGGCCAACCACGTGGCGATCGAGCGGACGCGGGAAGACGGCCGGACCGGCAACGCGGTGGTGAAAGTGAGTTGGTCCGACGTGACGGCGTTTACTGATTGGGCCAAGGCGGGCACTCTGCTGCGGACGACGGATCGGATTCTTGCGTGCCCGCTCCAACGCGACACGCGGTATCGGCTCAGTTGCCGGATCAAGGTGGAGCGGTTCGAACCGGCGCCGGAAGCGGCGGCCTGGTATGCAAAACTGCCTGATGGCCAGTATGATCCGCCCACAGTGACCGTCGGCTGCCAAGGCGGGTACTGGAACAGCGGCATGCCCTGGATGGCCTACGACATGTCGCGGATGGGCGACTGGCAGACACTCCGTTGCGAGTTTGTCACGCCGTTCCAGGCGGCAGGCGGTTTCTTGCTGACGCTGGACGCCTATCCCCACTACCAGGCGCCGATGCGCAGCAGCGGTGTCTTGTACCTGGACGACGTGCGGCTCGAAGCGTGTGCGCCACGGGTCGGTTTCACGCGGTCCCGCAATCCGAAACGCATCGACGGCAAACTGTCCGACTGGTGGCAAACCAACCCGGTGGTGATCACGTCCGATCAGGTCGTTCGTGGTGACCAGGCCGCCAACCGCGACGCTTCCGGTCTGCTCTATACGATGTGGGACGACGCGCATCTGTATGTGGCTGCCAAGGTGATCGACGATGATTTTGCGGACTCCGATGGCGTCGCCGTGCTGTTGAATGGGCGCGAGTACTTCGTTTCCACCGCCTCGCGGCCGGCCGATTGCAAGGCGGCCATCCGGCGCGTGACCGGACTGGGCGCCACGGCCAACATGTACCGAATCGTCGCCCAATACGGCGAGGAGGTTCGGCGGCGGGACGGTTACGTGGTTGAGCTGGCCATTCCGCTGCCAGCCGGCCGTGCCGGAGAGGATCAGCTCGCACAGCCGCCCCCGTGGCGAATCGCCTTTGAGATTCGCGACTTCGATGGCGACAACGAAACAAGGCGACTTCGTTATCCTTACGAAGCCGGCGCGGCCGAACAAAAGGCGACCGCCGAGGTGCAACTGG
>CAYZWG010000362.1:0-5953 GCA_964481605.1 uncultured Planctomycetaceae bacterium
GCCACTCGGCACGCTTGATTCTCGCCGTGCGATCGGCTAGGTTGCTCCCCTTGTGGAAATGCCTGCGCGCGGTGGGCAGGTTCCTCCCCCTCCCCAAAACCAATCCCGGATCAACCTCCCCCGAGGAAAGCCGATGCGACGCATGAATTGCCCCACCGCCGTGCTCTGCTTGTTGACGATTTTCTCCGCCGGCGCGACCGCCCAGACGACCGCGGGCCGGCCCGTGCCGGGCGATGCCTTTCCTCGATTCATCGTGCCCGGGCACCAGGCCCGAATGGATCGGCTTGGGGACTTGTTTCTCTTGCACCACAGCCCGCGAACCCTGTGCACGCTGTGGGATTCCTGGCTGCCGATGTCGGTGCTCTGGCCGGCGTTGGGCGAGCCCCCGTCGGCCGAGGCGATGCGGAATTACTATCGCCACTCGCTGCTGGGCCGGCCCATGGATGAGGACGGCTACGTCCTCACGCGGCAGCACCGAGGACTGGCCCACTCCAGCGGCTGGCCCTTTCCCACCTGGGCACAAGCCGGCGGCATCGGCTGGCACTTTTCGCTGGCCAACGAGGCCTACGCCGTGTGGCTGAAAACACCCCCGGCGACCTCCCTGGAAGGCTGGCAACTCCGTGGAATCGAGCATCCCCGCATCGACCCCGATCGGGGGCTCGTGCTCCGGTTGACTTCGGCCCACGCCACCTTGACCACCCCGCCGCTGGACGTCGACACGTTCGTGGCCCCCTTCATTCGGCTCGATTGGTCCGCCACGGGGCTCTCCGGCAAGGCCCGGCCGGCCCTCTGCTGGCTGGTCGACGAAGAGCACGAGTTCGACGCCCACCGCCGCATTCGATTTGCCCCCCGCCTGGATACCGACGGCATGGCCTACACGATGATTCCCGCCTACCGGCATCCCGGCTGGCGGGGACGACTGAAGCGGTTGCGGATCGATTTCGGCAATCGCGGCCCGGCCACCGTGACGCTGAAGTCGCTGATTACGGCCGTCGACACCCGCCATCCGATCAACAACTCGATCTATCTCCACGCCTGTGCCGACTACTTCGCCTGGACGACCGACCTGGCGTTTCTGCGGGCGAACATGGGCAGAATGCGGGCGGCGTTGCGCTGGGCGATGGAGGAGTTTCAGACGCGGCAGAACGAGTGCGTCCTGGTGCCCTGGGTGGGGCACGACGGCCGGACCGGTTTCGTCACCACGGCAGACGGAGGCAAGAAACTCTTTGCCGGCCGCGGCGTGGGCAACAACTACTGGGACCTGCTCCCCTTCGGACACAAGGACTTCCTGGCGACGGTCTACTTCTACGCCGCCCTCGTTCGCATGGCGGAGTTGGAAGAGGAGATCGCCCGCCATCCCCAATGGAACGTACCCCGGCCGCCGCCGCTGGACCCCGCCCAACTCCGCCGCCACGCCGCCCGGATCAAGCAGAACGCCAACCGCGTTTTCTGGAACGAGGCGACCGGCCGGTTCGTCGCTTGTATTGATGTGGACGGGAAACCCCACGACTATGGCTACACGATCATCAACCTCGAAGCGATTCACTACGGCCTGGCCAGCCGCCCGCACGCGCGGTCCATTCTCGACTGGATTGGCGGCCGGCGGATCGTGCCGGGCGACACCTCGACGGGCGAGGACATTTACCACTGGCGATTCGCGCCCCGCTGTTCCACCTTGAGAAACGTCGATTGGTATGTCTGGGTCTGGAACCGGCCGGAAGACATCCCCTGGGGCGGCCAGGTGCAGGACGGGGGAGCCGTGCTCGGGTTTTCCTACTTCGACCTGATGGCCCGCCTCGAGGTGCTCGGCCCCGACAACGCCTGGCAGCGACTGAGCCAGATTCTGGATTGGTTCGCCGAGGTTCAACAGGGCGGAGGCTACCGGGCCTACTACGCCCAGCCGGGGCGGGGAACGTTGCAGGGCGGCAATATCCCCGGCGGCCTGGGAATGGACCAGGAGTTTCTGGAAAGCGTCCTCGTGCCCCAGGTCATGCTTTACGGCTTCCTGGGGTTTCACCCTCACGCGGAAGGATTCTCCCTCAGCCCCCGCCTGCCCGACGACTGGCCGAAACTGACCGTCACGCGGATCGCCGTCCAGGATTCCGTTCTCGACGTGACCGCCGACCGGGAGTCGATCCGAATCGACCTGCGTTTGCGCGGCGGCAGCCCGCTCAGGATCAGGCTCGATCCGGGACGCTGGCGGCTGCGGCGACTGGACACCGCGGGCAACGACCTCGGCAAGGCCGAGACGGTGACCGTGGAAGACGCGGGGGACGCTTTTGTGCTGCCTGGGAAGCCGGCCGTCCACTCGGTCGTGTTCAGCCACGTGGCGCCAGCCGCCACGTCCCCAGAGCGACCGTGAGCCAGCCACGGCCTGCCCGGCGTCTTGTCGGCCCGGCCGCTTTTGCGTAGGCTGGGGGGGGGAGACGGCCTGTCCGTGGGCCGAATCGTCATCGCATGGGAAAGATGCCGGGCATACCAAAGACCCAGGTTGGGAATCGATCTTGCCGACCGGTCCAAGAGACGACAACGCGGACAAGAGACGGCCAACCACGCGCGGGGACCGTTGACGCTCCAACCTTGCCCGGGCACCTTTCCTCAACCAAAACGATTCCAGCAATTGGGCCCGTAGCTCAGTGGTGAGAGCAGGGGACTCATAATCCCTGGGTCGGGGGTTCGAATCCCTCCGGGCCTACTGACTTTTGCCGACTTGAAAAGCCGGCGAACCCTCGATGGCCGGCCGTTGCGCGGCCCGCCAGAGAGCCCGCGGGAATTCACCTGGCGGACGAAACTCACTTGCCGTTGGCCAGGCAAACCACGTGTCCGTGCGAAAGCGTCGCCACGCAGTTCTTGCCGGTAAGCGCTACGCCCCACCGCACCGGAGTCGCGGGCAACGGGACGGTCCACAGCGACCGGCCGTCCAAGGAGACGCCCTCCATGCTTTTCTGGTGGAGGACCACGAGTCCGTCCGTGCCCAGGGCCAGGCCGCGTACGTCGGCCGTGTCGCCTGCCCAAAGAACGGAATCGTCCGGGGGGACCGTCATCACATCGCGGGGCACCGTGCCTCCGCCCATCTTCCCGCCTGTCTTGGGGTCCTTGTTCATCAGGTCAACGATCCGATCCAGCGCCCGCGGATCGCGCGAGCAGAAGAGGCGGCCATGGACCAGCGCAATCCGCCGGCCGGACGTCTGAAAATAGACACGACCCTGATGGCGCTTGAAGATAGTCGTCCTGGTACGCTCGTGGGAGAACAACTCGGGGCCGCCGGCTAACGGCCGCTGGTCGGGCTCCAGGAACATCTCCATGCCCGCCTGCAGCCGGGCGACCACACGGGGATTTCCGCCGGTGGCCGAGTCCAGCGCCACCACCCCCACCGGGGCGCCGCCGTTGATGTACAGCGTGTTGTCCTTGAGCAGGATATTCGACTGCACACCGAAGCTCAGTTTCGGCTCGGTGCGGTCGAGCGTGTATGCCTCGCGCCAGCGGAACTTTCCCGCGGCAAGCTCCACCGCGGCGGCCACGGCGCCGTCCGCGGCGGTGCTTCCGGCTGCCGTGTAGGCGGTGCCGTGGTCGTCCAGAACCACTCCGCCGCCCAGCGGCCACGCCGACATGAACCGGTCCATGATGTTGACGAATCGCTTTTCGGGCGCCAGTTCGAGGCGGCCCAACTCGCGGCCGTCGGAGGCATCCAGGCAGTAAAGAACACCGTCGCACGAGCCGAACACGACCCGTCCGTTCCAATAGGCGGGCGGGCAGAGCACGGCGGCATGGGACGACGCCTGCCAAAGGGTCTTTCCGCTGGCGGCGTCCAGCGCCCGCACCGTGCCGTCGGCGGCGCCCAGGAAGACGCGTCCCCGGACACACACCGGCGCGGTCAGGCCGCCGCCCGGCAAATGCCGCCGCCACAACACGGTCGCTTTTCGCCCCACGGCGGCGGCAACCGTGGCCGTTCCGGCGGAGTTCGCTCGGAACATCGGCCAGTCGTCCCCGGCCGCGGGCGCGCTCGAGGCGGGCTGGGTCCAGGCGGGCGATTCCTCCGCCACCAGCGGCTTCGTCCGTGCCTGCCGGGGGGCCATCGAGAAGGTGCCGTGCACTTGCCAGCAATCGCAAGCCAGGGGCATCCAATACAACCGTCCGTTGGCCGGCACCACTCCGTCAAAACAGCCGGGACGAACAACGCCTTCGTAGTCGGCCAGCTTTCGCGTGCCGATGTCCACGTACACGGTCCTGCCCTCCCCGCCACCGGGACGAAAGTAAAACTGGTTCGCAGTGGCCGTCAAGCGAGTACAGGAGCCAATCACTCCCAGGTTGAACTGGTCGAGGACCTTGCCGGTGAGCGGGTCGATTTTCCGGCAGGCGGCCGCCCGCGCGGCCACCCGCGGCATCACATAGAGAACATCCTTGAGAAAAAACGGGTGGGGAGACTCAACGCGCGAGGTCCAAAGGAGGTCGCCCGTCGCGAAGTCGACGCCGATCGTCTTCCTGAACTGCGGCCCCGCGATGCACACCACGCCGTCTCCGGCCCGCGCGCAACAGTAGGTGGCCCAGCCCAAGCCCCAGCCCTGCCGCTTGAGCGAGTTGCCGATCGCGTCGAGCAGTTCCTTGGAGGTTTCGGCCGTGTGGCGCCAGAGCAGTTTGCCCGTGGTGGAGTCGCGAGCGGCGACGTACTTTTCCGGCGCTAGCTCGAAGATTCGCCCCCCCTCCATGCACAACGCCCGCGCGTCGAAGGGCTCCGGCTCGCTGGCGCTCCAGAGCAGCTTCATCTGGGGATACGCAAAGGCCGCCAGCCTTCTTGCCGACCCGAAGTTGTTGACGATCCCTCGGTAGTGTTCGTTGGCCACGTTCCAGGGCCAGTGGCCCATTTGCCCTTTTCGCCGGTAGGGAGCGACGCGGGCGTCCGGCGGGCCAAACGCCGCCCACAGCCGGTCCTTCTCCTGCACGACCCACTTCCAGTCCGTGTCGCCGGCCGCGGCGGCCGCGGCCGGAACGCTGAACTTGCCACGCTCCTGCCCGGTCGCCGCATCCAGCATCCAGAGGGTCCCCCCCTCGGCAAAAACCACCTCGCCGCGGGTCGCCAGCTTGGCCACATTGTGGACAACGTAGTTCGGGTCGAGCGGGCGACTCCAAAGGCGCAAGCCGTTATACGCATTGAGCACCGTGAGCGTGTTCAAGAGCGGTTCTTCACGCTGGTGAAAGGCGATATGTCCGCTGAAGAAAAAAATCCGCCCGCCGGCAAACAGCGTCTGGTTGGGCATGGGTGCGAATACCGGATGCGTCTGGAAACGCAACTCTCCCGGCAATCGCGCCACGCCGTCGCGCGACACCACGTTGTTGTCCGGCTGATGGTACGGATGGCGCCACTCATCCACGCCGGGTTGGGCAGGCTTCACGACAACACGGCCGCCGGCAACGCAGACACCGCCGGGGTGCAACACGCGGAGAATCTCTTTTTTCGACGGCGGGGATTCGACCCCCGGCGCCACCCATACGGCGTCGGCCATGTCTCCCGCCAGCCAGAGCGACGCACCAGGGCCGTCCGCCACGCAAACCCGGCTGCCCAGCAGGCCTTTTTCCCTGGCCCAATCGCGAATCTTGTCCGCTCCGGGCGAGACGCCGCTGCGGCAAAAAACCGTCCAGGGCGTTTGCTCGACCAGCCCGGCCATCGTGGCCAGGTCGCCTTCCTCCCCCGGGCAAACCACCACCACCAAGGCCGGCGTCTTTCCCAAGTGCTCCGACAACTCCAGCACGGCATCGTCGGCAATCGCCGCCGAGCAACACAAGAACATCAGCAAGAGGGCAAACCGTGTCTTCATTTCCGGGCTCCTGGAAAGCTGCTTGCTTGGACAGTGCCAATTCGTTTCTGTTGCGGAAAGGTGGGAGGGCGAGGCTCCCGCCGAGCCGTGCGGCGGCACTGACCGTGATTTCCCGGCTCGGCAGGAGCCTCGCCCTCCCA
>CAYZWG010000363.1:0-5947 GCA_964481605.1 uncultured Planctomycetaceae bacterium
GTCGCCGGTCTGGCGGTCGGCATCCGGCCGGGGTGATTGGGTGTCTCGCCGCGCCGTCGCCGATCGCCGGCGGGGCTCGCCGTGGGGGCCGTGGTCCCGTGGTTGGGCGTCCCTGGGTAGGACGTTCGGCCGGGGAGGTCACCGCTTGCCCCGTTTGGCGGCTCGGACTTCCCGCCGGACCACGGCCAGAATCTCACGCCGTCCGGCTTTCGACAGCCGGTCCCACGCCACCGCGACCAGTCGCAAGCCGGCATCGGTCGAAACGGAATCGCCGGAAAGTGCGCCGCATTTTGCGCCGCCTGAAATCGGAAACCCCGTATTTCCCGGGGTTTTGGGCGATAGTTCGTGTCCTGTCCCCGCCACTTGTTTTTTCAGTAGCGAAACTGGAAGACCCACGGGTTACACGAAAGG
The DNA here is from genome assembly GCA_964481605.1 of uncultured Planctomycetaceae bacterium. Taxonomy (GTDB): domain Bacteria; phylum Planctomycetota; class Planctomycetia; order Pirellulales; family Thermoguttaceae; genus CAYZWG01. The sequence goes on from CAYZWG010000363.1 coordinate 412, forward strand.
CCGGCGTCAAGAGACGCCGGCCTTTTTGCGTTCTATCCCCAGTTTTCGCAACGACTTGCGACATGGCGGCAAGTCTCTTTGTCTCGCTTTCTGCGCGGCGCGCGACTCCCGCTCTGCGATCCGGCGTCGGTGCCGTGGTACGATTTCGGCCAAAGGACGGCTGCTTGGATCGTTTACACTTGGCCATCCGTGGCTCTCCCGATGTGGTGTTTCCTTGGTGGAAAGCAGAAGCATGGGGGAGAGCCGCACTTTTAAGCAATATCAATTCCCGCTCAGTTGCACGGAGATTGCCTCAAGTGCAGTGACTGGTCAAACATACAAGGATTGAAGTGTTACCCATGTATGTGAACACCTGTTACCCTTGTGTTCGGTCAGAACACAGAGCTATCGGGGCTACCCGCTTCCGGCGGGGTCGGGAGACCCGCGCCGAACGCAGTTTGGCTCCCGTGCGGTGTCTTGCTCGATCAATGCCAAATCGCTCCTGTTCGTTGTGTCCATGGCGGCAGGCCGCCATAATCGTGACGACGACACCGATTCTAGCGGATGCCCGGACGGAAGCCGGAGTAGGCGTCCGCCCGGGGCCTTGCTTGCGCCGCGGCGTCGACGTACTGTCCAGAAGAGGCATCTTCGCACGCGCGGCCATTCTTTCGGGCAGCCATGGCAGACATCCCCGCTTCCGCCGGCAACGGCCAGGCGCTTTTGCGCCTGGAGAACGTCCATCGCGTGTTTCGCATGGGTGAGGTGGACGTCCGTGCGCTTTCCGCCGTCTCGTTGCAAATCCACCGGGGCGAGTTCCTGGTGATGACGGGGCCGAGCGGCTCGGGCAAGTCGACAATTCTCAACATCGTGGGCGGGCTGGATACGCCCAGCGAGGGCCGCGTCTGGTTTGGCGGCCGCGACATGGCCTCCTTCACCTCCGCCGAACTGACCCGCTACCGCCGCGACACAGTGGGCTTCGTCTTCCAGTTTTACAACCTCGTGCCCAATCTCTCCGCGAGAGAAAACGTGATGGTCTCCACCGAGATCAGCGACCACCCGATGGACGTCGACGAGGCCCTCAAGATGGTGGAGTTGGAGGATCGCCGCGATCATTTTCCCTCGCAACTCTCCGGCGGCGAGCAGCAGCGGGTGGCCATCGCCCGGGCACTGGCCAAGAATCCCGCGTTGGTGCTCTGCGACGAGCCCACGGGGGCCTTGGATTTTCCCACCGGCAAGCGCGTGCTGCGGCTGTTGGTCGATTTGAAGGAGAAGCTGGGCAAGACGATCGTGCTCATCACCCACAATGGGGCGATCGCCCCGTTGGCCGACCGGGTGATTCGGCTTCGCAGCGGGCAGGTGATCGAGGTGAAGGCTAATCCCCGGCCCGTGCCGCCGGAGGAGGTCGTCTGGTGAGCATCCTCGACCGCAAACTTCGCCGCGAGTTGTGGGCCAAGCTCTGGCTGCTGCTGGCGATCATCAGCATCATGGTGGTGGGCGTGGCCTGTTTCGTCTCCATGGGGTCCACCTATTACAACCTCACCGAGGCCAAGCGGCGTTACCACCGGCAATGCCGCATGGCCGACTTTTTCATCGAGGTGAAGAAAGTCCCCGTGGCCGACGTGCGGCCGATCGCCGAGTTGCCGGGCGTGGCCGGGGTGCGGGCGCGGATCCAGTTTCTTGCCACGGTCGATCTCGAGGGGGTGCGCGAACCGCTCAACGGCCTGGTGCTCTCCCTGCCCGACCGGCGCCGCCAGGTGATCAACGACGTGGTGCTGCGACGGGGCACCTACTTCACCGACCGGCGGCAAAACGAGGTGATTGTGGACCAGTCGTTCGCGGAGAAACACGGCCTCGGTCCGGGAGACTGGATTCGGCTGGTGTTGAACAACCGCCGGCAAGAGTTGTTTGTGGTGGGGACGGCGATTTCCAGCGAGTTCATCTACATGCTCGGCCCCGGCGCGATCGTGCCCGACTCGGAGCACTTCGGCGTCTTCTATCTCAAGCATTCCTACGCCGAGGACGTGTTCGACTTCAGCGGAGCGGCCAACCAGGTGCTGGGGCGGCTCGCGCCGGGCAGAAAGGACGGGCCGGAGGGCGTGCTGGCGGAAGCCGAGCGGCTGCTGGCCCCCTACGGCGTGTTTTCCACCATCGCCCTGAAGGACCAGCCGTCGAACAAGTACGTCAGCGAGGAGATCGGCGGGCTGAAGACTTTTGCGGTGGCGATGCCGTGCATCTTCCTGGCCGTGGCGGCGCTGGTGCTCAACGTGCTCTTGACCCGATTGGCCCAGCAGCAGCGAACGGTGATGGGCACGCTCAAGGCACTGGGCTACAGCAACGGCCAAATCTCCCTTCACTTTCTCAAGTTCGCCCTCTGCGTGGGGCTGGCGGGAGGGCTGTTGGGCTGCTTGCTGGGGTTTGTTCTGGCCCATTTCCAAACGCTCGCCTACCGGCTGATCTTCAAGTTTCCCCAACTCGATACCCGCTTCTATCCCGGATTGATGGCCACCGCGATGGGAATCAGCCTGGGCTGCGCCGTGGTGGGGAGCTTGCGGGGAACGCGGGCCGTGCTGCGACTGAAACCGGCCGAGGCGATGCGGCCCAAGGCCCCCCGCCGCGGCGGCAAGATCCTGCTGGAGCGAATCGGCTTTCTCTGGAATCGTCTCAGCGCCGGGTGGCGGATGGTGCTGCGGGGCGTGGTTCGCAGCCGCGTTCGCTCGGCCGCCGGCGTCTTCGCCGCCGCGATGGGGTCTTGTGTCCTCACCAGCGGCTTCATGATGGCCTATGCCACGGGATACCTGGTCGATTTCCAGTTCAAATGGATTCAGCGAAGCGATCTGGATTTGACCTTCAAGGACGAGCACGACTACGCCGCCCTGCTGGAAGCATCGCGCCTGCCGGGGGTCGACCGTGCCGAGCCCACGCTCTACGTCCCCTGCACGTTTCGCCACGGCCCCTACCACCACAAGGGCGGGGTGACCGGCCTGGCCGCCCACGCCCGGCTGACGGTCCCCCGCGACCGCCGCGGACGGCCGATTCGTATTCCCGCCTCCGGGCTGGCGATGAGCCGCACACTGGCCGAATTGCTCCACCTGGGGCCGGGCGACCCGGTCACCGTCGAGCCCACCAAGGGCCTCCGCCAGGTGAAGCAAGTGCAAGTGATGGAAATCTCCGACAGTTATGTGGGCACGCTGGTTTATGCCGAGATCGGATATCTCAGCCGGCTGGTCGGCGAGGAGTATGCCCTCAGCGGGGTGCAATTGGCCCTCGATCACCAGCCGCGGCACCGGGCGGAACTCTACCGGCGATTGAAGCGAATGCCTGCCCTCCAGGGCGTCATCGCCCGCGAGGACATGGTCCAAAGCATCGAGCGGACGCTGATCTTGACGATGATCGTGTTTATCGGGTTGCTGGTGCTGTTTGCGGGGGTCGTTTTTTTCAGCAGCATCCTCAACGCCTCGCTGGTCAGCCTGGCCGAACGGCAGCGGGAGGTGGCCACCCTGCGCACGCTGGGCTACGGGCCCTGGCAAATCGGCAGCCTGCTGCTCCGCGAGAGCCTGATCGTCACCGCGGTGGGAACCGTGCTGGGGATGCCGCTGGGATACCTGCTCACGGTGGGCGTGGCGGCCTGCTACAAATCCGAGATGTTCCGCTTTCCCGTGGTGAGCGGGCCGAGCACCTGGATGCTGACCGTGGTGCTGGCGTTGGTGTTTACCCTGCTGGCCTACCTGTTCGTCCAGCGGGCGGTTCACCGCATGAACTGGCTGGAGGCATTGCAGGCGAAGGAATGATCGCTGTGGTCGGTGCTTTCGGCGGGGTCGGGAGACCCGCGCCGAACGCGAAGGAGACCCGCGCCGAACGCGAAGGAGACCCGCGCCGAACGCGAAGGAGACCCGCGCCGAACGCGGAGGAGACCCGCGCCGAACGCGGAGGAGACCCGCGCCGAACGCTGATCGCTCGATCGTCGTTGAAAACGAGAATTGAGGCAACCCGGATGGCACGCCGATCTGCTGGGGAGAATGGGCCATGAAAGCAACACCGTGGATCGTGACCGTTGTGGGAATCGTGCTGGTGGCCGCGCTGGCCGTGTGGATCGGCGCGGCCTGGACCTCGGGCGTGGCGGTCGACTCGAGCGAGGTGGCGCGGGGACCGATCCGCGAATTCGTCGACGAGCGGGCGATCACGCGTCTGCCGGAAACCTACCTGATCACCATGCCCTACAGCGCGCGGATCGAGCCCATCACGCTCAGCGAGGGAGACCCGGTCGAGGCCGACAATCCCCGGCGGCCGGTGGCCCGGCTGGTGGCCGACGACTTGCGGCTTGCCGGGGACGAGGCCCAAGCGGCGGTGGAACGGCTGGACGCGGCGATTGCCGAAAACCTGGACACGAAGATGGAACAACTGGCGGAAAAGCAAGCCCAACAACTGGTGGCCTCGATGGCCGACACGGTGGCCGCGGCCGCGGAACGGGTCCGCTCGGGGGAGGCCAAGTACGACTACGCCAAGAAGAACATGGAACGGACCAAGCGGCTGCTCGACTCGGAGGTGGCCACCGAGGACGACTGGGATCGCGCCCAGTTGCAAAGGATCACCAGCGAGGTCGATCTGGCCCAGGACCGGTTGGTCCACAGCATCACCGCGGCCCTCAAACTGGCCACCGACATCGTTCCCACCATGATCCGCCAATCGGTCACGGACAAACGCCTCACCGACGCCGTGCTCAAAAAGCAACGGGCAGAGGCGGCCGCCGCGCTGGAGCGGGTGAAGCTCCGCCAACGCCGCGGCATCATCCAGAGCCCCGTCGACGGCGTGGTGCTGAAACGCTTTGTCTCCAACGAGCGGTTCCTCGCCGCCGGCGATCCGCTCCTGGAGATCGGCCGCCTGCAAGACCTCCAGGTCGAGGCCGACGTGTTGAGCCTCGACGTGGTCAACGCCAAGGTGGGCGATGCGGTGGAAATCTACGGGCCGGCCATCGGCCCCCGCGACGCGCGAGGCACGATCAGCAAGATCTACCCGGCCGGCTTCACCAAGATCAGCTCCCTGGGCGTCGAGCAGCAGCGGGTGACGGTGGTCGTTCGGATCGACCCGCAGGACCTGCGGCGACTGCGTGACCAGCGGGGCCTGGGCGTGGGCTACCGCGTCCGCGCGCGGATCATCACCGCCGAGAAGCCCGACGCCTTGCTGGTGCCTCGTTCGGCCCTGTTTCGCAGCCCTCAAGGCAAGTGGCAACTCTACAAGATCGAGGACGGCCGGGCCAGGCTCCAAGAGGTCGAGATCGGGATGCTCAACGACACGCAAGCCGAGGTGCTGGCGGGCATCCACGAAGGCGACCGGATCGTCCACACGCCAGACAGCAACCTGGCCGACGGAAAGCGAGTGAAGACGGATTGATGCAACACGGTTCCGGCACCTCGGGCGGGTGGCCCAGGTTTTTGAACCTGCACCCGGCAACAGCCGGCAGGAGGTCAGCGGGCGAGCGACGGCGTTCAGTCGGTGTTCCGATTCGCTGGGTGGAGTGATTTGCGCTGACCTCTTGTGGCAAAGCCACACCGGTTCAAGA
>CAYZWG010000364.1:0-5912 GCA_964481605.1 uncultured Planctomycetaceae bacterium
TTAGACCCTTACGAACCAACCAACTTGTAGCCGTGAGGATATCGTGATGGAGGAGCTGACCCTGGAACTTCTGCTCAAGCAGATTCAAAGCGACGATGCCGAGGCGCGGACCCATGCCTGGCTCTTCGCCGGAGCGATCGGCGCCCCGGCCATCAAGCCGCTGGCCAAGATCGTCGCCGGCGGCCCGTTGGAAGTGGGCCGCGCCGCCAAGCGGGCGATGTGGAAGATCGTCCGCACCGTGGGGGCCCCGGACGGAGGCAACGAGAAGAAAGCGGTCAACACGGCCCTGGTCGGACTGTTGGGCGACGACCAGCCCGTGGCGGTCCGCCGCGAGGTGATCTGGATGCTCTCGGAGATCGGCTGCGCCCGCTGCGCCGTCCAGCCGCTGGCCAAGCTGCTGGGCCATGCCGAGCTGCGTGAAGACGCCCGCTGCGGCCTGGAGCGGATTCCCGGCGAGGAGGCCGTCGAGGCGTTGGAAAACGGGCTGAAGTCGGCTTCCGGCGACTTTTCCTACGCACTGGCCCATTCGCTCCGCGTTCGCGGCGTGAAACTGAGCGAGGAGAAATACCCCTGCCAGAAGCTGGTCCCCACCAAGCACACCACGGTCCAACCGGTGGGGCGATAGTTCGCGGCCCGTTCGGCGCGGGTCTCCTGACCCCGTTCGGCGCAGTCGGCAGCGCGTTCGGCGCGGGTCTCCTGACCCCGCCGAGACACGACCGATGGTCTCCCGCATCAACCGGCCGGCGGCGGGGTCGGGAGACCCGCGCCGAACGCTGACTTGAGAGACCTGCACCTCGACGCTTTCGGCGGAGTCGGGAGACCCGCGCCGAACGCTGACGGCCGGGTCGCGACCCGGCATGGATCGATGTTTGCTGGCAATGGACAATTCGCCCCAGAAAGAACTGGAAGGTTTGACGGCCGTGGTGACCGGTTCGTCGCGGGGGATTGGCCGGGCGATTGCCTTGGAGCTTGCGTCGGCCGGTGCCGCCGTACTGGTGCATGCCCGGGCGGCTCGCCGGGCGGCCGAGGAGGTTGCCCAGGAGGTTCGCGCGACCGGCTCCGCCGCGACAGTGCGCCTGGGCGATCTGGCCGCGTCCGAGAACCGTACCGCTCTGGTCGAGGCGGCATGGTCCTGGCGGGAAAAGATCGACATTTGGGTCAACAACGCCGGGGCGGACGTGCTGACGGGCGAGGCGGCCGGCTGGTCGTTTGATCGCAAACTGGAAGAATTGTGGCGGGTGGACGTGGCGGGCACGCTCGGTCTGGGCCGTCTGGCGGGGCAGCGGATGCAGGCCCAGGGGGGCGGCGTGCTGCTGAACATCGGCTGGGACGGTGCCGAGCGGGGCATGGCCGGCCCCAGCGGCCAGTTGTTTGCCGCCGCCAAAGGTGCGATCATGGCCTTTTCCCGCAGTCTGGCCCAGTCGTTGGCGCCGGAGGTTCGCGTCAATTGCCTGGCACCGGGTTGGATCAAGACGTCCTGGGGAGAAGCGGCCTCGGACTATTGGCAGCGCCGAGCCGCGGCCGAAAGCCTGCTGGGTCGCTGGGGAACTCCCCAAGATGTCGCCCGTGCCGCCCGATTCCTCGTTTCGCCCGCGGCGAGCTTTGTGACGGGAGAGATCGTCCACGTCAACGGAGGCTTTCGGCTCGGCCGCTAGGCCGACGGCCGACGGCGCTACCCCAAGCTGCCTCCTCACCGTTTCTTAAATTCCCGATGGCCCGCGAACATTACCTTTTCGTCACCGGCAAGCTGGCCGAGCCGTCGTTGCGCCGCGTGCTGGAGGAGTTGGCTCCGGCGGCGGGGTTCGACTACTCGGTGTGCGTGATGCCGATCACGGTGGCGGCCTTGATGACGCCCCGCTGGGTGGCCCGGCACCTGGAAACGCCGCCGGTGGCCACGCGGGTGATGGTGCCGGGCTACTGCCGGGGCGACCTTTTCCTGGTGGAAGAGGCGGCCGCTCGGCAGGTCGAGCGGGGTCCCACCGATCTTCGGCAGTTGCCGGAGTTTTTCGGGCAGCAGTCGGATCGGGCCGGCTACGGGCGATACGACCTGGAGATCATTGCCGAGATCAACCACGCCCCCAGCCTGCCGCGAGAGGAGCTTCTGCGGACGGCCTCCCGGTTGGAATCTCAAGGGGCGGACGTGATCGACCTGGGCTGCAACCCGGGCGAGACGTGGTCGGACGTGGCCCAGGCGGTGCGTGCCCTGCGGGACGAAGGCCGCCGCGTTTCCATCGACAGTTTCCATCCCCAGGAGATCGAGCCGGCCGTGCGGGCCGGAGCCGAACTGGTGCTCTCGGTCAACCGGAGCAACCGCGAGGCGGCCGCGGATTGGGGCGTCGAAGTGGTGGCCGTGCCCGAGGTGCCGGGCCGCATGGACGGGCTGGAAGAGACCGTCGAGACCCTCTTGGCCGGTGGCATTCCGCTGCGGATCGACCCCGTGCTGAGCCCCATCGGGTTCGGTTTTTCCCAGAGCCTCCAGCAGTATTTGGACGTGCGTCGCCGCTGGCCGGAGGTGGAAATGCTGATGGGCATTGGCAATCTCACCGAGTTGACCGACGTCGACTCGGCGGGGATCAACGTGCTCTTGATCGGCTTTTGCCAGGAGCAGGGCATCCGCAGCGTGTTGACCACGGAGGAGATCAACTGGGCCCGGTCCTCGGTGCGGGAATGCCACCTGGCCCGGCAGTTGATGCACTACGCGGTCACCCACGGCGTGCTGCCCAAGCACCTGGAGCCGGGGCTGGTGATGCTTCGCGACGCGAAAATCCTCGCACACGGGCCGCAGGGCCTGGCCGGGTTGGCCTTGGCGATCAAGGACCATTCCTACCGGATTTTTGCCGAGGGAGGCAAGCTCCACGCGATCAGCGCCGATTTGCATCTATCGAGCGAAGACCCCTACGACCTGTTCGAGCAGATCGAGGCCCGGACCGAGGGGGAAATCGAGCCGTCGCACGCCTTCTACCTAGGCTACGAGGTAGCCAAGGCGGCCACGGCGCTGGCCCTGGGCAAGAACTACCGGCAGGACGAGGCGTTGGACTGGGGGATGCTCACGCGGCGGGAGTTGACTCGGCTGGAGCGACGAGCGCTGCGGATGGCCCGCCGCCGCGGCGGTGAGGAGTGTGCGGACGCGGAGGCCTACTTTGCCGCCGCCGACTGCGACGACCCGGACGAGGAGCCCTGCGATTGAGCCACCGCCGTTTCCAGCCGCTGGCAAGCGAGTTGCGTCCGGCTCCGCCCCGCCACGAGGTCTTCCTGCGGCTGGCGGCGCTTCCCCACTGCGTCTTTCTGGACAGCGCGCTGGAGCATCCCACCTTGGGCCGCTACTCGTTCGTGGCGGCCGATCCCTTCGACTACCTGGAGTGTGGGCCCCGGGCGACCGCCTCGCTGGAGGAGCTGGAAACGCGACTGGGGGCCTTTGCCGGCCGGCGGATGGCGGCCTTGCCGCCATTTCAGGGCGGAGCGGCGGGGTTGTTCGGCTATGACCTGGGCCGGCAGCTCGAATCGTTGCCGCCGCCCGCTCGCGACGATTTCGCCGTGCCCTCGCTGGCGATCGGGCTGTACGACGTGGTGGTCGCCTTCGATCACCGGCAAGAGCGTGCGTGGATCGTTTCGCAGGGCTTTCCACAAACCGAGCCCGTGGGCCGGCGGCGGCGGGCGCAAACCAGGCTGGATCAGTTTCGCGAGCTTCTCGATCGCCCGCCGGGTCGCCCCTTCCGCGCCCGGGCGGGGGAGCCCGGCCCCGACGAGAAAATCCCTCCCGGCGACCTCGCGCCGCTGCGCCCGGTGGGACGGCGGGAGGGCCTGGCGAGCAATTTCTCTCGCGCTGAATACCTTGCCGCCATCGGGCGGGCGATCGAGTACATTCGTGCCGGCGACATCTTCCAGGTCAATCTTGCCCAGCGGCTGCTCTATCCGGCCGGGGAGGATTCCGTCTCGCTCTACTTGCGGCTGAGGCGGTGCAACCCGGCCCCCTTCGCCGGCTATTTCGATCTGGGACGGTTCCAGGTGGCCAGCGCTTCGCCGGAGCGTTTCCTGCGGCTGCTCGATGGTCAGGTCGAGGCCCGGCCGATCAAGGGCACCCGGCCCCGAACCGCCGGGCCCGAGGCCGACCTTTTCTGCGGCGACGAACTGCGGGCCAGCGAGAAGGATCGGGCGGAAAACGTGATGATCGTCGACCTCTTGCGGAACGATCTGTCGCGGGTTTGCCGGCCGGAAAGCGTGCGGGTGACCGAGCTTTGTCAGGTCGAGCGGTACGCCTATGTGCAGCACCTGGTCTCGGCGGTGCGGGGGCGTTTGGGCGAGGGGGCCGGTCCCATCGACCTCGTGCGAGCGGCCTTTCCGGGCGGTTCGATCACCGGCGCGCCGAAGGTTCGGGCAATGGAGATTATTGCCGAGTTGGAGCCCACGGCCCGGGGGGCCTATTGCGGATCGCTGGGCTACGTGGGTTTCGACGGCGCCATGGACCTGAGCATCTTGATTCGCACGATCACCGCGGGCCGGGGCTGGTGGCAGGCCCCGGTGGGCGGCGGGATCGTGGCCCAGTCGGTTCCCCAACGCGAGTACGAGGAGACCTGGGACAAGGCGGAAGGGATGTTGCGGGCCTTGGTGAGGCCCGCATAGCCAATCCGCACGGCGGGCTGGCGGGCTTGCCTGGTTGCCAGGCTCCAACTATAACGTGGTTCCCAAGCTCCGGCTTCAACCTGGTTCCAGCTCCGGCTTGGGAACCCCACTCGCGCGGAGCCGTAGGGCCGGGAGGGTTGGCTCCCAGGCAAGCGAAGCAGAGCTTTGCCCCGGGTGCGGTCCCAAGCTGGAGCTTGGGACCGAGAGAGAATTTAACCTGGTTCCCAAGCTCCAGATTTAACCTGGTTCCCAAGCTCCGGCTTGGGAACCCCACTCACTCGGCGCGGGACCGTTACTGACACGCCACACCAGGGGGTTCGTGTTTGCCATGCGTTTGCTGGTCCGGTGTTCCCGTTGCCAGCGTCAATACGACGCCGGCCGGATGAAGCCCGGGGCGCGGTTTCGCTGCCGTTGCGGAGCGGTGCTCGAGGTGAAAAAGCCCCAAGGCCACGAGGCCTCGGTGGTTCGCTGTTCATCGTGTGGCGGACCGAGGGAAGAGGGGAGCCTGAACTGCCAGTTTTGCGGGGCCGATTTCACCCTCCACGACCGCGACCTGAATACGGTTTGCCCCGGGTGTCTCAGCCGGGTGAGCGACCGGGCACGATTCTGCCATCACTGTGGACTGGAGCTTGCGCCCGAGGCGGTCGCCGCGGAGAGCAGCAAGTTGATTTGCCCGGCCTGCGAGGGCACGCGGCGACTGCACGATCGCCCCATCGGCGACGTCCACGTGATGGAATGCGACCGCTGCGCGGGGCTCTGGCTGGGTAACGACACGTTTCGCCAACTCACCCAGCGGGCCTCGTCGGACTCCACGGAGATCGACCGGTTCTTCGAGACCCGCCAGCAGCGGTTTGCCCGCCCGCCCCAGGTCGACGCACCGGCGGGCGAGTCGGCCGATTCGTGGCGCTACCGGAAATGCCCAAGCTGCGGCATCAGGATGTACCGCCGCAACTACGCCCGAAAGAGCGGCGTGGTGATCGACGTTTGCAAGCATCACGGCATCTGGTTCGACGCCGACGAGTTGCCGCGGATTCTGGCCTGGATTCACGAGGGCGGGCTGGCCAAGGCGAAAGAGGAAGAGGCGAAGAAGGCGGCCCGGGAGGAACGGACCAGGGAGGCGAGGAAACGCATCGACCGGGAATTGGTGATGAACTCGCGGGGAGAAGCCCCTAGTGCCTACGGACGCGGCGACCCGCTTGCCGAGTTCGTGCAGGACGTGGCCTTCTGGTTTTTCCGGCCGTGAGGTTTTTCGCGCTGCCGACTTTCCGCGACGGAAACCAAGGGGCGGACGA
>CAYZWG010000365.1:0-5908 GCA_964481605.1 uncultured Planctomycetaceae bacterium
ACAACCAAGACCCCCACCACCTGACAGAGGTATCCCGATGCGACCCGCATCCAGCACTGGTAAGCTTGCCCCCTCTCATTCATCAGGTCCATTGCCACATGGAATGGCTACACCAATCCTTGTCCTCCTCACCGTATTTCTGTCAATAGACGCTGGAAAATGCGATGCGCAACCAAAAAATGACCGTGTACCAAATATCGTGCTGATCATGGCCGACGACCTGGGCTATGGCGACCTGGGCTGCTACGGCCAGAAGATCATCCAAACACCTCGCCTTGATCGGATGGCCGCCGAGGGGATGCGGTTTACCGACTTCTACGCCGGCTCGACCGTCTGCGCCCCCTCGCGGTGCGTGCTGATGACGGGTTTGCACCTGGGGCATTGCACGGTCCGCGGAAATGCCCCCAATCCGCTTGACCAGTCGCTCAACCAAGACGACTTCACGGTGGCCCAGTTGCTCAAGTCGGCGGGCTACGCCACGGCGATGATCGGCAAATGGGGAATCGGCGAGGAGAACACGCCGGGCTTGCCCAACCTGCACGGTTTCGATTTGTTCTTCGGATACTTGAACCAGCACCACGCCCACAACTACTATCCGGAATTCCTGTGGCGCATCGAAAACGGCCGGATGCGGAAGGCGCGGCTTCGCAACGTGCTCAAGCGGAGCGGCAAGGGCTACGAGAAATGGGGAGCGGGGGAGTCCAGCAAGAAGGTCGACTACAGCCACGACCTGTTCATCGCCGAAGCCCTCAAGTTCATCGACGGCAACAAGGATCGGCCGTTCTTCCTTTACCTCCCGCTGACCATCCCCCACGCCAACGACGAGGCCACCCGGCTGTCGGGCAACGGCGAGGAAGTGCCCGACTATGGAATCTACGCCGAGAAGGACTGGCCCGATCCGGATAAGGGCCAGGCGGCGATGATTACCCGCATGGACACCGACGTGGGCCGCATCCTCGACCGGCTCAAGGCGTACGGCATCGACCGGCAGACGCTGGTGATGTTCACCTCCGACAATGGGCCCCATCACGAGGGGGGCTCCGATACCAAGCGGTTCGATCCGAACGGGCCGCTGCGAGGGATGAAGCGCGACCTCTACGAAGGCGGGATTCGCGTGCCCATGATTGCCCGCTGGCCCGGCCGGGTCGCCCCGCGGTCCACCACCGCGCACGTGGGCTATTTCGGCGACCTGATGGCCACGGCGGCCGACCTGGCCGGCGTGGACACGCCCCCGGGCCTGGACAGCATCAGCTTTCTGCCGACCATCACCGGCGACAAGGACCGGCAGAAGGAGCACGCGTATCTCTACTGGGAGTTTTACGAGCGGGGCTCGAACCAGGCGGTCCGGATGGGCCGGTGGAAGGCGGTGCGGCAGCCCATGCTCACCGGCAAGATCGAGCTTTACGACCTCAGCCGGGACCTGGGCGAGAAGACCGACGTGGCCGTCGAGCACCCGGACGTGGTGGCCAAGATGAAACAGGTGATGGCCACCGCCCACGTCCCCTCGCCGCGTTGGGAGGGCCGGATTCCGGCCAAGAGGAAGAAGAAGCGGTAGCGCCGCCACGGCGATCGCCCGCCGCTGCCTGCCCCCGCTTTTTCCCTGGTTCCCAAGCTCCCGCCGCTACCTGGTTCCCAAGCTCCAGCCGCTGTCTGGTTCCCAAGCTCCAGCCGCTGCCTGGTTCCCAAGCTCCGGCTTGGGAACCCCGTCCCTTACGCGCCCTGGCCGAGCGACCCGGCGGACTGGTCCTTCGCCGCCCATCTCGCTACTTTTTCCGCGGGATCTCGCGGATATAGATGTTCTTGAAGTAGAGCGTGTTGCCGTGGTTCTGAAGCTCGATTTGGCCGGTGGGGTAGATCGGCTTGTCGCGCTCCCAGTAGTTTTCCATCACCACGTTGTCGACCACCCGTTCGCCGTTGAGCCAGACGCTCACCTTCTCGCCGATCATCTTGATGCGGAAGGTGTTCCACTGGCCCACCGGCTTGTCGGCGCACTTGGTCGGCTTGGAGGGATGAATTTTGTTGTTGTACAGCCCGCCCGAGCCTTCCGGGCGTTGGGCCGTGTCCCAGATCTGCACCTGGGGACTGCCGCGAAGGTAGATGCCGCTGTCGCCTTTGGGCTTGATCTTCCAATCGACGTAAAGCTCGAAATCGCCGTAATCCTTTGCCGTGCAGAGGCTCTTCCCCTTGCCGTCGAAGACCAGCACGCCGTCGACGACCTGCCAGTGGGTCCGCATCCGCTGGTCGGCCGCCTTCTGCTTCCGGGCCAACTCTTCCGGCGACATCGCGGCCCGCGTCTTGGGATTCTCCACCAGCCCTTTCCAGCCGGAAAGATCGTGGCCGTTGAACAGGGCGACGAACCCGTCGGGCGGCGTATTGTCGGCGGCCGATGCGAAACAGGGAAAAGCCACGGCGGCCGACAGCACCAGCGAACCAAGCGATAGCATTCTCATCGGTCAGCACCTCTTGAGTTGGGGTTGGGTGTTCAGGCGTCGCCGAGCAGTCGGCGGTTTCGGCGGGGGTCAGGAGACCCGCGCCGAACAGTGTCGTGGGGAGACCCTCGCCAAACGGTGAACAATTCTTGCCTCGGTCCCAAGCTCCAGCTTGGGACCGCATCCAGGCGGGGTGGGGAGACCCACGCCGAACAGTCGGTTCCCAAGCTGGAGCTTGGGAACCAGGTCGAATGGGAACCAGGTTAAGTTGTCCGGGAGGGCGAAGTTGCGGCCCGGGCGGCCGATCGCTTCCCCCGGCCAGCCTCTGACCATAGAGTAACGTCGCCGGTGGCCGGGTTCAACTCGGGGTGCAAACCGTTTCGCCTTGCCCCGGTAATCGGGCCGGGGTATCTTGGACCCCCGCGGCTCGGGCCACCAGCGCCGCACGCCTTCATCGCCGATCGGAGTCGCCCATGAAACCGGAGGCTGACGCTTCGCGCCAGGCCGAAAAGAGCCGATCGCCGGGGTTGGTGAAAGGGCTTTACCGCTGGATGCTGCACTGGGCCGAGACGCCCTACGGCACGCCCGCGCTATTGGCGCTCTCCTTCGCCGAGAGTTCCTTCTTCCCCATTCCGCCCGACGTGCTCCAGATCGCCCTCTCCATCTCCAAGCCCCGGCGATCGTTCTATTACGCCGCCGTGAGCGTGGTGGGCAGCGTGCTGGGGGCGGTGCTGGGTTGGTACATCGGCGCCGCGCTCTGGGCCGGCCTGCACGATTTCTTCATGACCTATGTGCCCGGCGTCAACCAGGCGAACTTCGATACGGTGCAGCGGCTCTACGCGGAATACGGCTTTCTGGCCATCGCCACGGCCGCCTTTACGCCCATTCCCTACAAGGTCTTCACCATCGCCGCCGGAGTGTTCGGGATCACGCTGCCGGTGTTGATCGCCGCCTCGATCCTGGGGCGCTCGGCCCGATTCTTCACCGTGGCCACGTGCATCTTCTTCTTCGGCCCCAGCGTGAAGCGGTGGATCGACACGTACTTCGAGTTGGCCACGATCGTGTTTTGTGTGCTTCTGGTGGGCGGGTTCCTGGTGATCAAGCTGCTGGTGCATTAGTTTTCCGTGGCGGAAAGTCGGCAGCCTCTGCAGAGCGTCCCTATTCCACCGTCACGCGGGTGGCCCCGATAGCTCTGCTATCGGGGTGCCGTGAGGCACGGGAGGCGAGGATCGTGGCGGGCCAGACTGCCGGGGTCGCGCATCGGCGGGGTCGGGAGACCCGCGCCGAACAGGCGCCTCTTGCGGCTGCGCCGCCCTGGTAGGCGAACTATCAGGGCCACCCGTGAGCTATCAAGGGTCATCCGTGCGGGCGGACTTTTCACCACAACCTCTTGGCACTTCGTGCCACCGGTTCAAGAACCGGTGCTACCCACCGGATGAGCGTCCCTATTCCACCGTCACGCTCTTGGCCAGGTTGCGCGGCTTGTCCACGTCGCAACCTCGCAGCACGGCAATGTGATAAGCCAGCAGTTGCAGCGGAATCACGGAAACGATGGGCTGAAGGAAGTCGGCCGTGGCGGGAACCTCGATCACGTCGTCGGCCACCCGGCGGGCCTCCGTGTCGCCCTCGCAGACCACGGCAATCACCGGGCCGCCGCGGGCCTTGATCTCCTGGACGTTGGCCATCACCTTGTCGTAGACCGTGTCGGGGGGAATCAGGAACACGCTCGGCGTGTGGCCGTCGACCAGGGCGATCGGCCCATGCTTCATCTCCGCGGCGGGGTAGCCCTCGGCGTGGATGTAGCTGATCTCCTTCAGCTTGAGCGCGCCTTCCAGCGCGGCGGGAAACTGGAACTGCCGTCCCAGGTAGAGAAAGTTGTTGCAACCGGCGTATTTTTCGGCGATCTGTCGGACCTTGTCGTTGCTGTCCAGCGCCCGGGCCACCTGCTCGGGCAAGGCCTGCAATTGGCGGATCATGCGGCTGCCGTCTTCGTAGCTGAGGTGGCGCAATCGCCCAAAATAGAGCGCCAGCATGGCCAGCACCGTGCATTGGGAGGTGAAAGCCTTGGTCGAGGCGACGCCGACCTCGGGCCCGGCGTGCAGGTAGATTCCCCCGTCGGCCTGCTGGGCGATGGTGCTGCCCACCACGTTGCAGATGGCCAGCGTAGGGTGGCCTTTGCGCTTCAGCTCGGCCAGCGCGGCCAGCGTGTCGGCGGTTTCCCCACTCTGGGTCACGGCAAACAACAGCGTGTTGTCCTCCAGCGGCGGGTTGCGGTAGCGCAGCTCGCTGGCGTATTCCACGTCGACGGGAATCCTGGCCAGCGATTCGATCTGGTATTCCCCCACCAGCCCGGCATGCCAACTGGTGCCGCAGGCGGTGACCACCAGCCGCCGCACGCGGCGAAGTTGCCGCGGCGTGAGGTTCAGCCCGCCGAATCGGGCGGTGGCGGCGTCGGCATCGATTCGCCCTCGCATGGCGTTTTCGATCGCCTCGGGCTGTTCGTGAATTTCCTTCAGCATGTAGTGGGAGAAACCGCCCCGGTCGACGTCCGTCGACTCCATCTCCAGCACCTGGACGCGGTGCCGCACATGGCCCTGATCGCGGTGGACCACCGCCAGCGAGTCGGCCGTGACCACGGCCAGTTGGTTTTCGGCCAGGTAGACGATCTTGTCGGTCCGGCCGACCAGGGCGGAGGCGTCGCTGGCGACGAAATGCTCGCCCGCGCCCACGCCCACGATGAGCGGGCTGCCCCGCCGGGCGGCGATCATCACTTGGGGATGGTCGCGAAACACGATCGCCAGCCCGTAAGTGCCGTGAAGCTGCGCCAGCGCCGCCTGGACCGCGGCCACCAGCGGCGCGAACGGATCCGTGGCCCGCTGGTCGATCCGCGGGTGACGGGCGAGACAACTGTCGATCAATTGGGCGATGATCTCCGTGTCCGTGGCCGAGCGAAATCGGTAGCCTTCGCCCTCCAATCGCGTTTTCAGCGGCTGAAAGTTTTCGATCACCCCGTTATGGACCAGGGCCAGCCGCCCGTCGCCGCCCAGGTGGGGGTGCGCGTTCTCATCGGTGGCGGCGCCGTGCGTGGCCCAGCGAGTGTGGCCGATCCCCACCGAGCCGGGGGAGGGTCTGGCGGCCAGCAGCCGCTCCAGTTGGTCGATCCGGCCGGTCGATTTGGTCACCCGGATGCCCTCGCCCGGCACGATCGTGGCCACGCCCGAGCTGTCGTAGCCCCGGTATTCCAACCGGCGGAGCCCATCGACCAGGAAGGAAACAGCGTCTTCGCGACCGATATACCCGACAATTCCGCACATGGCGGGGCAGACCTCTACTTTCGGGGGGGCGTTTCGTCCTGTGCACCGCAAGCGAAGTCTAGCACAACGCTCGCCGCGGGTAAGCGCCAAAAAACCGCGACCCGGCACGACCGGGTGCAGGAACGGACTTCCGAAGGTGGTTCGAGTTGGAGGTTTCAGGTGGGA
>CAYZWG010000366.1:0-5906 GCA_964481605.1 uncultured Planctomycetaceae bacterium
GGATTCCAGGCTGGCGATTCTCCCTCGCTTACGCTTCGGGTTACGATGGGCGTCGCTGCTGGCCGTTCCGGTTTCCCCAGACTGCTCTTGGCAAACTTGGCCGCTTCGATAAGATGCCTAGGCCGTCCACGTACGCGGGCCACGTCGAGCGCGGTCGTGGCAAACGGGAGAAAACATCGATGGCAGGGCAACGGATTCGGGCCACGCTGCTGGCGATCACCGCCTGGTTGATCTCGGCAAACTCGGCTTTCCAGGCCGCGGCCGAAAAGCCCGGCCGGATTCCCCTCCTGGCGAGGTCCTTGCAACCAAAAATCCCCTTGCCCACCCTCGGCGGGACCCAGTTCTGGGGCGACGAGTACATCTTCCACCAGTGGCACATCCAGCGCCGCGTGGGCACCGAGAACTATCGCCTGCTGGATCGGTTCGGGCTGAGCCACGCCGCGGGAACCTTCGACCAGTGCCGCACCGCCCTGGAGCGAATCAAGCGCCAGCAGGGCCTGGAGCCGATGCGAGGCAGGGCCGTGGTCATGCTGCACGGTCTGGGGGCCACCCGGTCAACACTCTCCCTGCTGGGAAGGTACTTGCGGCAGAAGGGCGGCTTCACCATCGTCAACGTCGAATACCCCAGCACCCGCCAGCCGGTCGCCGACCACGCCCAGGCACTGGCGCGAGTGATCGAAGGGCTTCCCCAAGTCGACCAAATCAACTTCGTGGGGCACAGTCTGGGCAACATCGTCATTCGCCAGTATTTGGCCGATCAGGCCAAGCGGGCCGAGCGGGCCGACCGCCCGTGGCCCGACCCTCGCCTGGGACGATTCGTGATGATCGCCCCCCCAAACCACGGCTCCATCGAGGCCCAGCGGCTCTCCGAGTTCGCCGCCTTCAGGGCGATTCTGGGCCGCCCGGGCCAGCAGTTGGGCCCCGAGTGGAGTTGGCTGGAGAGCAACCTGGCAACCCCGCCCTGCCCGTTCGGAATTATCGCCGGCGGCCGCGGCAACCAGCGGGGCTTCAGCATGCTCTTGCCGGGCGACGACGACGGCCGAATCCGCGTCGAAACCACCCGACTGGCCGGCGCCGCCGACTTCGTCCTGGTCCCCATGATCCACGAGTTGATCGCCAACGACCCCCGCACCCTCGGCTACGTCTTGCGGTTCCTGGAAGACGGTTATTTCGTCGCCCCCGACCGGCGCCACCCCGTCCACTGAAGCCTCCCGCCCACCCCCGCAGGCCGGATCGTGATCCGGCCTACAGAGCTCCGAAACGAGAGCGCGGTGCCGGATCGCGATCCGGCCTACAGGGCTGCCGCACCAGAAACGATGAGCAACCAGGACACCCCCGGCCGCGTGGCGGCAATCGACTATGGCAGCGTGCGAATCGGCATCGCCGTGAGCGATCCCCGCCGCCGCCTGGCCAGCCCTTACGAGAACTACACCCGGCGCGATCCGGCCCAGGATGCCCGGCGGTTTCGCCGCTTGGTCGAGGAGGAGCGAATCGCCCTCTTCGTGGTGGGGCTGCCGGTTCACCTCGACGGCCGCCAGAGCCAAAAGTCGGTCGAGGCGGTCGCCTTTGGCCGGTGGCTGGAAGAAGCGACCGGCACGCCGGTCGACTTTTTCGACGAGCGATTCACCAGCGTCGAGGCGGAGCAGGCCCTGCTGGGGGCCCAATTGACCAGCAAGAAACGCAAGGCCCGGCGCGACATGGTCGCCGCCCAACTCATCCTCGCGGCCTACCTCGAATCGGGCCCAAGAGGGACGGGTCCGCGGATTGACGATCAGCCGGGCATCGGTTAGCTTCCGCAAAATGCCTCGCCCTGCTCGTCTCGCTCCAGCCGGCGCGGGAATCACCGCTGCCGCATCGCTTTCCATGCGTATCGCCGGGCACGATCTCCAGACGCGGCGGCCCCGCCCGGTGAGACAGCCGGGCAAACGCGGGGGGCGAATCCGCACCCCTTTCCGCCCGTGCCGCGCAGCGGCTCGTTGACCGTAAACCGCCAACGCGGTAAGTTGAGGTGTTCCGGCAATCAGCACGTTTTTCGCCTTCAAAGCGGCCTGTTCGCCGGCGATGCCGTCGGATCGACAGCCAACGGCGTACCCCGGTGGGCCTCAATGCAACCCCGGCGGGGACTGGCGACTTTACCCGGAAGGAGGGGGTTCCGCGCGGGACTTGAGCCGACGACGAGTAACTGCATACGGAGCAGCCGACCTCTCCATGAACGAGGCGATTCCCCTTTTTCTCAACCGCGCCTTCTCTCGCCTGGACAAGCAACTTCGCCTGATTGTGGTGGCCGCCCTTGTGGGGGCTTTTGGAGGCTGCGCGTCGGTTGCCCTCAATCTGGGGCTCCGCCATGGGGCCACGTTGTTGGAACCCATGTGGGGAAGTTGGTATGCCGTGTTCTTTCCGGCCGTCGGCGCCGTGCTGGGGATCGTCTTCTTGCGGCATGTCGTGGCAGACAATGCCGGCCATGGCGTGCCCGAAGTCATTTACAGTATCTCTCGCCGGGGAGGACTGTTACGGCTGCGATCGAGCGTCTCGCGCCTGGTTGCCTGCTGGTTGACCATTGCCAGTGGCGGGTCAGCGGGGCCCGAAGCCCCCGTGGTCATCAGCGGCTCCAGCATCGGCTCCAATATCGCCAGGATATTTGGCCTGGAGGACCGGCAGCGGGTCGTTATCGTCTGCTGCGGGGCCGCCGCCGCCATCGCCGCCATCTTCAACGCCCCCGCGACGGGGATCATTTTCGCTCTGGAGGCCATCCTCGAGGAATGGGCTCCCGTCTCCGTGATCCCCATCGCCATCGCCTCGGTGGTGGGCACCGAGGTCAGCCGGCTGCTCCAGGGGAACCAAATTCCTTTCGCCCATCGCTCGATCCACGTGGGCATGCCCGATCTGGTCGGTTGTCTGGGGCTGGCCGTAGCGACCGCCCTGGTGGCCGTGCTGCTGGCTCGCCTCGTCCGCGTGATGCACGTCAACCTGAACAAGACCTTCCGGCCCCAATGGTTGCGCGCCGCTCTGGCCGGACTCCTGGTGGGCGTCCTCGGCTTGGCCCTGCCCGATGTGCTTGGCGAAGGATACGACACCGTGAGGACCGTGATCGAAGGCAACTACGCCCCCGGCCTGCTCCTCGTGGCCCTCCACCTTCTGGCCAAGGTCGCGGCCACCTCGGCCACCATCGGAAGCGGCGGCACCGGCGGCATCTTCGCTCCCTGCCTGGTGATTGGAAGCTTCACCGGGCTGGCCTTCCAGAGAGGATTATGCACCGTTTTTCCGGCAGTCTCTTGGGCGGGGGAAGGGTATTATAGCCTGCTGGGCATGGCCGGGGTGATCAGCGGTGTCCTCAAAGCGCCAATCACCGGCGTTTTCTTGATCGTTGAAATCACCGGCGGATACGACGTGCTGGTTTCCGTCGTGCTGGTTTCCGTGCTCGCCTCCACCTTGAGCCAGCTTTTCGAACCGTTTTCCTTTTACCGGCGGGAACTGGTCGAGCGGGGCGTGCTGATGAAACCAAGAACCGATTCCCGCATTCTCTCGGAACTCAAGGTAACGGATCTGCTCGAGGCGGACTGCCACGTGGTTCCCCCCGACTTGAGCCTGCGGGGTTTCGTCGACATCGTGGAACACTCGCACCGCAACTATTTCCCCGTGGAGGACCCCCACACCGGCCTCTTCCTGGGGATGGTCCAACTCGACGATATCCGTTTGTACCTGTTCAATACCAGTCTTTACGATCTTGTGGTTGTGGCCGACATCATGAACAAGAACGTGGAGCGCGTTTCTCCCGACGAATCGTTGGTCGATGTGATGGGCCGCTTCGAGGCGACTCATTCCTGGAGTCTGCCCGTGGTCCACCATGGGCGGTTTCTGGGCCTCGTCTCCAAAGCCAGCTTGCTCGATTACTACCGCCAAAAGCTGATCTTGGAGGAGGCCAGCCCATAGAAGCTGCGTCTGCCGCCGACAATCCCGAATCGGCCTCTTTTCGTTGCGCCACGCGCCGCCGGCCACTGCCCTTCCACTCAGGAGGTAGATGAGAAGATGAAAAACGAAATCCTGCACGTTTTCAGAAACACGCCTTTCGGCAAAGAGGCGTACCTCCAATCCCTCTATTTCGGCAAGAAGGTGGGCTTGAATGTCAAGGTCTACGTGCCTCGGTACCGACAGTTCCTGATGTACTTTCCCAACGAGGTCGTCACGGTCGATTTGGACAAGAGCTTTCTCTTCGCTGCCGAGACCGCCCGCGATCACGCCCGCTCCCTCGCCGACCGATATGGGGTGGCCATCAGCTTTCTCGAACCCGGCGAATTCACGGCATCCACACTGCCCGACGTTCCCTCCGATTTCGGCGCCATGTGCTGTCCCCGCACGATCAGCGACCTCTCCACAAAAATCGGCCTGGGCTATATCGGTCCCGGCGTCCGCCTGATCGCCAAGAACGCCTCCTTCCCCGTGCTCATCCCCACACCGGTCTACAAGGAATGGGCGAGCCTGGCGGTCTTTTTCGGCGGTTCCAAGAACGCCATCGCCACGCTCCGCCTGGGCTACAACCTCCGCGCAAGGACCGGGTTGCCCCTGAGAATCTTCACCTACGTCACCACGAAAACGAGAAATCACTACGAGACCATCATGAGGCAAGCCGGCCTGTTCGCCCCGGTCGAGTCGGGCGAGATCGAGTGGCTTTTCCTGGAGAACCAAACGTTGAAAGAGGCCCTCTACGCCGTCCGGCACGATTCGCTTGCCATGATCGGTGCCTATGGGCATGGCGTCGTGAAGGAAATGCTTTTCGGAAGCATGATGGAACAGGTCCAAACCGCGCTGCCCAACAATTTGTTGATCGTCGGACCCCACGTCGAACTGATCGAAGGACTATAGCCCATACGACGCAAACCTTGGTGACGTAACGAGAAAAGAGGGAATCGTCGCCATGACGAAGCTGGTCTTCGGCTGCGGATACCTCGGACTTCGCGTGGCCCGCCGGTGGTCGGCCGCCGGCCACCAGGTGGTTGCCCTCACCCGCTCGGAAGACCGCGCCCGGATGTTGGAAGCCGAGGGACTCAGGGCGATCGTGGGCGACGTGTCGCGACCGGCAAGGTTGCCTCCGCTTCCGCCGGCCGAGACGGTCCTTTATGCCGTTGGCTACGACCGTCGCGGCGGGGCGTCGCGGCGGGCCGTGGTCGTCGAGGGGCTTGACGGCGTGCTCCACCGGCTGGACGATGCCGCGCGGAAGCTGATCTACGTCAGCACTACCGGCGTATACGGCGATCACGCCGGCGAGTGGGTCGACGAACACACCACCTGCACGCCCACCCGCGAAGCCGGAATCGCGGCCCTGGCCGCCGAGCAAGTCTTGCGACGCAGCCGCTTCTGGGATCGAACCACGTTGTTGCGCCTGGCGGGTCTCTACGGCCCGGGCCGACTTCCCAAAGTGGACGATCTGCGGGCCGGACGGACGATCGCCGCGCCCCAGGGGGTGCCGCTGAACCTGATCCACGTGGACGATGCCGTGGAGGTCGTTCTGGCGGCCGAACGCAGTGGTCGCCCGGCAGCCGTCTACCCGGTGTCCGACGGACACCCCACCGATCACCGCACGTTCTACCGCGAGCTGGCCCGGCTGTTGGGAGCGAGCCAACCCCGCTTTGTGGAGCCCCGGCCCGATTCGCGAAGTTCGCCGCAAGTGCTGGGCAACAAGAGAGTGAGCAACCAGAGGATGCTCACCGAACTGAAGGTCGAGTTGAGGTATCCGTCATTTCGCCAGGGATTAAGGGCAATACCGTTGCCTTAAGCGTTTGGCGCGGGGCTGCCGACCCTGCCGGAACCGCCGACCGAAGGTCTCCTAAGCCCCGGAGGGCCTGCCGTAACGTGGCTGGCGCTGCCAAGCGCGGCAACCGGCCGCACCCGCCGGCCCACCCCCCGTCCCC
>CAYZWG010000367.1:0-5847 GCA_964481605.1 uncultured Planctomycetaceae bacterium
CTCGGTCCCAAGCTCCAGCTTGGGACCGCACTCAGCGCGAAGCTCTGCTTCGCCGGCGAGGAGCCAACGCACCACGCCAGTCTTCCGCGGGAAAATCAACCGTAGCCCATCTGGCGCAACTCCTCTTCGCCCATGCCGTGGTAGTGGGCCAATTCGTGCAACACGGTGATTCGTATCTCTTCGCGGAGGCGCCCGCTGTTGAGGCGACCGTATTCGTCCCGAGCCGCGGCGGTGATGCCCTCGCGGTAGATCGTCACCACGTCGGGCAAGTTGCCCGATAGCTCCACGCTGCGATCCGTCAGCGGAATGCCCGTGAACAGGCCGCAAAGCTGGTCGCGCCGCCGGACGCCCAGCCGGGCCATCATCTCCGGCGAGGGATAGTCCTCCACGTGCAGCGGAACCCGATCGATCAACTCGCGGATGCTCGCGGGAAGCTCTGCCAGGACCTCCTCCAGCAACTCGTCAAAACGCCGTCGCGTGGACGCGTTCAAGGAAACCCCCGTCAGTTTTTCGGCAGGGTCCGGCTTCGTGCAGGGCAATCACGTAAATATAGCCCCGGCGCTTGCGGCGTCAATCGGGCAGCGAAGTCGCCCTCCGGGCAGGGCGGAATTCCCGCCCAGCCGCCCGCGCGATGAATCCCCCCGCGACTGGCAATCCGTTTGCCGCAAGGTTAGACTGGCCGGCGCGGGTGGCCCTTAACATCCGGCGCTGGGCGCGGGTCTTGCGACCCCGCCTGCTCGTGAACTTTCCCCCAAGTGAGGCAAGACATGATCCGTCCGGCGTGCTGGATTCCGGTGGTGATTTTGGCGGCGACGTGGATTGGTTCGGCCGGGGCCGAGGAGCCGGGCCATCGCCTACTCGCGGCCGTGCCGTTTACCGCCGTCAAGGTGGACGACGCCTTCTGGGCGCCGCGGCTGGCGACCAACCGGGAGGTCTCGCTGCCGCACAACTTCCAATGGTGCGAACAGACCGGCCGGTTCAGCAATTTCGCCAAGGCGGCCGGCCTGATGGAGGGCAAGTTCGAGGGCATTTTCTTCAACGACTCGGATGTCTACAAGGTGCTCCAGGGCGCCTCCTACTCGCTGGCCGACCATCCCGACCCGAAACTGGAAGCGAGGGTCGACGCGGTGATCGCCAAGATTGCCGCGGCCCAGCAGGAGAACGGCTACCTGAACACCTACTACACGCTGGTCGAGCCGGGAAAGAAATGGAGCAATTGCGCCTCTCGCCACGAGCTGTACTGCGCGGGGCACCTGTTCGAGGCGGCCGTGGCCCACTACCGTGCCACCGGCAAACGCACGTTGCTGGACGTGGCCCTGCGGTTTGCCGATCGCATCGACCAGGTTTTCGGACCCGACGGGCGACACGACGTGCCCGGCCACGAGGAGATCGAGCTGGCCCTGGTCAAGCTCTACCAGGTGACCGGCCAGCGGAAGTACCTCCGCCTGGCCAAGTTTTTTCTCGACGCCCGCGGCAATCCGTCGCAACGAGAAAAGCTCTACGGGACCTATTGCCAGGACCACCAGCCGGTCTGCCAGCAGAGCGAGATCGTGGGCCACGCGGTCCGCGCGATGTATCTCTACTCGGGCGTGGCCGACGTGGCGTCCTACACCGGCGACCAAAAGCAGATCGCCGCGTTGGATCGGCTCTGGGAGGACGTGGTGCGGCGAAAGATGTACATCACCGGGGGAATCGGGGCCCGGCACCAGGGCGAGGCCTTCGGCGACCCCTACGAATTGCCCAACGACTCGGCCTATTGCGAGACCTGCGCGGCCATCGGCCTGGCACTCTGGGCCCACCGGCTCAACCTGATGCACGGCGACGCCCGCTATGCCGACGTGCTCGAGCGGGTGGTCTACAACGGCGTTCTTTCGGGCGTGAGCCTGAAGGGCGACACGTTTTTCTACGTCAACCCCTTGGCCTCCAACGGCGGGCACCACCGGCAGCCCTTTTTTCCCTGCGCCTGCTGCCCCACCAACGTGGTGCGGTTCATTCCCTCGGTGCCGGGCTATGTCTACGCCACGGGGAAGGACGGGATTTACGTGAACCTCTACGTGGCGGGTACCGGCAACGTGCCGCTGGGCGACGGCCGGGTGAAGCTCACCCAGCGGACGCAATATCCTTGGGACGGCCACGTGCGGCTGGCCGTCGATCCGGACCGGGCGGAGGAATTCGCCATCAACCTGCGAATTCCCGCCTGGTGTGAAGGGGCCACCGTGGCCGTGGGCGGCAAGCCGGTCGAGCCGCTCGAGCCGCGCCGGGGCTACGCCCGCATCGCTCGCCGCTGGCAGGCCGGCGACGTGATCGAATTGAACCTGCCGATGGCGATCCAGCGGATCGAGGCGCACCCCCGGGTGGAGGCCGACCGGGGCCGCGTGGCCATCCGGCGGGGACCGCTGGTTTACTGCTTCGAGGGGGTCGACAACGGCGGCCGCGTGCGGAATATCGTGCTCGCCCGCGATCCGCGGTTTCGCGCCGAGCACCGTGCGGACTTGCTGGGCGGCGTGACGGTGATTCACGGCACCGCCCGGGACGGCCGGCCCGTGGCGGCGGTGCCCTATTACGCCTGGGACCACCGCCAGCCGGGCGAAATGGCGGTCTGGGTTCGCCAGGACGGCAAGAGCCGCACGCCCAAGGTCGACGATCCGGCCTGGCAGGGCCGGCTCTACCGGCCGCTCGACCCGGCCACGCTGGGACCGTCCCAGCCGCTTACGCTGATGGAGACGGTCGTTCCCACGGCGTCGCACTGTAACGCCACCGACAGCGTCTCGGCGTTGAACGACGAGCTACTGCCGAAGAATTCCTGCGATCACGAGATTCCCCGCTTCACCTGGTGGGATCACCGGGGGACGCAGGAATGGGTGCAATACGATCTGGACCAGCCGCGAAAGGTTTCGGCCGTGGAAGTCTATTGGTTCGACGACGGCCGGATCCGGCGCGATTGCCGCGTGCCCCAGTCGTGGAAGCTGCTCTACCGCCACGGCGACCAGTGGAAGGAGGTCGCCGGGGCCTCCGCCTACGGCACCCAGCAAGACCAGTTCAACCGCACCACGTTCGACCCGGTCGAAACCACCGGGCTGAGGATCGAAGCGCAGTTGGCTCCGTCCTGGTCGGGCGGAATACTGGAGTGGAAGATCGAGTAGCCGGCCGGGGATTGTCGGCGCCTGCACGTCAACGCCGTAGGGTGCCGTGCTTCGCACGCACGTCAGGCCTGGATCTCGCGCCCCAGCGCAAGAACCTCCTCGGCGTCGAACAACTGGTCGTTCCGCTGGAACAGTCTCGCGATCGCCGCCTTGTGGATTTTCATCTTCGTGGCGCCCACGCCGATCGCCCCGTAGCCGATCAGGCCCTCGTGCCGGACCGCTTGGTCGGTCGGTTCGATCCCCTCCAGGCCCACCGGAGCGACCGCGTTCAAGTCGACCGCCACGGCCGGGGCTGCTTGCCCGAGCGCCTCCCACGAGAGCAATCGAACCCCGACCGCCCCGGCCGCGACAATCACCCGGGCGCCCTCGGCCGCCTCGGCCGTTTGGGCTTTGTTGGCCGTGGCATGGGCCGAGAGCGTGGCCCCCGGGACCTGCCGGGCAACCTGCTCGCAGATCGCCCGGGCCCGGTCGGCCGAGCGCGAGCCCACGCGGACCGACGCGCCGCGGCCGGCCAGCAGCCGCACCACGCGCTGGCCCACGGGCCCGGTCGCCGCCAGCACCAGCACCTCGGCCCGTTTCAGTTCCACGTGGGCCGCGGCCGCCAACACGGCCGCCGCGGCCGTGGTATTGGCGCCGCTGGGATCGAACAGGACCGAAACCCGCATGGGCCCGAAAAACGACCGCACGACTTCCGCGTAGAGCGTCTCGGCCGCGTCCACCCGGGAACCGCCCACGAAGATCGCCGAGTGCTTCAAGTCCTCCGGCCCCCGGGTAAAGATCATCCCGTAAACCAGGTCGCGGACCACCTCGGGCGCGACTCCCCCGTGACGCAGCACGTGCTGAACGCCGGCATCGGCGGCCACGACCGCGTCGAACACGCTGGGCTGCGGGTCGGGATCGAGTTGGAGCAGGACCCTTGGTTTGGTGGCAGGGGCAGGCATGGCTGGCGTGGTCGGGACTCTGGCTCCGGGGGTTCCCAAGCTGGAGCTTGGGAACCAGGTTTGTTTTGGGAACCAGGTTTGTTTTGGGAACCAGGTTTGTCTTGGGAACCAGGTTTGTCTTGGGAACCAGGTTACAGCATGTCTTGGTCCCAAGCTCCAGCTTGGGACCACGTTTCCGCGGCGGAAACGCGTTAGAATCCGCGGAAGGGGTGTTTTGCCTCGTCCTTGCCGGCGAGCATCTCCTCGACCGTGGGTTTGCCGGCCATCGCGCTTTGAATGGCCTCCTTGGTGGCGGTGAGATTGTATTCGTAAATCTTCTTGTCGTCGTCGGCCTCCGGGTGGATGAACACGCCGCAGATAATCACCAGGGTCTCGGCCTGGTCGCGGCGGATCACGCCTTCGGCCACCGACTCGGCCACCGCCGTGGCCACGGCCGCCTGGGCCGGCCCAAACATCTGCACCGCCTGCTTCATCCCCTTGATGGTCACCTTGGTTACCATCACGGTCGACGGCTTGACGGCCAGGTTGGGCGCCAGCACGGCCAGCAGATTGGTGTGTCCCTCGCTCTGGCGGGCCAGGGCGTTGGCAAACGCCTCCCCGACCGGCCCATCCTTGTCGCCGATCAGCAAATCAATGTGGGCGATCTCATTTCCGTCGCCGGCCAACGCTTCGCCTACGAACATCGCCATGACGTGTCATCTCCTCGCTAAACACCGTTCGAGAAACGATTGTCAGCGCCGTAGGGCCGGCTGTGCCGGCCGAAACGTGGTTGGCGCTGGCGAACGGCGGCAACCGGCCGACACCGCCGGCCCTACGGGCTGGACGCATCCCCCGCTTCCGCCTGGAAAAACCATAACAGGTCGCCGGATCAGTTCAAGGGGGTGGGGGACCCGCTCACCTCGACGGACCACGAGTGGGCCAGTGCGGGGCTGTCCCTGCGGGGGGGGAAGCACGCAAACGGCCAGCCACCGGGGACTTGAAATCGTCGAGCGGGCGACTTAGGTTGATAGGTCCTGCCCGCAAACTCCCCGCATGATGCCCAAGTTGTCGCAGGATGGGCAGCGCGAGGCTCGGCGCGGGTCGCCTGACCCCGCCGAAAACACCGGCCGCAGGTCTCCTGAGCGGCGGCAGCCGTGGCGATTGGGAGACCTTCGGTCATCTCTCGGCGGGGTCAGGAGACCCGCGCCGAGCACGTCCAATGCGACTCGGCGGGAGCCTCGTGCTGCCGACCGGCTGCCTTCGCCTCTTGTCGGATCGTTGTTTTTTCACTGGCCCCATGGAACGACTCATGCTCTTGGTACAGACTCTTTGTGCGTGGATTGCCGTCGCCGCCGCGGTTCAAGCGGAGGCCACCCAGGCCAAGCAACTCGATCTGCTCCCCATCGAGCAGCAGGTGGTCGACGACACCAACCAGCAGCGTGCCCGCTACGGGCTGCCGGCGCTGAAGGTTGACGACGAATTGATGAAATCGGCGCGGCGGCACGCCAACTGGATGGCCCTTCATCAGACACTTCAGCACACCACGCGGCCGGTGGCCGAAAACATCGCCATGGGCCAGCGCACCAGCCAGGAGGTCGTCCGGGCGTGGATGAACTCCTCCGGCCATCGCGCCAACATTCTCGACCGCGGCCAC
Organism: uncultured Planctomycetaceae bacterium; assembly: GCA_964481605.1. Classification (GTDB taxonomy): domain Bacteria; phylum Planctomycetota; class Planctomycetia; order Pirellulales; family Thermoguttaceae; genus CAYZWG01. The sequence goes on from CAYZWG010000367.1 coordinate 5,718, forward strand.
CGCCGTATCGGGGTGGGAGCCTATCGCACGGCCGGGGACACGATCTACTGGTGCCAGCAGTTCCGGCGGTAGTTTGAACTGGACTTTTGCAAACTCCTCCCCTCTCCCTCTGGGAGAGGGGCCGGGGGTG
>CAYZWG010000368.1:0-5830 GCA_964481605.1 uncultured Planctomycetaceae bacterium
TCGAAGCGGGCACGGTAGTGGCGCCCGATCTGTTTGCCCGCCAGCACGGTCTTCCAGCCCTGGCCGCCGCCGGAAGGCGCTTCCACTTGCACCTCGAAGCGTTTCACCCGCTGGCCGAACTCGATGCACTCGTCGATCGCCACGCCGCCGATCTCTTGCGGCCGGCCCAAGTCGACCTCCAGCCAGGCGCTGGTGGTGCCGGCGTCGGTGGCCCAGCGGCTGTGCGCGTCGCCGTCGACCGCCGCACCGGCCCCGTACCGGGCCGTCTCCTGATAGACGTTCGAGGCCTTGGCCGGCCGGCGAAGCGAGAGCGGCTGGGGCACCACGGCCACCGGTGGGATTTCGGCGGCCGGCCGGTCGAGTTCCAGCACCACGATCGTGTCCGGGGCCTTGCGCTCGGCCGGGGCCACCGTCACCACGATGCCCTGAGGGGTCTGCGCCACCTGGGCCTGGCCGCCGCCGAGCACCGAGGCCTTGACGACCTTCGCCTCCAGGGGGGGCAACTCCAGCGATGCGCCGTTGGCCGGCGGGGCATTCCAGCGGAGTACGTGGAGATAGACCCGGTTGCCCTTGTGGGTGGAGGCGCACCCCGGCCCCGGCTTGAAGGGGCCGCCACGGGTGGCGTAGATCGACTCGCCGTAACGCCCCAGCCACCGGCCGATCTCCTTCAGCCTTTCGACCTGCCGCGGCTCGATCCGCCCGTCCGGCATGGGGCCCACGTTCAACAGCAGGTTGCCGTCGCCGCCGGCCGTGTAGACCAGGGTGTGAATGCACTCTTCCAGCGACTTCAGCCGGTCGTTCGGCTTCCAGGCCCACTGTCGGCAGATGGTGATGCAGCTTTCCCAGGGGCGGTCCGTCTGGAAGGTGCCCACCCGCTGCTCGGGCGTGTCGAAATCGCCCGTGTATTCCCTACCCATCGTACCGCCCTGCATCCCCCGCCGGCCCTTGTCGACCCGGTTGTTTACCAGGATGTCCGGCTGCAGGGAGCGAACGTAGCGATAAAGGTCCAGGCCCATCTCGTGGGTCCAGGGCTTCTCCCACTCGCCGTCGAACCACATCACCCCCAGCGGGCCGTAGCCGTCGACAATCTCGCGGAGCTGCGCTTTCATGTAGGTGATGTAGCGGACCATGTCGGCGTCCGGCTTGGGGGTCTTGCCCCCGGGGCTATCCGTGGGGTAGTCGGGGTGGTGCCAGTCCAGGATCGAGTAGTAGGTGCTGAACTGAATCCCCTCCCGCCGGCAGGCCTGGGAAAGCTCCTTGAGCACGTCTCGCCCGAACGGCGTATTGGTGATCTTGTAGTCGGTGGTCTTCGTGTCCCAGAGGCAGAACCCGTCGTGATGCTTGGACGTGATGACGAAGTATTTCATCCCCGCGGCCTTGGCCGTGCGAATCCACTCGTCGGCGTCGAAACCGGTCGGATTGAACCGCTTGTAAAGAGCGTCGTACTCGTCCACGGGCACTTGGCGGCCGCGAGACCAGCCGATCTCCGTGCCCTTCAATGAGACGGGTCCCCAATGGACGAACATGCCAAACCGCATCGCCTGCCACCGGGCCAGCGCCTCGGCGTCGGTCGCCGGCGGCCCGTCCGCGGCGGCCAGGGGAGCAATCAGGCAACCCAGAATCACCAACCCACCCAAGCATGAATGCCGTTTGTTCATGGGGGGAATCTCCTTTGGTCGGGATCGATTCGGCCGGCCAGCTTAGGCAACCGGCCGGCACAGCCGGCCCTACGGCTGCCGGGATCGATTCGGCCGGCACCGCCGGCACTGCCCGCCAGCTTAGCAGCGGATTTTCGCGATTCAACCGTTTGCCTGAAAATTGCCCGGCCTGGTCGAGGTTCGCTGCCGCAGGGCCTCGAAAAACAGCACCGCCGCGGCGGCCGCGACGTTGAGGCTGTCGGCCGCGCCCAACAGGGGAAGGCGCACGGGGGTGATCCGCCGGCCCGACCACGCACTGCCCAGGCCGGCGGCCTCGCTGCCCAGCACGATCGCCGCCGGCCGCCGGAAATCGACCTCCGTGTACGGCACCGAGCCATCCACCCGGGCGGCCAATACGGCAAGCTCGTGCCGGCCCAGCCAGCCGATGGTCTCCTCCGTGGTGGCGGTGGCCACCGGCAGGGTGAAGATCGTGCCCAGGCTGGCGCGGATGGCGTTGGGGTTGTAGAGATCGGTTTGCGGATCGGCCAACACCAGGGCGGAAAGGCCGGCGGCGTCGGCGCTGCGCAACACGGCCCCCACGTTGCCGGGCTTCTCCACGCCTTCCAGCACCGCCACCAGGGGAGTCCCGGCCAGGGAAATATCTTCCAGCCGGGCCGGCGGAGCGATCGCCACGCCCAACACGCCCTCGGTCCGATGACCGAAGGCCAGCTTGGCGAACACTCCCCGGCTGATCTGGCACGTCTCGGCCGGGCAATCGTCCAGCCGGGCCGCCACGGCGCGGGCTTCGGCCGAGGTGCAGAGCGGCTTGCAGACGAACACTTCCACGAGTTCCACGCCGGCGTCGATCGCCCGGCCCAGTTCCCTCGCCCCGTCGATCAGAATCCGGCCCTGCTTCTGGCGATGCCGCCGGTGGCGCAGTCGGACGACGTCTTTCACGCGAGGGTTTTGCAGGCTGGTGATGGTGGTCATTTTTCCCCTGATTCGGCCTCCCACCGCACCGCCACCCCGCTGGGCAGGTTGCGCCCGTCGACCGCTCGAATGGTCAACTCTCCGGCCCAGGTCCGTCCCGGCAGCGCGTCGCCCAGGGCCTCCTCCACCATTTGCTCGAACCGCGCCGGACCGAGGCCCGGCGTGTGACTGGAAAGCAGCAGGAAGCGGCGCCGGCCGGCCGTCAGTCGGGCGCACCCGGCCAACAGCCCCGGCAGATGCTTCCCCAGTCGCCAGACCTCGCCCCGGGCCCCGTGGCCGTAGCTGGGCGGGTCGAGAATCACCCCGTCGTAGCGGCTATCGCGCCGGACTTCCCGACGGACGAACTTGGCGGCGTCGTCCACGATCCAGCGGATGGGCGCCTCGCCCAGGCCCGACCGATCGGCATTGCGCCGTGCCCAGGCGACCGTGTTTCGGGCCGCGTCGGCGTGCACCACCTCCGCCCCGGCCGCCGCGGCCGCCAGGGTGGCGCCGCCCGTGTAGGCAAACAGGTTGAGCACCTTCAGCGGCCGCTGGAGAGCGGTCTTCCACCGGGCGACCCGCTCGGCGATCCAATCCCAATTCGCCGCCTGCTCGGCAAACACGCCCAGGTGGCCGAACGCGGTCCGCTTCAGTTCCAGCCGCACGCGGCCGTGGGAGATCGTCCATCGCTCGGGCAACGGGCCCCGACACACCCAGCGTCCCCGGTGGTCCTCGTGCTGCTCGAACCGCGCGTGGGCCTGCTGCCAGAGACTCGGATCGGTCTGGGGCATCGCCTCCACCGCGGGGCAGGGCCGGTCGAGCACCACCGAGCCAAACGCCTCCAGCCGGCGGCCCCGGCCGAAGTCCAGCAGGCGATACATCTCGGGCGAGAACATTGCGCCAATAGAGCCGAAGCCATGCCGCGTCTCAAGGGGGGTGGTCGCCCGTGCTGGCCTTGGGCATCCCCGCCCTTGGCACCGAGACTGTAGGCCGGGTCGCGCGACCCGGCATGGATCGCGCAAGTTTGTGGTCTACCATGCCGGGTCGCGACCCGGCCTACATGCGTCCACCCACGCGGGCTTGGCGGGGCAGCACCTCCGCGATCCGCCGGCGGGTGACCGGCTCGATGATTCCCCGCTCGGTGATCAGGGCCCTAATGTACCGGGCGGGGGTCACGTCGAAGGCCGGGTTGTAGACGTCGATCCCCTGGGGGGCGGTCTGCCGGCCGAAGCCGTGGGTGATCTCCCGCGGATCGCGCTCTTCAATGGGAATCGCCCCGCCGTCGGCAAGCGACAGGTCGAACGTGCTCGACGGGGCGGCCACGTAGAACGGCACGTCGTGGGCCGCGGCCAGCACGGCCACCCCGTAGGTGCCGATCTTGTTGGCTGCGTCGCCGTTGGCGGCGATCCGATCGGCCCCCGTAACCACCGCCTGGACTTTGCCCTGCCGCATCACCAGGGCGGCCATCGAATCGCAGATCAAGGTGACCTCGATCCCCCGCTGCTTCAGTTCCCAGGTGGTCAGCCGGGCCCCCTGCAAGAGCGGCCGCGTCTCGTCGGCATAGACGTGTAACCGTTTGCCCTCCTCGGCCGCCGCGAAAAAGACAGCCAGCGCGGTGCCGTAATCCGCTGTGGCCAGACCGCCGGCGTTGCAATGGGTCAACACGCCTTGCCCGTCGCTGAGCAGGCTTGCCCCGTGCCGGCCGATCGCCCGGCAGGTGCGGCGATCCTGCTGGTGAATCGCCACCGCTTCGGCCAACAGCGCCGCGGCGATTTTCCCCGGGCTCTGGCTGCCGCGGCAGGCCTGGGCGGCCCGGGTCATCCGCTCCAGGGCCCAAAACAGGTTGACCGCCGTGGGGCGGCTCGACGCCAGGTACTCGGTCACCTCCGCCAACCGCCGGAAGAAGGCCTCCTCGCCGGCGCCCTCGACCGTTTGCAACCCCAGACAAACGCCATAGGCCGCCGCAATCCCAATCGCCGGCGCCCCCCGCACCCGAAGCATCTTAATCGCTTCCCACACCGCCTCCACGTCGCGGCACGCGAGAATCGTAAACTCCACCGGCAGCAGCGTCTGGTCGATCAACTCGAGGTGGCCCCCCACGCCGCCGATCCAACGGAGCGTCTCCACCGGGCGGTGGTCGGCAGCCTCACCCGCCGCGCCGCTCATGATCGCTCCTGGCGGATCTTCGCCTGAAGCTGCCGGTTCTTGGCGGCCACCCGGGCGGCCAGCTCCTGCCGGTGGGCGATGAGCTTTTCTCGCAGCGGCGGGTCGGCGGTGGCCAGAATCTGCACCGCCAGGAGTCCCGCGTTGCGGGCGCCGCCGGCGCCGGTTCCCACGGTCGCCACGGGCACGCCACCCGGCATCTGCACGGTGGCCAGCAGCGAATCGAGCCCGCCCATCATCTCGCCGGCCACGGGAATCCCGATCACCGGCAAGGTGGTGTGCGAGGCGATCGCGCCGGCCAGGTGGGCCGCCCCGCCGGCGGCGGCGATGACCACCCGCAGCCCGCGCCCGGCGGCCGAGGCGGCATACCGCTGGACCACCTCCGGCGTGCGATGGGCGCTCATCACCTCGATCTCGAAGGGCACATCGAATTCCTCCAACGCCGCGGCCACCGAGTTGATCTTGGGCCAGTCGCTGTCGCTGCCCATCACGATGCCGACCCGCGGTGTGCTGTTGCCGTCCATCGTCTCTCCCCCATCGTGCCCCGGCCGAACTCAAGTCTCGAACCGTGGGTTGTACGGCAAGCCGAAGGTTTCGGCAACCGCCCGGTTGGTCAGTTCGCCCCGATCCATGTTGATCGCCCGGGCGACGGGCGGAAGCGTCGCGGCGGCCTCGGCGATGCCCAGATTGACGATCTTCAGCACCCACGGCAGCGTCACGTTGCAGAGCGCGAAGGTGCTGGTGCGGCCCACGGCCCCCGGCATGTTCGTCACGCAATAGTGGACCACCTCGTCGACCACGAAGGTCGGATCGCTGTGGGTGGTGGGGCGGCTGGTGGCCACGCAACCGCCCTGGTCGATCGCCACGTCGATGATCACGCTCCCCGGCTGCATCAGCCGCAGGTCCTCGGGCTCGATCAGCCGGGGCGCCTTGGCCCCGGGAACCAGCACGGAACCGATCACCAGGTCGGCCCGCTTGAGTTGCTCGCGGACCGTGTGCCGATCGCTGAACAGCACGGTGACGTTGGGCGGCATGATGTCGTCGAGATATCGCAGCCGCTG
>CAYZWG010000369.1:0-5816 GCA_964481605.1 uncultured Planctomycetaceae bacterium
TGGACACTCCATTTTCCCCCATCGCTAGCGGCCACCCGGTAAAAAAAGTCCGTTCCTGCACCCCCAGCCGGGCGGTTTTGCCACCCGGCTCGCTTGATTGCCGGAACGAATGGGTTGCCCTAATCGAGAAAGCCGACCAGTTCCTGGCTGCGGCCCGGCTGCTGGAGCTTGCGGACCGCCTTGGCCTCGATCTGGCGGATGCGTTCCCGGGTGACCTTGAAGATGTGGCCGACTTCTTCCAGGGTGTAGCTGTAGCCGTCGCCCAGGCCGTAGCGGAGCTTGATGATTTCCCGCTCGCGGTAGCTGAGCGTCTTGAGGACCTTGCCGATCTGCCGGCGAAGCATCTCCTGGGTGGCGCCGATGGAAGGACTTTCGGCTTCCCCGTCGGGCAAGAGGTCGCCGAAGTGGCTGTCTTCGCTGTTTCCCACCGGGCGGTCCAGGCTGATGGGGTAGCGGCTCATCGCCAACACCCGCCGCGTTTCGTCGATGCAGGTCTCGCTGGCCCTGGCGGTTTCCTCGATGGTGGGCTCGCGACCGAACTCTTGCAGGAGTTGGCGAGAGACATTTCGCACCCGCGACATCGTTTCCACCATGTGGACGGGGATGCGGATCGTGCGGCTTTGGTCGGCCACGGCGCGGGTGATCGCCTGGCGGATCCACCAGGTGGCGTAGGTGCAGAACTTGAAGCCGCGGCGGTACTCGAACTTGTCGACCGCGCGCATCAGGCCGGCGTTGCCTTCCTGGATCAGGTCGAGGAAGCTCAGGCCGCGGTTGCGATATTTCTTGGCGATGGAGACGACCAGGCGAAGGTTGCCCTCGGAAAGCCCTCGCTTGGCTTTCTGGTAGCGGGAATAGATGGACTTGATATCGCGGACGCGGTTGCGGAGGCTGGTGGGGGTCTCCTGGGTCGCGCGGAGAATATTGCGGAACTCCATCACCCAGGCTTCGCGCTGCCGCGCGGGCCGGCCGGTTCGGCGATGGGCATCGATGCGGTCCTTCAACTCGTCCGCGCGGCGGCTGAAATCCTCCAGTGTGCCGATCAGCGGCTCGATCCGCTGGGTGCGCAAACCCAGTTCCTCGACCAGGCTGACGGCCCGCTTCCGGCAGCGGCCCAGCCGTCGCCAGGCGGCCCGGCGTTCGCCCAGCGGTCGCGATTTGCTGCTGGCCACGCAATAGTCGCGCCGGTTGCGCTTCAGCAGCACGCTCAAGGTGCGGAGATTGTGGGGCAAGCGGCCCAGAATCTGGTCCTTTTCCAACCGATCCGTCACCGAAACCTGAACGGTGCGGTCGAAGGGAAGATCGCCCTCGTGGACTCTTCGCAACACGCGAAACGCCTGCTGAATGACGTAGTCGCACTCCAGCAGCTTGCGCCGGAACCTGGCCCGGGTCTCCTCGATCTGCTTGGCCAGGGCGATTTCCTCCTGGCGGGTCAAAAGCGGAATTTCCCCCATCTGGGTCAAGTACATGCGGACGGGATCGTCGGACCAATTCTCCGACTCTTCCGCGGCGAGCGGGGATTCGGCGGGCTCGGCCGCTTCGTCGGCGCTGCGGTTAAGGCCGACCGCCACGCTGCCCGCGCCGAGTTCCGCCACGGGGTCGCCGTTTTGCAACTGCAATCGGACGCGTTCCGCGTGAGACGTTTCCTCGTCGTGCAGTTCGTCCAGCAAAGCGTCTGCGTCGTACAATGCGTATCTCCTACTTGGTCTCAAATCTGGCTTGCACCCCGCGGGCCACCCCCTTCGCCGGCGCGGTGCCGCGATAGGGGCAAGGGCGGGTGCAGCATTGGGGTTGGTCGGCGGTGGGAACCGCCAAAGCGAAGATACCGGGAACCGGAACCTTGCCCTCGTACGGGTGATCTCGCCGACACACACCGTGGCCAATCACGTAATTGTACCACCGCGTCCTCGTGGCGACTGGGACACAACTCCATTTGTGAAGGGATTTCGATTACGGGCACAAAACGCCCGCTACCTATCATTTCCAAACATCCCACTTTGCCACGATTCACAGTCCCCGAACCACAATAAACGTCCGCCAGCAGCCAACGATAGCTTTGCCGCTACAGCCAACGGCACGAACCACGGCAGGGGGAAACGGCAGCACCACGATCAGAACTCGAGCGCGCGCCGGTAGGCGCGACATGGTCATCCCCTCGGTGCTCGAATGAAGGCGGGGCAGCGATGGCGCTTTCTCACCCGCAGGCCTCTTCGCCGAGGCTAGGTCGTCGGGGGGACCGGACATTTAATTGTAATCACCGCGACGTGGCCGTCCAGAGTTTTGCTGAGAATTCTCCCGAAAAAGATGGCGTCATCGGCAGCCCCCGGGGGGTGTCGGGCGGCCGGGGCAGGAGACCCTTCCACCTGGTTCCCAAGCTCCAGCTCCACCTGGTTCCCAAAGCTCCAGCTTCACCTGGTTCCCAAGCTCCAGCTTGGGAACCCACTGGCCCGACGGTTCGCTTCACCGCGAGCGAAGCAGAGCTTCGCGCCGAATGCGGTCCCAAGCTGGAGCTGGGGACCGAGATCAATGGCTGGAGCTGGGGACCGAGATCAATGGCTGGAGCTGGAGACCGAGTTGCCGAGCCGGCCGGAGAAAAACCGCACTTTTCCCCACAAATACCCAAGAAACTCCCCCGGCGGTGATCGTTATCTTGACGACTGGCCAGCGGCCGGCATTCTGGATAACCTAGAGATCAGCAGTCGACTGATTGCGATGACCACCTGATCCCTGCCGCCGGGCTCGGCGGAGTTCCCTCATTCGGGTCATACTCACGCCCGCGCCAGTGCGTCCCGCGACCGCCGGTTTGCGGACATCGCACCCTCCAGGAGAGCTACCGTGAGAGTGAAGTACCTGCTGTCTTGCCCTTGCGGCAAGAAGGTTCCCGTCGAAACCACCCAAGCCGGCCAGACAGTCGAGTGTGAGTGTGGCCGGTCGCTGGAGGTCCCCACGCTGAAGGGACTGAGGGAGTTGGAGCAGGTGGCCGTGGAGGCACCCAGTGGGCCGAAGGGAGCCGCCTGGGGGTCGCGTCAGGCGGTGGTCCTGGTGGGCATCGTGGTTACCCTGATCGGGATCGCCCTGGTCGCGTATTTCTATTCCATTCGACCAAGGCAGGAGCATTTTGCCGATCCCGAGGTGCTCACCCCGCTGGGGTCGTGGTACGCCTGGCAGGAACTGCGGACCGGCGCCAAAACCCCCTCGTTCACAAAGTTTCCTTACATCGAGGCGCTCAACTCCTATCGACGCTGGATGGACGTGGCGATCGTGATCGTGGTGCTGGGCGGGCTGACCGTGGTGGGAGGCCTGGTGCTGGGCAAGTCCGGCCGGGGACCGGCAAGCCGCGGTCGGCCGAAACGGTGATCGCGGGGGGCCGGGGCTCGAAACCCGGAATGCCCCGTTGGGTTGCGCGGCGCCCGGCCGCAGCCTCCGGATTCCGCTCGTTTGGCGGTTCGAATGCCGCACGGGATTCGGAAGTCTCTTTTTTGGGGGAGGATCTGCCGTGGGCGTTCACCGAGTTGCGTTGCTGTGGACGGCAGGATTGGCCCTGTGGTTTTCGCATCCCTGTCGAGGTCAGCAGCAGGTCGTGGTGGCCGACGCGGAGCGCGTGGTGTCCGTGTTTGCCGAGTTGGAGTTGGATCGGGGCGCGAAAGAGAAGTTCCCCTTCGTCGCGCCGAAGTTGCCCAGCGGCCGCGAGGCGGTGCTTGTGCTGAAGGCCCGGCTCGACACGCCCCGCGTGGCCGGCCACACGCCGGCGCTGCGGCTGACCCTCAACGGCACTCCGCTGGGAGCCGACCGCCTGATGCACAAGCCGTTGCGGGTGCGGACCCGCGGGGGACAGGTCGACTCGATGGCCGCCGGCGAGCGGTTGACCACGTTCTACAGCCCCGACTTCGAGAGCCCCGATAGCCACCCCCATTATGGACTCACCGGCGGCGTGAAAGCGTGCCGGTTTGAACTACGGGTGACGGATATTCTCCATCGCGGCGGGAACGAGTTGGTGGTGGAGAACTCGGCCGACCCGCGTGTCACGCGGCCTCTGGTGGCGGCCGACGCGAGGATCCAGTCGCGGCCGCCGTTGCCGCCGCCCCCGGGACGCGCCGACGCACCGGTCGGGCCGTTGCCCGAGTACCAGCCGCGGGCCGCGCTGGAAACCGAATATCAGAGCAAGCCGTTGCCGGAGGCGCAAGTCGAGGTCACGGTCGGCGGGGAGCGTTTCCTGGTGCAGAGCCGTTTCTCCACCCCCAAGCCCGGTTGGGTCCACGGCACGAATGCCTATTTTCGGCACCAGCGGCGAGTGAAACCGGGGCCGGAGGTGATTCTCGTCCACGACACGTTTGTCAACCTGACGGAGGAGAACCTGCCCTTGATGCACCGCCACCAGGTCGAGCCGTCCGGTCCGCCGGGGCGGGTCTGGCTGGCCGGTTTGGAGCAGCCCACCGGCAGCGGGTCGATTGCCCAGTCGTCGAACCCCACGGCGTTTGCGGCGACGTCCGGCGGCGGCCTGGGTCTGATTGCCTTGGACGACGTGTTTCGCATCCACGTGACGAGCTTTGCCGAAAAGGGCGCGGTGGGTATCGGCGACCGGAACCTGGTCTTGCGCCCCGGGGCCACGTATACGGCCGAGTGGGCTATCGTGCCCAGCGACCTGCCCGACTATTGGCATTTTCTCAACGCGGCGAGGCGACTGGTGGGGGCCAATTTCACCATTCCGGGGGCGTTTGCGTTCCTGCGGGCGTCGCACCCTACCCAGGCCTGGAGCGACGCGCAGGTGGCGGATTTTCTCCGCTACAAGGACGCCCACTACGCCTGCGCGTCGATCGGCCGCTACCAGGGGCGATATGCCCATGGCACGGCGTTCCAGCGAGTGCCCCAGGAGCCGTATCGCCAGGCCTTCGCCCGCCGTCGCCGCCTGGTGCCGGGCATCCAGAACCTGGTCTACTTCCACTGCTTTCTGGACGTCACCGACGAAGCGCCCGCGCGTTTCGCCGATGCCCGGACGCTGCTGCCCGACGGCCGGCAGGCCGACTATGGAGAGCCCTACCAGCGGCTTTTCTTTCCCACCCAGACAAACTCCTACGGCCCGGCGATCGCGAAAAACGTCGACATCATCCTGGATAAGATCGGCGCTGAGGGGGTCTATTGGGACGAACACGAGTATAGTGCTCGAAGGTACCATTACGGCTCGCCCTGGGACGGTGTTTCGGGCGACATCGACGCGACGAAAATGACCATCCGCCGGCTGAAGTCGTCGGTCACGCTGTTGAGCCAACCGTGGCGCGTGGCGATGGCCAGGCGGATCATGGCGAGGGGGCCGCTGGTGGGAAACGGCGTCCCGCTCACCCGGGCCATGGCCAGCCTCGCGTTTCCTTGTTTCGTGGAGACGGGCAGCATCTCCAACTGCACTCGGGCCCATCTCTATTCGCCCATCGCGTTGGGCGACCACCTCACCGAACGCAGCCAGGAGGACGCCTACCGGACGATGCTGGCGGCACTGGACTACGGCTGCGTGTACCACTGGTATAACGACCTGCTGGTGATCCCCACGCACCATCATCTGACCCGGTGGATGTACCCCATCACCCCGCTGGAACTCCACCAGGGATTCGTGATCGGCCGGGAGCGGATCATCACCAAGCGGAGCGGGCTGTTCGGCTGGGGCGACCGTTCGCGGGGCGAGGCGCACGTGTTTGACCACCAGGGGCGCGAAGTGGCGGATTACCCCGCGCCGGCGGTCGAGCGGAACGGCAAGGTCTACACGGAACTCCGCCTACCGGAAGGCTGGTCCGCCGCGGTGGTGCGCCTTCCAAAGGGTGGGTGAAACC
>CAYZWG010000370.1:0-5781 GCA_964481605.1 uncultured Planctomycetaceae bacterium
CCCGCCGGCCCTGTGCCGGTGGGAGACGGGTTTGAGAACTACCACGCCCACACGCATCCCCCCCTACGCAAGGCCACGGAGAACCGTTGGGGGTGGTGGCCACTGTAGTTTCCAAACCCGCAATCCACTCCCCACAGGGCCGGCGGGGCGTAACGCCGGAAATCCCAAGACTTTACGTTCTTCAACCTCCGCTAAGTGGCGCTGTCCAGCCTACGCAACACCCCCAGGTTGATCGTGTCCAGATCGACCCCCTCCTCCGTTCCCTTCGGCGTCTCCAGGTAGATCGGAATCTTGCGGAACCGGCGGTCGGCCAGCAGTCGGCGAAACGGCTCCGTGCCCATCTTCCCCCGGCCGATATGCGCGTGCCGATCGACCCGGCTTCCCAACTCCCGCCGGCTATCGTTGAAGTGAAACGCCTTGATCTGGTTGACCCCCACCGTCCGGTTGAACGCCCGCATCGTCGCCCGGTAGTCTTTTTCTCCGCCCAGCGGATAGCCGGCGGCAAAAACATGGCAGGTGTCGAAGCACACCCCCAGCCGCTGGGGCGCTTGGACCCCGTCCAGGATCGCGGCCAGATGCTCGAACCGCCAGCCCAGCGACGTCCCCTGCCCGGCGGTCGTCTCCAGCAGGCAGAGCACGCGGAGGTCCCCCGTCTGCCGTTCCACTTCGTCCAACGCCCGAATCACCCGCCGCAATCCCCGCTGCTGGCTGCTGGTCGTGTACGCGCCCGGGTGGGTCACCAGGTAGGGAATCCCCAACAGTTCGGCGCGGAACATCTCCTCGACGAACGAGTCAACCGACTTCTTCCAGAGCATTTTGTCGGGCGAGGCCAGATTGATCAGGTAGGAATCATGGGCTAGGGTGTGCTTGATTGCCGACACCTCGGCAGCCCGGCGAAATCGCTCGGCCTCTTCCGCGGTAATCTCCTTGGCGCGCCACTGGTTGTTGTTCTTGGTGAACAGTTGAACACAGTCGCAGCCCGCCGCCAGGCCCCGCTCGATCGCCTTGTGGTAGCCCCCGGCGATCGACATGTGTGCCCCGAGAATCGCCATTTGCACCCCTCAGGTAGGGCCGGCTGTGCCGGCCGCAGGCCAAACTGCATCCATCGCCAACGGCTGGTTCTGGGCGATCAAGCGAGATGTCATCCGAGACCGAATGCCGGCCGGCCCTACGCTCTTAGTGAACAGTTGAACATGTCTACACCCCGCCGCCAAGCCCCAGCCCGACGCCCTGAGATCCGCGCGGCCGGCAACCGGGGCCCCACCCGAGCCCAAATTCCCCTCCGCCTAGTTGCACATTTTTCGAGAAAACGCGTATTATAAAGTGTGGGGGACGGCAATCGGATGGACTCCAATCATATTGGTCGGGGGATGGACCTATGGACGGACAAGCGTATTTCCTTGCCGCCGCCATTGCCCTGCTCTTGTGTACCGCAATGGCCGTGTTGTGGCGGCCCCTGGTGACCACCTGGCGGGAGACGCGGTTGGCCCGGGTCCGCCGCGATTTTCACCGCCAGCGCGAGCGTCTGGAAGCCAAGTTCGTGCAACTCGGGTCGGTCGCGTTTCGGCCCCATGCCCCACAATGGGTCGATTGCCGCTTCGACGACGACGTGGCCTATGTGCGGGACCGGGCCAGCGGCGAACTCTCCGCCCTGGTCGCGGTAACCGTCTTCCTCCCGCCGGAAGACGAGCCCTACCTGACCGCCGACGAGGACCCGCCGGGCGAACCCCGCGACGCCACCGCCGTCTTCCGCTTCGACGGCCACCATTGGGAAACCGAGGGCCGGGCCCTGTTCAATGTCTCCCCCGCCGAGGCGATCGACCTTTACCGGCAAGACATGGAAATCGTGGCCCACGAGGTCGCGCATCGGGTCTCGTAGGGCCACCGCCGCTTGGGGCTTCTCCCCGCCGGCCCCGTGCCGGTGGGAGACAGGTTTGAGAACTACCACACGCGTCCCCCACCCGCGCGAAAGTGACGGGGAACCGTTGGGGGGTGGCAGCGGCCGTAGTTTCCAAACCCGCAATCCACCGGCACGGGGCCGGTGGGGGGTGCAACACCTGGCGACCCCGCCGCACCGCCCTCCACCGAACCGGACACTTCTCCTGCTGCTCAAGCCCGTCCCGCTGGGAGCCGATAACCAGGGAAAGGTGCGTGCTCCGCACGCACGCGCCATGAACCCCCCACGGTTCCTGTCGGTCAACACGCCATGTCCGCGAGCGATCCGGCCTTGCCGCAGGCCAACCGGGCGTGCGAACCTTGCACGGCCTGCTGCGTCTACCTCCCCATCGCCGCCGGTCTGGTGGGGCCCGGGGCCAAGCCGGCCGGTGTCCGCTGCCCCCATCTCGACGGCCACCGCTGCCGCACCTACGCCCGCCGCCCACGAATGTGCGTCACATTCCGCTGCGCCTGGCTGGCCGATCCCACCTGGCCGCCGGCGTGGCGGCCGGACGCCTCGGGCCTGCTCTGTTTGCGCGAACAACTCGAGCCCGGCCTGCCGGCCGCCGCGGTCTACGAAATCCGTGCCGACGCCCTCCAGCGACCGGCCGCCGCGGAGATTCTGGAACAACTCCGGCAGACCACGGCCGTGTTTGCCGTGATCAACGCCCGGCAGGAGCGAAAACGCCTTGCCGGCGACTGGAGCACCTCCGGGCCCCAGCCGGCGGTGCCCCGGCCCCACTTCCTCCGATCCCACCGGACCCCGGTGGTCCAGCCCGCCTCGATCCTCCCGCTGGCTCAGCGTTCGGCGGGGGTCTCCTGACCCCGCCGACACTCTCCCTCCCTACTTCAACAGTTTCCGCAAGACCGTCTGCAAGATGCCCCCGTGGCGGTAATACTCCAGCTCGACCGGCGTGTCGATCCGCACCTTCGCCACAAACTCGATCGTGCTCCCATCCGCCTTCACCGCCGTGACCGTCAACGACCCGCCCGGCTCCAGGCTGGACTCCGACTGGGGAACGTCGAAGGTCTCTTCTCCGGTCAGCCCCAGCGATTGCCACGTCGACGCCGGGGGCAGTTCCAAGGGCAACACGCCCATCCCCACCAGGTTGCTGCGGTGAATCCGTTCGAAGCTCGACGCGATCACCGCGCGCACGCCCAGCAGTTGCGTCCCCTTGGCGGCCCAGTCGCGACTGCTGCCCGTGCCATATTCCGCCCCCGCCAGCACCACCAGCGGCACACCCTCCTGGGCGTAGCGGACGGCGGCTTCGTAGACGGTGGTCTGCTGGCCGTCGGGCAAGTGCCGGGTGATTCCCCCCTCGGTCCCCGGGGCCAACTGGTTGCGAATCCGAATGTTGGCGAACGTGCCCCGGGTCATCACCCGGTCGTTGCCCCGGCGTGAGCCGAAACTGTTGAAGTCCACCGGCTCGACGCCTTGCTCGCGCAGATATCTGCCCGCCGGCCCGTCCGATGCGATCGCCCCCGCCGGGGAAATGTGGTCGGTGGTGACCGAATCCCCCAGCGCCACCAACACCCGGGCCCCCCGAATCGGCTCGATCGGCCCCGGCTCGGCCGCCAGGCCGATCAGAAACGGCGGCTCCTGGATGTAGGTGCTCTGGGCGTCCCAGGCGAACAGTTCTCCCTCGCTGACCGGAATCTCATTCCAGGCAGGGTTCGACTGGAACACGTCGGCGTAGCGGCGGCGGAACATTTCCCCGCGAACCACCTCCGCGACCAGGGCGTCGACCTCCTCGCGGCCCGGCCAGATGTCCTTCAAATAGACCGGCTCGCCGTCGGCTCCCCGGCCCACCGGCTCCCCGGCCAGGTTGATGTCGGTCGTGCCGGCCAGGGCATAGGCCACCACCAGCGGAGGGCTGGCCAGGTAGTTGGCCTTCACCAGCGGATTCACCCGGCCCTCGAAGTTGCGGTTGCCGCTGATCACGGCCGAGGCCACCAGGTCGCCCTCGCCCACCGCCTTGGCCACCGGCGGCGGCAGCGGCCCGCTGTTGCCGATACACGTCATGCAGCCGTAGCCCACGGTGGAAAACCCCAGCGCCGCCAACGGCTCACTCAAGCCGGCGGCGTCCAGGTAGTCGCTCACCACCCGCGAGCCCGGCGCCAGGCTGGTCTTCACATGGGGTGGAACCTTTAGGCCTTTCTCGACCGCCTTTTTGGCCAGCAGGCCCGCCGCCAGCATCACGCTGGGGTTGCTCGTGTTGGTGCAACTGGTGATCGAGGCAATCACCACTGCCCCGTGGCCGATTCGGCCGGATCCCCCCTCGCTTCCCACCTCGGCCGTGCGGCCCAGATCGGACTGGCCCAACCCAAAACCCCGCTCCCCAATCCCGGCCACCAGCGACTTGCGAAAGGCCTCCTTCATCGCCCCCAGCGCAATCCGGTCCTGGGGCCGCTTGGGTCCGGCCAGGCTCGCCTCGACCGTGTCCAACTCGAGCGAGAGCACCTTGGTATACTCCGGCCGGGGGCTCCGGGCGGTGCGAAACAGGTTTTGCTCCCGGCTGTAACGCTCGACCAGGTCGACCTCGGCCTCCGTGCGACCGGTCTGGCGGAGGAAGTCGAGCGTCCGCCGGTCGATGGGGAAAAACCCCATGGTGGCACCGTATTCCGGCGCCATGTTGGCCAGGGTGGCCCGGTCGGCCACGCCCATCGCCTCCACGCCGGAGCCGAAATACTCCACGAACTTGCCCACCACGCCCTCGCCGCGGAGCATCTGGGTGACCGTCAGCACCAGGTCCGTGGCGGTGGCCCCCGACGGAAGCCGGCCCGTCAACTCCACCCCGATCACTTCCGGCATCAGCATGTACAGCGGCTGCCCCAGCATCACCCCTTCGGCCTCGATCCCGCCCACGCCCCAGCCCAAGACCCCCAGACCGTTGATCATCGTGGTGTGGCTGTCGGTGCCCACCAGCGTGTCGGGCACGGCCACCGGGCCCTGGGCGTCCTGGCGAAGGAAGACGCACTTCGCCAGGTACTCCAGGTTCACCTGGTGGATAATCCCCACCGACGGCGGTAGCACGCGAAAATTGTCGAAAGCCTCTTGCGCCCAACGCAGCAAGGCGTAGCGCTCCCCGTTCCGCTGAAACTCCAACTCCACGTTCCTGGCCAGTGCGTCGGCCGTGCCGAACCAGTCGGTCTGCACCGAGTGGTCCACCACCAGGTCGACCGGGATCAGCGGATTGATCCGCCCGGGGTTCCCGCCCAGCCGCTGGATCGCGCTCCGCATGGCGGCCAGGTCCACTACCGACGGCACCCCGGTGAAGTCCTGAAGAATCACCCTGGCCGGCTTGAGCGGTATCTCTTGCGGCGATTTGTCCCAACCGGCCCAGCCGGCCAGCTTCTGCACGTCCCCCTCGGTGACCTCGAACCCGTCGCAGTTCCGCAGCACCGATTCCAGCAACACCCGGATCGAATACGGCAGCCGGTCGATCTCCGCCAGCCCCGCCTCTTCCAGCTTGCCGATCCGGTAGATGCCCACCTTGCCCGAGGCGGTTTCCAACGTATCCCTGGCACCAAACGGGTCCGCCTTGCGTTGAGTCGAGTTCATCGGTCGAGGATGCTCCTTTCCATGCTCTGTTGCTCGGTATGCTCCAAACGTCCGTTCGGCGCGGGGCTGCCGCCCCTGTTCGGCGCGGGGCTGCCGACCCCGCCGAAAGCGCCAAACGGGAGTTTCCCTATCATCTTATCGCCCAGCGGAAATATGGGAACCGCCCGGCCGCCCGCGGCGTGTTCGGGGCGGGGCGGGCGACCCCGCTCGTGCGCAGGTGGCAACGCTCGGGCGGTGTTCCTGTTCGCTGGGTGGAGTGATTTGCCCTGACCTCTTGTGGCACC
>CAYZWG010000371.1:0-5769 GCA_964481605.1 uncultured Planctomycetaceae bacterium
CCGCCCGCTCGGCGTCGGCGGTGGCATATTCCAGCGAGAGCACGTTGAGCCGGCCCACCGTGTCCTGGGCAAAGCCCAAAAGCTGGGCGGCCGCCCCGGTGGTGGCCGTGGCCCGGACCGCGCCCACGGCGCTGACGAACGCCTGCTCGTGCTGGGCATACTCGGCGTCGACCTCGATCGTCGTGGCCAGCAGCGAGTTCGAGTAGTCGGCGTCGGCGCGGGCGGCGGCCGTGGCAAAGCTGGTGAAGGCGGTGCCCATGCCGGAGGTCCAGTCGGCGCGGGCGGTGGCCCGGGCGGCCTGAAACGCGGCGGCGTCGGTGCCCACCGTGGCGGCCCAGGCACTGGTGTCGGTGGCCTGTTGCGAGGCCACGGCGGCCTGGTAGTCGGCCTCGGCCGTGGCCACGCTGGTGACGTTGGTCACATCGGCATCGCCGAGGTGGTCGACGAAGCGGGTTTCGGCCGCGCCCAGGTCGGTCCCCAGGGCGGCGAAGGCGTCGGTGGTGCCCACGGCATGGGCCACTTCGGCGTCGGTCGACTGGCCGGTCCAGGCGGAGATGGCCGCGGCGGCCGTGGCGGCATAGGCCGTTTCGGCCGAGTTCATGGCCCCGGTGAAGGCCAGCCGGGCGTTGCCCAGGTCGGCGGCATAGGCGATGCCCACGTCGCCCAGGTCACCGGCCAGGGCGATTCGGGCGTCGGCACGATCCCCCACCTGGGTGGTTCCGGCGGTGGCCATGGCGGCTTGCTGGGCGGTGTCGGCGGCCTGAACGGCGGCGTCGTAGTCAGTCTGGGTCGAGGTCCCCACGTCGAGCCCGTACTGGGCATCGGCCACGGTGGACGCCCAGGCGGTGGCCGCGGCGGCCAGGGCGTCTTCATAGGCGGCGTCGGCCGTGGCCAGGCCCACCTGGTAATCGCCGGCCGCGACCACCACGCCCTGGTCGCGGGTGAGGTCGGCCGTGGTGTTGGACTGATCGAGCGTGGTCCCGGCGACGGTGGCCGCCAAGCCCCAGGCGGCGTCGGCCTCGGTCATCCCGGTGGCAAAGTCCATCTCGGCGGTGGCCATTCTCCGCGAGTAGCCCGAATCGGCCCCGTTGAGACTCGCGGTGAGCGTGGCGAGGCCGCCGGAGAGTTCCTGATGATACTCGTTGCGGACCAGCTTGACCGCCTCGGCCCAGACCAGGTCGGCGTTGGCCACGTCGAGCTGGTAGTCGCTCAGGTCGGTGGGGTTGGCGGTGTCGAGTGCTTGCAAGGAATCGCGGTGATTGGAGTAGAGGGCCACCTCGTAGTCGCCCACCGCGGCGGCCGAACTGCTCCGGGCGGCGGCCAGGGCGTCGTTGATCCCGGTGTTCAGCGCGGCGTCGGCCGAGGCCAGGCCGTTGGCCAGGCCCACGTCGGCCAGGCCGACCATCAGGGCCCGCACCCGGGCGGCCAATTGGACGCCGTTGGCGTAGAGCCGTTGGGTCGCGCCGGTCCAAGCCAGCAAGGTGGTGGTGTGCTGGGTGATGTCGCGGGCCAGGCCAGCAGCCTCCGTGGTGACGCCACCGACCCAGGCGACCCGGGCGGCCCCTTGGGCCTGGACCTGCGACTGGCTGGAGGCGGCATTGGCGTTGGTCTGGGTCCGCGTGGCCTCGGCCTGGTCGATGGTCCGCTGGGCGGCGGCGGTCGACTTCGAGGCGTTGAAGGGCGTGGGGTCGGGCGTGTCGGTGAGGGCGTCGATGGCGATGTTGTAATCCTGCTGGGCACAGACTTCCTCGTAGGTCCACTCGGCGGCGGCGTGGGTGTTGGTGTAGGCCTCGGTGTGGGTGGAGACCGCGTCGGTGTAGTCTTGGCTGGCGGTGGCGAGGTCCTTCTCGTAGCCGGCCGTGTCGTCGGCCACGCCGGCGGCGTAGTCGTAGCGGGCCGTGCCCAGGCTGGCGACGTGGGCGTTGCGGGCCCCGGCGATGGCCATTCGCCGCACCGTGGCGGCGGCATTCTCGGAGCCGATGAAAGTGACGTCGTGGGTAGTGATTTCCTGGACCCAGCCGGCCACGGCGCCGGCGGTGCTGGTGGCGTATTGGACCGCGGCGTCGCCCAGGCTGGTGACGCGGGTCACCTCGGCCTGGGCCACGGTGTCGAGGTAGGTGGCCCAGGGGGTGTTTTCGACGGCGGTCCAGGCGGCGACCTGGTCGGCGTAGTCGGTGGCCGAATCGACCATCAGGCCGCGCTCGGCGGAGGCCTGGGCGACGGTCAGGTCCCGCTGGGCGGTGGCCGCCGTGTCCTGGTAGGCCTTGTCGGCATAGGCGGCGGCGACGCCGAACCGGGAGACGGCGATACCCAGGTGGGCTTCCCGCGTGATGGCGGCCTGGGCGATGCTCACGCTCTCGTCGCGCCGGGCGGCGGCAATGCTGGTGCGATAGGCGGCCCCGGCGTCGGCCACGACGCGGGCTCTTTCCGCGTCGGCGGCGTGCAGAGCCACGTCGTAGGTTCGCGCGGCGGCCGCCTGGTCGATGCCGTAATTGCGGTCGGCGGCGATCCGGGCGAGGGTGTGATCGCGGTCGGTGGCGGCGTTGGTTCTGCCCCAGTTGTTCCAGTTTTCGGCGGAGGCATCGTCGAACGGCTGCGTGCCGCTGCCGCCGGCCCAGGGGACGTACATGGGGTCGCCGCCGTAGGCCGCGTCCCAAGCCTGGGCCAACGCCTCGGCCGCGTCGAGATCGGCCAGACAGACGGTGACCGTGGCGCCGGCGTCGGCCACGGATCTTGTTTCGTCGGCAAGGGCCATCGCCCGGGCACGGTCTCGATCGGCCCGGGCCAGGTCGATCTGGCGGGTCATCTCGGCCTGGGCATCGCCCAGGGAGCGGTCTTCGTCGGCGGTGATTTGGCCTTTCTTGCGGGTAGTGTTCGCGTGGACCTCTTCGACCGTGCGATCGTGTGACGCCTGGGCGACGATCTGCGTGTGCGCCGCCTTTTCCGCGGAGAAGGTGTGGGAGAGCGTGACCAGTTCGTCGGCCACGGAGGTGGTGTAGCCGACGTCGGCCGTCCCCACGCTGGTGAAGTAATCATGTTGGCCGTCGACCAGGGCGCCCTGGTACGAGGCCCAGGGAGTGGCTTCGGCGGTGGACCAGGCACTGATCGCCGCCTGTTTGGCGGTCACGAGGCCCAGTTGGCGGGTGTTTTCGGCAGTGGCCAGACTGACGCGGAAGTCGCGGCGGGCGTCGGCGATGGCGTCGGCGCGGGCCTGCTCCAGCCCGGCGGCCGCCAGAGCGCGAACCAGCTCGGCGTCGACCCGGTCGATGTCCCATTGGTCGCGGCGGTCGGCCTCTTCCCGCTCGAACCAGGCACTACGCTCGATCGACGCGGTGCGAAGCGCGTAGTTTGCCGCGGCGACGGAGGTGCTCTTGCCCAGCGCCGATTCCGCCACCCTTTGCGTGTGCAGCCGCTCTTCCTTGCGGAAGACCTTGTTGGCGTCGAGATACTCGGCCAGATCGCTCCGCAGCGGTCCGAAAGCGGTGTAATCAAACCCGTTCTCTTGACTCCAGTAGGCGCACCCGTTGGGACCGACAAACTGGTCGATGAACTCCCAAGTCGCGCCGGGTGCGGCCCCGCTGTTGCCGTGCTCTGCCATGAAGGCGTCATAGATGGTCTGGAAGGCTGCGTCTTCGGCGGAGACGGTCCCGTCATGGGCGTCGGTGGCGTCCTGAGTCGTCTCGTTGCGTGTTGCCGCCTGCGAGGCCAAATTGATCGTGGGGTGGGAGGTCGGCTGCGCCGCCAGGTAGGCTGAATGGCCGACGTCGACACTGCTCCAATACGCGGCGTTGGCCCCTGCCAATTGCGAGTCATAGTCGTTGCCGGCCTGATCCAACGCCGCCCGCAACTGGTCCTGGGCGGCTCGTATCGCCTCCGCGTAAGCCGATTCGGTGGCCGCCACATCCGACTGGTAGGTGGGATCTCGGGAGAAGTCGTAGAGCTCGCCTTGGTAGGTGGCCGGGGTGATCGACGGCAGCGGCTGCCGCGCCTCGCGGGCAACGTCGAGCGCGCCGTCGGGCGGGGCCTTGGCCCAGGCGAAACGCTCCCAGCCGTAGCTGGATCCGTCGCCGCCGGCGGAGACGAACGCCGCCATCTCGGTGGCGAAGTCAGCAGCGGCCGTGTTCTGGGCGGTGGCGTAGGCCGCATCGGCGGCAGCCACTTGGGAGGCGTAGGCCGTCTCGGCGGCAACCAAGGTCGAGTTTTTCGTGGCTCCGGCGGCGGCCAGGCTGGCATCAAACGTGGCCTCGGCCGTGGCGAGCTGGGAGCTGTAGGCCACCCCGGCGTCGTCCAGGGCTGCCTGGTAGACGTCCTCGGTGCTCTGGGTCTCTTGCAGCCAGGAACCCAACGCGGAGGCCCAGCCCTGGGCGTCGGTGCCGTCTGGTGTGCTGGAGAAGACGAACGACGTGGAGTTCCACGTACTTCCCGCCGTTTCCGTGCTCCAAGGATCGCTGACCTGGGCCCGCAGCGTGACCGCCCCCTCGCTCAGTCCGTCGGGCGTGTAGCTGAAATTGCCCTGCGCGTCCGTGGTCGTCGTTCCATCCACCATGCCGTCGCCGTCGTGATCGAATTGGACGACGAGGCCCGACAGGTCGCCGCTCCCCTCGATCTTGCCGGTCACCGTGGCGTCGGCCGTGCTCCCGTCGCTGGTCGAGGCGCCCGTATCGTGGGTCAGTGACAGCGACGAAATGGTCGGCCCGGCGGGCGGGGGAGTATCGAGCGTGAACGGGAGGCTGGTCCAGGCACCGACCAGGGCGTTGGAATCCTCGTCATACTCCTTGCCCCGGGCCCGCACGGTCACCGTGCCGGGGTCCAGCCCGATCGGCCGATAGGTGAACTTCCCTTCCGCGTCCACGGCCACCGTGGCGTCGACCACGTTGTCGGCGTCCACGTCGAACTGCACCAGAACAGCGTCCAGGCTTCCGTCGTTGGAGATCAGCCCGGTGACGGTCGGATCGGTCGAGTGGGGGTTGCTGCCCGACGTGTCTTCGTCGTTGGCAAGCTTCAACTCGACGACTTCCGGCGCGCTGTTGACCGGCTCTTCGTAGGTAAACGTAAACGGCGTCCAGGCCGAAACCAACTCGGTCTGTTGGTCTTCCCGCAACTGGCGAGCCCGCACGTTCACGGTGGCCAAACCGGCGGATAGACCAGCCGGTGTGAATGAAAACGTGCCCCAGGTGTCGGTCTGGACCGATTGCTCGGCGCTACCGTCGCCGTCGGAGTCCAATTCGACAGTGATTCCCGCCAGAAAATGCTCATTGAGGATTCGGCCCGAGACCGTAGGATCGGACGTGACCAGATCGGTGGCCGAGTCGCCCGTGTCGTTGGCCAGCGCCAAGTCCACGACCACGGGCGCCGTGTCGGGCTGGTCCTCGTAACGAAATGTCAGGTCGGTCCAGCCACCCACGATCCAATCGCCGGCGCCTTCGTCCCACCGCTTGGCCCGGGCACGGACGGTCTGCTGGGCGTAGGCCAGCCGGTCCGGTTGATAGTAGAAACGCCCCCGGGCATCGGTCGTGGTCACCCCGTCGACCTGGTCGACCCCGTCCGTTCCGTCGTGGTCCAACTCGATCACCACGCCATCAAGATAGGCTCCATCGTCCGCCAAGGTACCCGCCAGCATGGGGTTGGCCGTGTCGCCGTCGGTGGAGGAACTGCCCGTGTCGGCGCGGAGGGCGAACGAGCTAATCGAGGGAGCGGGGAGGATGTCTTGTTCGAGTGTGAATGCAAGTGAGGTCCAGGGGCCGTAAGTGTGCTGGCGGGCCGCGTAAT
>CAYZWG010000372.1:0-5760 GCA_964481605.1 uncultured Planctomycetaceae bacterium
CGCACGCGCCACCATCGCAACTCGACGCCCGACGCCCAATGATGGACCGTCGCCCCGCGTGGGTGCGGAGCACCCACCCACCCTACGGAATCTCGGCCGGCCCGGCGCACGGACCCCGGGCCGAGTTCTCGTGCCGGACTGTTCGGTCATTTCTGCGCGTGGATACGGCATTTCTTGCCGGCCGGACCGGGGTACCGCTGCCGTGATGCGGCGAGCAGGGTGGCCCTGCGGATAGAACCTTTACCTCTTGCCACCACGCCGCTTGCGCCGAGCGAGGCCTCTCTGCCGGGGGCATTGTCTGCTGGTTGGCACGCGGGTTGCTTAAACCCAATCGCGACGTTGCCGCGCTCTTGCCAGCGGGCCGGGCGTGGGATCGTTCCGGCGGGGCCGGACGTGGAAGCGTGCGGGGGGGCTGTTGCCAGTTCGTATCCTGAGGGGTCATGCCGTACGGTCTTTACCTATCCGCTGAAGGGGCCCACGCCCAGTCGAGCCGCCTGGAGATCATCGCCCACAACCTGGCCAACGTGGAGACGGCCGGGTTCAAGCGGGAGTTGGCGATTCTCCAGGCCCGCTACGCGGAGGCAACCCAACAGGGGCTCGACCAGCCTGGCTCGGGGTCGATCAACGATCTGGGCGGCGGTGTCCGCCTGAGCGGGACGCAGACCGATTTTTCGGAGGGCCCGATCCGCAACACGGGGGTGCCGACCGATCTGGCCATACGCGGCGAGGGATTTTTCGTGGTCCAGCGCGACGGGCAGAAGTACCTTACCCGGGCCGGCGAATTCCACGTGAACGAACTGGGCCAACTGGTGACCCAATACGGCCAACAGAAGTTTGCGGTGCTGGACGAAAATTACTCCCCCATCGTGCTGGCTCGCAACACGGCATGGGACGTGAGTCCCACCGGCACGATTCGCCAGGGGGGCACGGCCACCAACCTGGCACTGGTCCGCCCCCAGTCGCTGGGCGAGTTGGTTCGCGAGGGCGAAAACGTCTTTCGGCCCGCCTCGGACCCGGTGCCGCTGGGCGCCCACGAGCGGAGCGTGGCGTGGGGATTTCTGGAGGGCTCGGGCGTCAACCCGACCACGGAAATGGTTGCCATGATCGAGGCCTCGCGGGCGTTGGAGGCCAATTTGAACATGATGCAAACGCAGGACGAGATGCTGGCCGGGTTGGTCAAGCGGGTGATGCGGGTGTGAGGGGTGATGTTTGTCGACGTGATCGAGATAGGGAATCCGGCTCCGTAGGCGGAGTTGGGGAACGAGGTAAGACGAACGGATTGGGAAGGGAGAAGCCATGAGCGTGCAAACTCTGTATTCGGCGGCCACGGGTATGTCGTCGATGCAGACCAAGCTGGATGTGATCGCCAACAACCTGGCGAATATCGAAACGACGGCGTTCAAACGCTCCCGGCCTAACTTTGAAGACCTCTTTTACCGCCACGAGATGGTGCCGGGGGCGGAGGACTCGACGGGCCAGTACACACCGACGGGCATTTCCGTGGGGCTGGGAAGCCGGGTGTCGAGCATCCAGGCGGAACAGCAGCAAGGGGCGTTCCAGCAGACCGGACGGAAACTGGACGTGGCGATCGAGGGGGCGGGGTTTTTCAAGGCCATCGACCCCGCCACCAGCGACACGCTCTACACCCGGGCCGGCAACTTGTCGCAGAACGCCAACGGGGAACTGGTTCTGGGCTCGGCCAGCACCGGTCGCCTGATCGATCCTTCGATCGTGATTCCTCCGGACGCCACGGACATCGCCATCAGCGCCCAGGGCATTGTCAGTGTGCGCCAGCCGGGCACGCAGCAGTTGCAGCAGATCGGGCAGCTCGAACTGGTCACCTTCGTCAATCCCGAGGGCCTGCTGCGGGTGGGTGAGAACCTGTTTGCCGAAACCGACGCCTCGGGCACCCCCACCGCCGGCCCGCCGGGCGAGAACGGAATGGGCCAGTTGCGACAGGGGTTTTTGGAAGCCTCGAACGTCGAACCGGTGAAAGAATTGATCGACCTGATTACCACCCAGCGGGCGTTTGAGCTCAACAGCCAGGCGGTCCAGGTGGGCGATCAGATGATGCAACTGGTGGCCAACCTGCGGAGGCTTTGACGGGGGGCCGTCCACGGTAGGCGGCGGCGGAACAAAAGCTGGATTGTCATTCACAACCTGGATACCGGCCGGTACGGCCGACCCCACGAATCATGCTCGAATACGACCTCGCCAGCCGACTGCGGCGAAACACCGTCGCCTGCATCCTCGTTCTCGTGGCGGCTTACGGCCAAGGTTCGAGAGGGGCGGAGCTGCGGCTTCGCCGCGAGTGCCGGCCGAAGCTGCCGGTTGTCCGGCTGGGCGACGTGGCGGAGGTGGCCGCCGCCGACGCGAGCCGGGTGGCCGAGTTGGAGCGGCTCGAGTTGTTTGCGGCGCCGCCGGCGGGCCAGAAGCGATACCTGCGGCTGAGAGAGCTCCAGGATATGCTGCTTGCGCGGGGGGAGGGGCTGCTGGAACTTCAGTTCTCCGGGGCGTCGCAAGTGGTGGTGCTGGGGGCGGGGCTTTCCACGCCCTCGCAGCCAGCGCGGCCGGTCTCTGTGCTGGCGCGCCAGAAAGCCGAACAGTTTGCGGCCAAGGCGATTGGCGAGTACCTGGCCACGCGAGTCGCCGGGGCCGGGGCCTGGAAGATCGACGTGGTGCTGGAAGACTCGGCGGCCCGGGCCGTGATCGAGGCGGGCGGCCCATGCCGGGTCTCCGGCGGGAAGCCGCCCTGGCAAGGGCGGCAGCGATTCGAGTTGGCACCGGTCGGTGGCGATGCCACGCGGGCGATTGCCGTCGAGGCCGAGGTGTCGGTGCCCCCGGCGGTGGTCGTGGCGGCCCGCTCGCTTGCCCGGGGTACCCGCCTGGCGGCGGGCGACCTGGCGGTTCGTCGCGACGTCGAGCCGGGTGGAAACACGGGGGTGTTTCGGACGGTGGAGGACTTGGTGGGGCAGGAAGTGCGGCGAACGATTCCCGCTGGCACGGTGATTGCAGCCGACTGGGTGGGCCCGCCGGTAGTGATCCGTCGGGGCGACGCGGTGACGGTTTTTGTGCGGGCGCCGGGACTTCGCCTGACCACCCAGGCGCGGGCCCGGGCGGACGGGATGCTGGGCGAACTGGTGGTGCTGGAGTCGCCGGTCGACCGCAAGAGGTTCGTTGCCCGAGTGCGTGGCGCCGGGGAAGCGGAAGTGATGGCGGGGGCGGTTGCCGCCGGGTCTGACAGGGCGGGCACCACCCCCGGCTTTTCCCGCAGTGCCGGAAACAGGGTTGGGCGAGTTGCCCGCAGGGCGCGTTGACCGGAGACGGACTTGTGAAACGAACGTCCAGGAGGACCGGCCCACAGAGCCGGCCCGAGACGGACTGCCAGGGGCCAAAGGACGGAAGGAGCCTGCCGATGACGGGTGCTGGAATCATCCGCCGTGTCGCCCTGGCGGTCGCCGCGACGGCGTTTTTTGGGGGCTTGTCGTCGGCGTGGGGGCAGAGTTCGAGCATGTACGGCGATCCGGCCCAGCGGGCGCCGCTGACGCTTTCGCAGACGGCCTACGGGTATCAAGAGGCGCAGCCGCCAAAGGAACTCAAGCCGCACGACCTGGTGACGGTGATGGTGGACGAATCCACCCATGTGATCAGTGAAGGGGAGATCGATCGCCGCAAGAAGGCCGAGGGGAAATACGTGCTGACCGACTGGATTGGAGTCGACGGTTTGGCGATTCGCCCCGATCCCCAGTCGAGCGGGGATCCGACGGTTGCCGGCAAGGTGGAGAACAAGCTTCGGGCCGAGGGCGAGTTGGAAACGAACGACTCGATGAAGTTCCGCATCGCCTGTGAAATCGTGGACATACGACCGAACGGGCTGCTGATTCTGGAAGGGCGGCGGACGATCCAAAACAACAACGATCAATGGGAAATGTCGCTCAGCGGTTCGGTGCGCCCGGCGGATGTGCTGCCGAACAACACGGTGTTGAGCGAGGACGTGGCGGGGCTGCGGATCGTCAAGCGCGAGTCGGGCTCCGTTCGCGACAGCTACCGCCGGGGTTGGTTCCAGCGGATTCTGGACTATTGGCAGCCGTTTTAGTCCTCTTGCGCAGGGTGCGCTGGGGCGGTCGGCGATTGAGTCCTTGCAATGGTGCCGGTTTTCGGCCGGTGGCGGCTGGCCCCAAGGAAAACACGAAGGAAGGAACCCTCTGATGCGTTTGAGCTTGCCGGCCAGAGTGGTGGTAGCGCTGGTTCTGGCCGGGGTTTGCACAATCCCTTCGGCGGCGGCAGCCGGCACCCGGCTGAGCACGCTCTGCCGGGTCAAGGGGCAGGAAGAAAACACCTTGCACGCGCTGGGGCTGGTGGTGGGGCTGAACGGCACGGGCGACGGCAAGGATTTTCTGCCTACCATTCGCAACCTGGCGTTGCTGATGGAGAAGCTGGGCACGCCGATCGTCTCGGGCAATCTCAAGGAGTTGGGCGACGCGAAGAACGTGGCCCTGGTGCACGTGGCCGCCACCGTGCCGGCGGCGGGGGCCCGGCAGGGCGACCGCATCGACTGCACGGTCAGCTCGTTCGGTTCGGCGTCGAGCCTGGCCGGCGGGCGGTTGGTGGTGACGCCCATGCTGGGGCCGATTCCTTCGCCGGATGGGCGCGTGTACGCGGTGGCCGAAGGCGACATCACGGTGGAGGACTCGGAAACACCCACCCGGGGTCGAATTCACGGCGGCTGTCGGCTGGAAGAAGAATTTCGCTACCAGTTCGTCAAGGACGGCAAGGTCACGCTGGTGCTGAAAGAGGAATATGCCGACTTCCAGGTCGCCCAAGAGGTGGCCGACATGATCAACAACCGGGAGTTGGTGTTTCAGACCAGCGGCGAGCTGATTGCCCGGGCGCTGGACCAGGTGAACATCGAAGTGGAAGTACCGCGGCAATATCTCAACGACCCGGACGGCCCGGCTCTTTTTCTGTCGCAACTCTGGCGTCAGGAGTTGCTCACGCTGCCGCTGAGTCCCCGGGTGGTAATCAACCAGCGGGCCGGCAGCATCGTGATTAGCGGCGACGCGGAGATTCGGCCGGTGGCCATCACCCACCGCAATATCGTGGTGGAAACGGGCGCGGCGGCGATGTCGGGTGGGTTCATCGGCATCGACACGGCCGACGCGGAGAACCCCCAGTTGAAATCGCTGGTGGAAGCACTCAACGCGGTCCATGTGCCGACCAAAGACGTGATCGAGATCATCAAGCTGTTGAAGCGGAACGGGGCGCTGTCGGCCGAGTTGATCCTCCAGTGATCGCCGGCTGCCGGGAGCACCCTCCGCCGGAAAAGGGAGAAATGAAGATGAACGTGGGCTCGGTGTTGGGTTCGACAGGCGGCGCGGCGGCGGAGGCCGCCTTCGGATCCACGCCCAAACCACCACCACCGGCGGCCGGCGGCGACGAACCCGAACTGCGGGAGGCGTTTCAATCGTTCGTGGGCCAGACCCTGTTTGGGCAAATGCTCAAGGCAATGCGAAAGACGGTCCACAAGCCCGCCTATTTCTACGGAGGTCGAGCGGAAGAGATGTTCCAGGGCCAACTCGACCAGGTGCTGGCCGAAAAGATGGCCAATGCGGGCGGGGCCAGCTACAGCAATGCGATGTTTGAATTGTTCATGCTGAAACGAGGCTAGGGCCAATACCGTTGAATTCGTTTCTGTTGCGGAAAGCGGGAGGGCGAGGCTCCTGCCGAGCCGTGGAGGCGGCATTCACCCTGATTTCCCGG
>CAYZWG010000373.1:0-5753 GCA_964481605.1 uncultured Planctomycetaceae bacterium
GAATTCAGTGCGGGGTCGGGAGACCCGCGCACAACGCTGGCCGCGGGTCAGCCTGGGGTGTCCGCTTCTTCTTCCAGGCGGCTTCGGGCCTGATCGGCCCAGGGACTGTTGGGGGCCAATTGCAGGAATGCCCGCCAGTGCTCGACCGCTTCCAGGGGGCGGCCCAGTTGATCGAGCGTGCGGGCGAGATGGTAGTGCACGTCGGCGTACTCGCCGTGGTAGGTCAGCGCGCCCTGGAATGCCGCCACGGCCAGTTCCCCTTGTCCCTGTTCGGCCAGAACGCATCCCAGGTTGGCCCGGGCTTCGACGTAGTCCTGGTCCAACTCGACGGTCATGTAGTAACGTTCTCGCGCGCCGGTGAGGTCGCCCATGCGGTAGAGCAACTCGGCCACCTGGAAGCAGATTTCGGCGTTGGGGCCGCCCATGGCCAGGGCCGCCCGATACATTTCGGCGGCCGTCTCCAATTGCCCGGCGTCCTCCAACTCCGCCGCCACGCGGCAAATCTCCCGCGGCGAGCCGGCCAGTTGGTCGGCGGTCAGTTGTTCCTCCGCGGCGGTTTCTTCGGCGGTGGCCAAATCGACCGACTCGGCCGCCTCGTCTCGCTCGGCCGCCTCGAAGTCGAACCGCAACTGGCCGCCCGGTTCGATCAGCCCGTCGCCCTGCCGCAGCAGAATCTCCTTGCCTTCGATGATCACGGAGAGTTGGGCCAGGGGGCGTTCGACCTGGGGCAGATAGCGGGCCAAGGCGGCCAGTTTCTTCTCGATCGCCGCCGGAGAAATGCCCGCCGCCAGCATCTCGGCCAGCCGCCGGGCCGTGGCCACCTCTTGAAAATCGAAATACGGCAACCGCCGCACCTCGCGGACCGGCACGATCAGGCCGCGGCGGTGCCAGCGGCGAATCACGGCCACGGGCACGCCCACCAACTCGGCCAGCATTGACGGCGTGTACAGCCGGCGAATCTCCCGCTCGGTCTCCACCAGCCCCAGACGCTGCCAGAGCTGAGTCTCCGAGATCACTCGCAGCGTGCCCGCGTCGACCGCCCGGCGAGTCGCTTCGTCGAGCAGTTCCTCCGTCTCCCAGCCCTCGGGCAGGGGCAGTTCCGCTTCGCCCACCACCAGCGTGTCGGTCGTCGGATCGGGCTGGTCGACGACGATCCCTCCGTGGCGCCGGATCAATTGCGAGGCGTCGCGCCTCGACATGCTGGCCAGCTTGCCGGCCAGCGCGAAACGCTCGCCGGCGAGAATCTCGGACGATGTCGCTTGGGTCCTGGACATGGGGTCGAGGCGATCGAGCGGGAAGGGATCGGGGGTCTCGTTAGGGGGAGTCGCCGGGTTGTGGGCGGGGCCGGAAGCCCCCCACCGAAGGCACGAGCGTCGCTGGCCAGTGTGCCCAACCCCGGCCGGTCTGTCAACGTCCCCGGCAAGATCGGACGGCGGCCCGCCGACGGCGAGAATCGCCGCGGCGCGACGTTCCCCAGGGATACCGCACTCGGCCGGGCTCCGGCCGTCTCGGCCCCTGGCGGGTCCGCTCAGCGGTCGTCGGGGGTCGCGTCGAACGTCAGCACCGGCCCCCGGTGTTTGCGCCCCGGGCGCCGACGCCGGAACAGGCCGGTTCGCTCTTCTTCCGGCTGAAGACCAAAATCGATCAGATCGAGTTGGCTGCGACGGACCAGGCGTCCCTGGTTGTCGACCTCTTCGGAGGTGTGGCAGATCACGCCTCCCGGCACCAGCGAGGAGACCAAAGCCCGGGTCGACGTCGTGCCCGAGGCCGTCTTGCGGAGCGATTCCACCCGGGCCGCCGTGCGGATTCTGTTGCAAACGCGACAAGGTTCTTCCAGGGCCTTCACGGCGACGGTGGTCTCGCCCAGCGGCTGGCCGCCCTCCGGCCCGTAGGTGAGCGTTTCCCGGCGAAGCACGTAGGGATCGACCGAGGGGCAGTAGTAGACCTTGGTGACCGTCTTCCCGGTGGGCAAGTCGAACTCGATCTGCCGCACCTGGCAAGTGATCTCGCGCCCTCCGATGGTGACCGGCTGCTGGCCCAGGTCCTTGACCACCGGTTTCTTGCCGCTGATCTCGCCGAGGTATCCCTGGGTGACCGTTTGGGGATCGGCATCGAGGTGTTTTCCACCCACTTCCAACTCGACCTCGATCTTCAAGGTCACGCCCTGGTCGTCGACTTTTTGCAGGGTGGTTTTCGTTCGGGTCACGCTGGCCAAGATACGGCCGCGCTCGAAGGTCTTGGTGATCACGCGGACCCGTTTCCACGCCCCCGGCTGGAAGTGGCCCCAGGGATGGAGCCGGCGAAAGTCGGCCGCCTCCTGGCCGTGACAGGCCTCGGCGGAGCAGAGGGCCAGCAGTAAACAGACGACGATCCGGATCACGGAGCAGTCCACCTTCAAGCTTTTCCCGAGAGCTTCTTCCACGGGCCGGGGTCTTGACCCCGGGGCCACAACGGCGAGAGATCACGAAGTTTTCGCCACGTTGTGGTTTTGCCGGGGAGGGCCGATTCTCAATCTCTCAACCAGTACCTTATACTGGAGGCCGGTGCGGCAAATAAGAAGCCGATCACGTGGATGCCCGACCGCCGCGTCATAACCCCAACCCGGTGGGGCGGAAAACATCGAGGCCGCCCCACATTTCTAACCCTCTTGCGTAAGAGTCGACTCGCAAGCATCTAATATAGGCACACAGTTCGGCCAAATCCATCCATTGCCCCCCACGAGGGGGTAACAGAGCGAGCCATGATGCCAATTCTTCGGATAGTGCCGATTCTGACGGATCACGATCCGTCGCTGCAACGATGTCTTGTGTGGGAGTCCCCCCTGCCGGATCGCGATCCGGCCTACCAACCCGCTTCCGCCAAGGGACTTAGGGCATCTGGCGCGAAACGCTTGCCACGGCGTTGTAACAAAGCGTAGGCTGACCCGTAGTATCCATGGAGCCCGGCGGAACAGTCAGGAACGCGGATGAGCCAGACACCCGACAGCCAGCGGCACGCGTGGGTTCTCGGCCTGCTCGAGGCGTACGAGGGTCGATTGGTGCGCTATGCCGCGCGGATGCTCGGCAACGAGGATTCCGCCCGGGACGTGGTGCAATACACTTTCTTGCGGCTGTGCGAACGCCCGACGGAGCAAATGCGCGAGCGGGCGCCGCAATGGCTGTTTACCGTGTGTCGGAATCGGGCCGTGGACGTGTTGCGCAAAGAGCGGCGAAACGTGCAGTGGGAGGAGAACGCGGCTTGGATCGCCTCGCACCGCGAGTCCGACCCGGCCGCCGCCGCCGAGCAACACGACCTCTTCGCGCGGCTGAACGAACTGGTGGCCGAGCTGCCGGCTCAGCAACGCGAGGCGGTCGACCTTTGGGCGGAAGGGTTCAGTTATCGGGAAATCGCATCGATCACCGGACAGGGGGAGGGTAAGTTGCGGGTGTTGGTTCACCGGGCACTCAAGCGGCTGCGGGGCGACCCGGCCACGCAGCGGATGCTCGGAAGTTGCGAAGGGGCAAACCCCTCGCAGTCGGCCCCGGCCAGCGGCAAGGTGGGAACATGAACGCCAAGGGCAACGATTTCCATAACGGCCGCCTCGATGAAACCCTGCTCACGGCCTACGCGCTGGAGCAACTCGACGGCCCCGAACGGGTCCTGGTCGAGGCCGCCCTGGTCCACTCGCCCCAGGCACAGCGGACCGTCGACGAGGTTCGCACCCTGGCCGGCCACGTTCGCCAGGCGGCCCGGGCCGATCGGCCGTATGAACCCTCGGCCACACTCCGCGACGCGGTGGAAGAGCGGTTGCGGAACTCGGACGCGGTGGAAGTCAGCCCTCCCAGGATTCGGCGGCCCCGGCGGCGGTGGCTTTTTCTCGCCATCACGGCCGCGGCAGGTCTGCTCTTGACGGTGGTTTCGACCGTGCCGTTGGTGAAGCAGAACGGCCCGGCGCCCGCCGGGCCCGTGGCGCTGGATTGGTCGCCCGAGAAGGCGGTCCCGCCCAGCGACGAGGCCGCCGGCCGTGAAGTATTCTCGAAGATGGCCGACCGGCCCAAGGAGATTCCGGTGGGCATCGCGGCCGAAACCGCCGGCGAGGATCTGGCCGGTGTCCAACCCAAGGCGGCGGCCCCGCCGGCTGATGCAATGGCCGTGGCTCCGCCGCCGGCGAAAAAGGCCCCGGAAACGCGAATCCGAAAAGCGATGCCGGCTTACAAAGCAAGGCCGGCCAAGCCCGCGGCACCCGCCGCCGCGCTCTCCAGGGCCAAGGAGCTTCCGTTGCGGAAAGGGGATGCTCGTGCGTACCGGGCGGGCAAGGCTGCTGCCGAACCGGGAAATCACGTGGAACGCCAGGGGCTCGGCTCGGCGGGAGCCTCGCCCTCCCAACTTTCCGTTACAAGAACCGAGAAGGACGGCCAGGTGGAAACCCTTTCTGCCATGAAGGCCGGGCCCGCAGCACCGATGCCGGGGAAGGAGATTCGCCGGTTCGCCGGCAAGGCCCCCCAGCGGTTTGGGCGTGATCGGGTGGGACGAGTTGCCCAGCAGGCCGCTCCACCGGCCTCGGGCCCCGTTGCGGGCCCCGCCGCGGGCCAAGTGGCCAACTCCCCCGTGCCGGCCCTGGGCACATACGGCGGCATCGAGATGATGCCCGAGGCGATGCCCGGTGGGATGCCGGCCGAAAAGTCGAAAGCGTCGGCGTCTTCAGTGCCGGGCCTGGGTGGATACGGCGGCGGGGGCTTCGGCGGGGGTGCCGGCGGGGGCCTCGGCGGGGGTGCCGACACGATGGATAGCGCCATCCAGCTACTCCACCAGCCGGCCGCCGGGGTTGGCCTGGAGGCCGCCCAGCCGGCCGCCCGTGCCCTGGCCGACGGTCGCCGCGATGCCACCGGGCGGCGGTTGCAGCGCCGCGCTCGGACGCCGCGGCTCCTCTTGGAGAACGAAGAAGCCCCGGCGAGAGAGTCCCACGGCGGCAAGATTCCCGGCACCGAGCAGTACGAAGCCCTGCCGGAGAACCCTTTTCGGTCGACGGCCGAGGAGCCTGAGTCGACGTTCTCGATCGACGTCGATTCGGCCTCCTACGCCAACGCGCGACGGTTTCTTCGAGCGGGCCGGCTGCCCCCGCCGGCGGCCGTCCGCGTGGAAGAGTTCGTCAACTACTTTCGCTACGACTACCCCCAGCCCCAGGGCGACGTGCCCTTCTCGGTCGACCTGGAAGCGGCCCAGTGTCCCTGGAAGGGCGATCACCGGCTGGTGCGAATCGGCCTGAAAGGCCGGGACGTCCACGTCGCCGAGCGGGGTCCCAGCAACCTGGTGTTTCTGTTGGACGTCTCCGGCTCGATGCGCGACGCCAACAAGCTGCCCCTGGTCAAGGACGCCATGGCCATGCTGGTCGACCAACTCACCAAGGACGACTCGGTGGCGATCGTCACCTATGCGGGCCAGGCGGGCATCGCCTTGAAGCCCACTCGGGGCGACCGGCGAGCGAAAATCCAAGAGCGGATCGAGGCCCTTTCGGCGGGCGGCTCGACGCACGGCTCGGCCGGCATCAAGATGGCCTACGAGCAGGCGCGGCGAAATTTCCAGGCCGAGGGGAACAACCGCGTCATCCTCTGCACCGACGGCGACCTGAACGTGGGCATCACCGACGACGACGAACTGGTCGAGCTGATTCGGGAGGAGGCGGCCGAGAGGATTTTCTTGACCGTGCTGGGATTCGGCACGGGCAACCTCAAGGACGCCAAGCTGGAAAAGCTGGCCGACCAGGGGGGCGGCGT
>CAYZWG010000374.1:0-5747 GCA_964481605.1 uncultured Planctomycetaceae bacterium
CCGAACCTGATAGAGACCCGCGCCGAACGGGAGCGGCCGGCGCGAAGGGGAGCCTCAATTCGACCACCACGGGGCATCGTCGCTCATGGTCGCGCTGCGGCGCACAGCGGCCAGCGAATCGCTCTGCTCGGTCGTCTCCACGATCGCCCAGGGATTGATCTGCACGCCGCCACAGGCCACCAGCCAACCGCGCGTCTTCCGCATCATCGCCGCCCGGCTGGCTACTTCACGCGGTGCGTGGAAACGCACCGATGCCTGCCCGGCCATCAGCATCGGCAACTCGCAGCCGGCCTTGACCAGCAACTGCTTGCGGGCGATCAGCGTGGCCGCCACGGCCAGGTCCATGCAGTTCTGCAACTGGCCGAAGGCGGGATCGGCCACGGCTAGGTCCTCGTAGCGCCGGGTCATGTTGTCGGCCCATTTCTGCGAGACGGGATCGGACTTTCCGCTCCCCTGCCGGTTGCCCTGCGCGTCGATGAAATCGTTTTCGGTCATCGTCTTCACGCCGGCACCGGTGATCTCGAAGGCCAGCCCCTTTTCATCGCTGAGGATGGCGCCGTAGTCGGGCTCCAGCCACCAGCGGGGCATCATGTTGCGGCTGCTCTGGCCGCTGGAACGCAGCATCGCCAGAAAACTGGGCAAACCGGTCACCGGAGCCGGCTCGACCCCCATCCCGATCTGCTTCATCCGGTAGTCGGCCGCCACCATCGCCTGGGCGAAATGGCTTGTCTCGGGTACTCCGCTGATGGAAATCCGCTGCGGACCCAGCGTCCGCTCGATCACCGCCGCCGTCTGCCGCGGATTGGTCACCGTGGGCAGCCGGCGGGCAAGGTTCTGCAACCGCGCGCGGCCCTCGGCACTGGGGTCGATCGAACAACTGATCACGCTCGGCCTGGGGTTGCTCACCGCCCGCAACGCCACCAGCAGGTCGTCCAACAGCAGCACGGGCCGGCCCGTCGAGACACCCACCACGGTGCCCCGCTCGCCCACCTTCCAGCCTTCCGCCGGACCGGCCAGCACGATGTCCTGCCGCTGGGGGTAGACCAGCACGTAGCGCACCTGCTGCAATCCGGCCAGGTAGCGGACCGCGTCGGGCACTTCCTTTCCGGTGGCCGCACATTCGGCCAGCACGGCGTCCAGCCGCCGCAAGGAGACGCGACGCAAGTCGCAACGATCGTTCATCCCGTCGGGCACCTCGTCCAGTTGCTCACTCAAGCGGGCGGCGAGTTGCTGAAGCTCGGCTGCCGTGGGGCTTCGCATCATGCCGTCCACGTCGACACCGATGGCGACTCCGCCCACCGAACGCTGGTTCGAAAAGACCTGGGCATCCCCCGTGGCGGCCAGCGCAAGAACCACCGCCAACCCGAGCAGGCAGGCGACTGTGCCGCGGCCAGCCACCGAAATTCGACGAAACGACATGATGAGTGTCTCCTGGTAGACTCCCGAAAAGGAGGTCCGCTACTGGTCCCGAAGCCTCCTCCACGGCCCAAGCGGGACCCTCAGGCTGCTGCCTGGGGAATTCTACGCAGCCGCGGGGCAGATTTCCGGCGGCGGCAATGGGGGAGGCTAGGTATTTTTCAGAATAATCACGGCGAACGACGTTTGCAAGAAAAGTTCACGATTGCCATCGAGCCGGCTGGGGGACCCGGCGGGAGCCTCGCCCGCTGGGCGGGGGCCTCGTCCTCCCGGCGGCCGAGGGCATCCCCCTATTTGGTGTGTTGCGGATCGAGACACCCCCCTCGTGGAGGCTGCTCGGCCCGGTTCTTGAAAATCCCCCTCGTTTACGGGTAAGCTGAATGTGGAAACGGCCTTTCTGCTCGCCACGGCCGGCCCCGGCGGGCAGCCGGAGGTTGGCTGGTGGTACTGCTTCTTCCAACTCTTCCGAGGCCTCCCTCTCCCGAGGAACCCCAAGCGGTGGCGGAACTCGCGTATCTGGTCATTCGAGAAGGATCGAAGTGGACCGACGTCTTCCGTCTGGTGCCGGGCCGCTCGGTCACGGTCGGACGGGCCCCCACCAACCAGATCATCCTCAAGGATGATCGCTGCAGCCGGACCCACGCCGAGTTGTTCATGTCCGGCGGCCAGTGGACGGTCCGCGACCTCGACAGCCGCAACGGGACGCTGGTAGGCGAGAATCGGCTCCAGGGCGACCTGGTGCTGAACCCCCGCGACGTGATTCGCATCGGCCGATCGCAACTGGTCTTCGTGCACGACTTGAGCGAGGCCTTCTCCGAGCCCGGCGCGGCGATGCGTCCCCAGCAGGAGGCCGGCGACCGAACGGTCGGAGGTGAGCAGGACAGCCGCGCCGACGTGCTCGGCGACTACGAACCAACCACCATCACCCATCGCCGCGGGCAGACCCGTTTCTACAAGCCCACCGCCGTGGAGGAGGCCGCCGCCGAGAAGATGGGGCGGGCGGCGGCGAAGCTCTGCCGCCTGGCCTTCGAGCTGGGAAAGGCGACCAGCGTGGAAAAGCTGTCGCAGCTTGCCTTGGACGGGCTGTTCGAGGCGACCGAAGTCGACGCCGGGGCCTTGCTGCTGTTGCCCCGCGACTTTCAGGGTGAACCGTCCGCCGCCGACTTGGAAATCGTCGCCTCGCGAACCAAGACGGACCGGCGATACCACCGCGTGGCGAATTTCCTTGCCACCACGGTGATGCGGGAGGCAGAGGCGGTGCTGGCCCGCAACGTCCTCGGCGACAGCGCCCTGGGCAGCCGCGACAGCAAGGGCGTGATCCATACGACCAGCGTGATTTGTGCCCCGGTCCGCCATGCCAAGCAGGTGCTGGGGATCGTCCATTTGTATTCCACGGACGAAAGGCAGGTTCCCGACCCGGAAGACCTCGAATTCACCCTGGCGGTGGCCGACTCGGTGGCGGTGGCCATCACCAACCTGCAACGCCGCCAGGAGCTGGCCGAGAATCTCACCCAGGTCCGCAACGAAAACGTCCAACTCCGCGAGCAATTGGGCGCACAGAGCGAGATCGTCGGCAGCAGTGCCGCGATCCGGCAAGTGACCGAGGAAATCGCCCAGGCGGCGGCCAGCAAGGCCACCTTGCTGATTCGCGGCGAAAGCGGCGTGGGCAAGGAACTGGTGGCCCGGGCCGTCCACTATTCCAGCGCCCGCAAGAAGAGCGTGTTCGTCTGCCTCAACTGCGCCGCCCTTTCCGAGGACCTCCTGGCCAGCGAGTTGTTCGGCCACGAGCGGGGCGCCTTTACCGGCGCCACCGACCGCAAGATCGGCAAGTTCGAGGCCGCCGGCGGGGGCACGCTGATGCTCGACGAGATCGGCGAGATGAGCCCCGGCATTCAGGCCAAGTTTCTCCGCGTGCTGGAGGGCCACCCCTTCGAACGCGTGGGCGGGAGCAAACCAATCAAGGTCGACGTGCGGGTAATCGCCGCCACGAATCGCGATCTGGAAAAGGAAGTTTCCGCCGGGCGTTTCCGCCACGACCTGTTTTTCCGGCTGAGGGTGCTCGATATCGTCGTCCCCCCGCTGCGCAAACGCCAAGAGGACATCGCCGAACTGGCCGAGCATTTCCTCGCCCGCTTCAAGACCGAGACGGGACGCAAGATTCGCGGCTTTAGCCCCAGGGCGATGGAACTGCTGACCGCCTACCGCTGGCCCGGCAACGTGCGCGAGTTGAAGAACGTGGTGGAACGAGCGGTCGTGCTCTGCCGAGGGTCCCACATCGAGCCGGAGGACCTGCTGCTGTCGAACCTGGCCACCACCGGCGACACCGGGGAGACCGGTCCACCGCAACACGGCTACCAACCCGCCTCCCTTTCCGAGTTGGAGCAGCGGCACATTCTGGCCACCTTGAACCACGCCGGTTGGAACAAGAGCCGCACGGCCTCGATCCTGGGGATCGAGCGATCCACGCTGGACCGGAAGATTCGTCGTTACGGGCTGGCCGAATATCGCCCGGCTCCCGGCCGGCAGCCCCCCGCGCCGCCACCGCGCCGCTAGCGGGGAGGATTTGCCGGCGGCAATCGCCCCCCCCCCTCTTTCCGGGTCGGCACGCGCGGCAACGCCTCCGGACGCGACGGTTGGGACGGTGCTGCCGGATTTGCTCCTCTTGGGTGGAAAATCTCGCCGCTTTCTCCCGGCTCGGGGTGCCGGTCGACCGTTTTTGTAAACCATGAATGAGTAGGAAACTGCGCGGCCGGACGGCCCACCGGTAGCCGCCCGCGGCCAAGTACCACCAGCCCGACACCCACGCCAATCATCCAAGGAGTCTCCCCATGGCCACTGTTGATGCCGATCCCCTCACCTCCCTCTCGGCCGATCCGGTGATGGTCAAGGCCATCCAGGACTCCGTCGCCAATTCGTTGGTGATGTGCGATGCGGCCGCCCGCTGCGTGGGCATTTCCACCGTTCCCACATCCGACCCGGGCAGCGTCACCGGAATCATCGGCGTGCATGGGCAGGTCTCCGGCTTCATCACCGTCAACCTGGCCGAACAGGTCGCCATGTCGACCGTGGGCGGACTGTTGCAAGACGACTTCGACCGCCTCGACCACCAGGTCATCGACGGAGTCGGAGAAATCACCAACATCATCGCCGGCGGCATCAAGAACGGGCTGGCCGGCAGCCCCTGGGGATTCAGCCACGTGACCGTACCGTCGGTGATCGTCGGCCGAAACTACCAGATCGCCTACGCCCGGGGCCTCCAGTTTCTCGCCGCCACCTTCGAGCACGACGACGCCCGGGCGATCATGCTCAACGATCGGCTGATGCAAGTTGCCGTCTCGTTGATCCGGCTCTGACGGCCCGCGCCCGCGCCGGTGGTGCTTTCCGATCAGGCCGCCGGGCGGCCGGACGGCCGGACCGTCAGGCTCACGTCGCGGACTGCTTTCTGCCGCACGTGACCATTCATCCGGCGAAGCGACGGTTCCCGCTCCAGGATTTCCAGCACGTCGCGCCAGGAGAAATCCTCTTCGCCACCCAGCCGCTCATAGACGGCGCGAACGAATCGCAAGTCCTCGATCGTATCGACCGTCCAGCGGCCGTCACTGTGGTCCTCCCTGCCGGTCACCGAACGCAGCCGGAATCGCCGGGGGTGTTCGTAGATGAATGGCGTCACATGCACCCGCTGGTGGGGCTCCCGCGCCTCGCGCCAGGCCGCCTCGAGTGTCTCGATCCACATTGCTTCGTTGTCCAGTCCCCGCGGAAACGTCCGCCGCAGGGTGTTCGACGCGTAGTCGGGCCGCTCGTCCAGGAAGACCCGCACCACTTCGTCGATCTGGCCGGGATCGATCAAGGGACAGTCGGACGTCACCCGCACCACCACGTCGGCCTGGTGGTGCAAGGCCGCCTGGAAGTAGCGATCCAGCACGTCCTCCTCATCGCCCCGGAAGCAGGCAATTCCGAGCTGCCGGCACTGGCGGACCACGGGGGCGTCGTGGGCCGCGGTGCTGGTGGCCACCACCACCTGCTCCAGCCGGTGCGATCGGCACGTCCGCTGCACAACTCGGGCCAGCATGGTCCGCCCGGCGATGTCGGCCAGCACCTTGCCCGGCAGCCGCGTGCTCCCCATCCTGGCTTGAATCACGGCGACAACCCTCATGCGTCCCTGGCCTCCGTCGCGTGGTTTCGGCAGACACCGGCCCTGGCGGACCGGCACGAAGCGTGGCCATGCTATCCGCCCCGGCCAAACCGGTCAAACCCAACCCGGGTCGGCCGCGCCGCCGGGGTGCAGCAGCGGACTTCCGAAGGTGGTTCGAGTTGGAGGTTTCCGGTGGGAG
>CAYZWG010000375.1:0-3788 GCA_964481605.1 uncultured Planctomycetaceae bacterium
GCCGTGCCGGCCGGCATTCGGCCTCGGATGGCATCTCACTTGATCGCCGCGAAGCAACGGTTCGCGCTGGATGCCGTTTGGCCGCGGGCGCAGCGGCGGGGAAAAGCCGGCGGCGGCAAGAGAATCTGCCTTCGACATGGTTTCGGCTCCTGCACGATTTCACTCGAAACGCAAAGTGGCCGCGGTCATTTCAAGTCGAATCGGAATCGAAACAGCCACTTCTGTTTCGCATTCGGGGTCTGCGTTTGGGGCCAAACCCATCGGGCGCCGGTTCCCAGGAAACCTCCCGGCACGTAATTCCAGGGGGGCACTCCCAAGGCGCCGATGTCCACGAGTTTTCCCGCATCGGCCGATTCGATTTTCGGGTCGGTCAACCAGCCGGCGTTGAGGTCTTGGGGAGCGGGCACCACGGACCAATCGGTCGTCTGGGTCACGTAGGTGTGCCCTCCGGCGCGAACCACCCCGATCAGTCCCGGCCGCTTGGCCTTGCTGCTGGCCAGGATCGCCACGACGTTGGCCCGGTGGTCGGAAAAGACTTGGATCCGCGGTCCATCTTGCCACGAATTCTGTCGATGCAGATGTTGGCCGTTCAGATAGATGTCACAGGTCCCATCGCAGGCGAATTCCATCTCGACGAACGCGCCGGGATCGCGCGGCGAAGCGGCCGACGCGGCCAACCTGGCGAAATCGGCAGCGCCCACGCGACGGATGTTGAAGAGGTAGTGGGCGCCGCCTCGGGGTCGGCCCGAGATGGGCACGAGCGTGATCTTCTGGCGCTTGCCCGCCTTGCCTTCGAGCACCACGGGAATCTCGCCGTTGATCGGCCGTTGCGCGGCCAGCACCACGGTGGGGACGTCGTTTTCGCCGAGGAATCCTTCACGCAGAAAGGCGGCCGGCAGGCAAAACAGGTCGGCGCCGGCGAACAGGCGAACCGGCTCGCCTCGCTTCACTTCGGCAGCGTACGGGCCGGCCAGACGAATCTTGTCGGGAAAGGTGACCCGTAGCGTCGTCGTGCCCGACCATTTGCGGGTCACGTCGACCCATCCCTCCTTGGCGTCGAACGGTTTGCCGTCCACCGTGAGCGTATGAGCCCAGCCGGGCACCCGCAACCGCAGGGTGGTCTGGGTGGGAGAGGAGACTTCCACGGAAACCTCCCAGGTGTTGGACGATGTGTGCCGGGCGCTTATCACCAGGGGATGATCGCCCCGCTCCATCGTGGCACGGGCTTCAGCCAGCCACGTCACCAGGATGTCTTCACCGGAGCCGAGGATGGCCCAGCAGGCGGCGTCGGAGAGCACTTGGGTGCAGTGCATCGAGCAGCACCAGTACGAGTCCGAGCCGACATGCGTCACCGCGCCCCAGGGATAGCTTCTTTCGCCCTGGTGCAATGTGCGAAAGATGCCGTGGCCGAACCCGCCGTTGGAAAACTGCATGGGGAACATGTGGTTGCCCAGCGCGCACTCGGCGGCGTCGAGGTAGGCGGTGTCGCCGGTGGCTCGCCAGAGCAGAAAGTTCACGCGTATCCAATCCGCCTCGGAGCAACCTTCGTCCCGGCCATAGGCCCGGTCGAAATACTCGGGAACTCCGCCGGTAGGAAAGAGGTAGTCCTGGGAAATGCGTTCGCAACCCGCCCGGACAGCACCCACGAACTCGCGCGTCCCGGTCAGACGGTCGAGGTCGAGCATACCTCGATAGGCCACCAGCCGTCCGTGGCTGTGGTGCCGATGAAACTGCTTGTCGAGCAGCGACAGGCGGGCGATGAATCTCGCCTCATCATGGAATCTCTTCTGGCCGGTCACCTGGCCCAGCGCCACCAGCCCGTCGATCATCGAAGGGTAGCAGGTCGTGTATCCCGAGGCGGCCACACCGCCGACGTGCTGGAAGTTCTCCTTCTTGCCGTAATAAGGCCGGGTCGACAAGATGTACTCGCCCAGCCGTTTGGCGACGGCCAGCAGGACGGGATCAGGATGCGTACGGCAACGTTCGGCCAGGGCCAGCAACAGCCGCCCGTTGCCCCACAGGATGGGCATGTCACGGATTTGCACAAGGTGATCGAGATCTTGCTCCGTGCCGAAGTGGCCATCGGGTTTCTGGTACTGCGGAAACCTCGCGATCAGTTTGGCGACCGCCGGGGACGTTCGTCCCAGCACCGGTTCCGTTGCGTTCAGCGCGCCCAGCATCCGGCCGGAAATATCGCCACTGTAATGGGTGAACCGGCGGTCCATCCGCAAGCTTACGTCGGCCAGCACGAACTCGACATTGTCCAGCGGCGGGGCACAGAGCCGATCGTAAGCCCGATTCAGTCGCAAGCGCGTCTGCCCGATTGCTTCGACCTGCGGCGGAACCTCCACCGACTGGGCGTAGCCTGCCCGCCCACACAAGAGAAGAATTGCCCACACGAGTCCCCCTTGAACCGGCTTGAAAATGGTCAGGTGCATTAATCCTTTCTCCGCATGAGGTGGCCGCCCCCCGGCAGGAAGAGGTGATGTTGCCACGAAGTGTTCCGCGGAACTCCCGCGGCAACCAGCAGGGCGTGCGTTCAGTCTACCCGGGCGCAAGGGCGGGGAAAAGCCGCCAGAAGTGCGGGGTCGGGAGACCCTCGCACAACGCGTCGCCCCGCCGGCTCAGAGGGCCGAACCCAGCAGCGAGCCGACCGCCGAGTTGCGGCCCGATGAGAGCACCACGGCCGAGGCGGCCGCATCGACCAGAATCTGCGCGCGGACCAGCTTCGACGCCTCCTCGGCCACGTCGGTGTCGCCGATCCTGCTCACCGCCGCGCTGAGGTTCTCTTCCATGGAATCCAGCACCGCCGTGCCCGAGTCGATCGTGAATCGCTCGAAGGTCCCGGCGCTGGCCCGCGCGGTGAGCACCTGGTCGCGGGCGCCGTCGATCACACCCATCGCTGCGGCGAAGTCGCCGCCGGAAAGACTGAGCGAGCCCCCGCCGGCCAATTGGCTCAACGTGTTCGTGCCGTCGCCCAGGGCCGAACTGTTGATCTTCGGCAGGCTCAACTCGGACGTTTCGCCCACGTCGGGCGAAAGCGCCAGCGTGAGGCTCGACGCCGAGCCGTCCAGCAGCTTGCGGCCGCCGAACGAGGTCGTGTTGCCG
Organism: uncultured Planctomycetaceae bacterium; assembly: GCA_964481605.1. Lineage (GTDB taxonomy): Bacteria > Planctomycetota > Planctomycetia > Pirellulales > Thermoguttaceae > CAYZWG01. The sequence goes on from CAYZWG010000375.1 coordinate 3,109, forward strand.
ATCCGGTCGATGGCCTCCAGGGCCGCATTGATCTCGATCTGCTTGGCGTCGATTTCGGCTTTGCTCAAGGAGCTGCCGGCAACCTCCAGCACGTTCGCCTGAATCGAGTTCAGCAGGTTGCCCACCTCGCCCATGGCGGCGTCGGCCACGTGGATCGCCCCGGCGGCCCGGGCGGCGTTGTCCTGGGCCTTTTGGATCGAGGTCAGTTCGGAGAGCATTTGCTGGACGGCGATCAGCCCGGCCGGATCGTCGCCCCCGCCGTTGATCCGCCGCATGGTGGCCAACCGCGTGCCCGAGGCGGCCAACAGCGAGCCGGCCCGGCCGTAGTTGTGCAGGGCCACCAGGTCGATGCCGGAGGAGGAGTTGCCGATGCGCATCGCGAACGAGCCTCGGTCCACGAGTCGGAGATGTCGGTTCAAGGGTTGCACGGCGGAGGCCCAAAGGGGTCTATGCAAGTCTAGCATATCAGCGCAAGGTGTTGCTCCACCGCCGGTTGCGGCAGGGGTCATAGCTCGGTCCCAAGCTCCAGCTTGGCTCTGCACTTCCGCGCTGGCTCCGCTTCGCCCGGACAAACCCCCAAATCCCGCTACCACGGGTTCCCAAGCTGGAGCTTGGGAACCAGGTGGGATTCGGCGTCGAGTTGCGATGGTGGTGCGTGCAAGCACGCACCCTACTTCACT
>CAYZWG010000375.1:3888-5737 GCA_964481605.1 uncultured Planctomycetaceae bacterium
CTCGACAGTGCAATCACCCCATCCCAGCCGTCCGGCGGCGTGCGGTTGTGCTGGGCGATGTAGACGGTGAGAAAATCGGCCACCCGGTCGTCGCTGGGCAGCCGGCGGAGCCGGTCGTAGGCCTCGGACCAGTTGCCCGCCAGGAAAGCATCCAACGCCGCCTCGCCCTCGGCCAGGTGCTCGTCGGTCAACAGCGGATAGTCCGACTCCGGCGGCAACAACTCGCTCACTTCCAGCGCCGTCTCCAAACCGAACGGTCGCACCACCGCGATCCGCCGCACCCGGGCCACCTCGGCCGCCACGCGCTGGCGGACCACCCGGGCGGTCGCCTCGTCCAGCAGGATGGGGGCTTGAAGAATCTTGGTCATCCCTTCCAGCCTCGAGGCCAGGTTGACCACGGGGCCAAACACGGTGACCTTGACCTGGTCCACGGTGCCGATCTTGCCGGCCACCGCCCGGCCGGTGGCGATGCCGATCCCCGCGTTGAAGCCGGCCAGCACGCCGTGGGCGCGTTGCGAGGCGGCGTCGAACTCGGCGCGAATCGCCACGGCCGCGCGGCAGCTCCGCTCCACCCCGTCGGCCGCCGCCAGGGGCCAGCCCCAAAACCCCATCGCCGCATCGCCCTGGAAGTCGCCCACCACGCCGCCGTGATGGAGAATTTGACGAGTCATCACGCCCAGCGCCCCGCTCACCCGGTCCAGCAGCCCCAGCAGGTCGCCGGCGTGGCGTTCCGTCTGCCGCGAGAATCCCCGCAGGTCGCAGAACAGCACGGAAACCTCCGTCTCCCGCGGGGCCAGCACGAGATCGGGGTCCTCCACGCTGAGCGTGGCCGCCACCACGGGCGAGAAAAACTGGCTCAAGCTGGCCTGCTGCCGCTCCAACCGCCGCATCTGCAACAGGCTGCTGGTCGTGGTGGCGATCAACTCGGTGAATTTCATCTCCTCCCGCAGGTCGGTGGGATCGCTGGAGTCGGGCATCAACGGCCGTTCGGCGCTGAACCGGCCCGCCAGATAGATCACCCAGCCCGGCTCGGCCGGCCCCGGCACCGGGGTGCAAAAGGCCCAATCGACGTTGCCCCGGGCGGTGAACGACTGGCCGTCGGGAGGATCGATCCCCTGCCAGACGTGCAGCACGCTCTGGCCGTCGCGGATCGCCTCCAGGATCAATCGCCTACTGGGGCGAAAATCCCGCTGGCTCACCAGCCGCTGATCCCAGTGCAACACCCGCACCTCGGGCGACCGGCCCTGGCCCGGCTGGCCCGGCGAACCCTCCACCGCGACGACCGCCGCGGCGTCCGCCCGCGGTACGCCGGCCAAGAGCATGCCCACCAGGCGGACGCAAAGCTCGCCGTCGTCGCTGGCCCCGGAAATCACCTCCGGCAGCCGGCTGAGCACCTCGATGCGGTGATCCGGATTGCGAAAGGAGATTTCCTTGAGATACTCCGAGGTGAATGTCTGCTGCTGCACCGGCGGGGGGGCCTCGGCCGCCAGCTCCACCCGCTGGTCGGTGAGGCTGAAAGTCGTATTGCCGATCACGAAGTGCTCGCCCGGCAGAAGCGAGAATTCCCGGGCTTCCTTCCCCCGGCGAAAGATGGGATTGCGGGCGTCGGCAAGCTGCGCCACCTGCAGGCAGCGGCCGTCCCAGACCAGCGTGGCGTGGCGGCGGGAAATGTGGGGGTCCCAGGGCACGGCCCACCCACCCGGCGCTCGGCCCAGCACCAGCCCGCGGCCCTCCGGCAGCGTCCGCCGCCAACGCTGCTGAAGCTGTTCGCCCTGGGCAATCAGATCGGCCATGCTGCGAAATCCTCCCCACCTCGCCCGTTCGGCGCGGGTCTCCCTTGGGTGGCACC
>CAYZWG010000376.1:0-5725 GCA_964481605.1 uncultured Planctomycetaceae bacterium
AGGGACGCTCCAACGCTCGGGCCAACGCCTGAAGGTCTCGCCAGCCCGAGATGCGGTGGAAGCCCTTCTCCACCTCCAGCAAGGCGTACGCCGGCCAACGAGACGCCTGGCCCGTCTCCGCCCGAAAGCAGCTACTCGCTTACTCCTCACATGCGAAACATCGAATTGAAATGCCGGATCGGCGGGCTCGATTCCGCTCGGCGGGTGGCCGCGGAGTTGGCCACCGGTCGTTTGGGCCGCCAGGAGCAGGTCGATACGTATTTCGACTGCCCTCACGGGCGGCTCAAGCTGCGACAGATCGACGGCCTCTCGGCACAACTGGTCTGGTACGCCCGGCCCGACCGGGAGGGTCCCAAGGCCAGCGACTACCGGGTTGTTCCGGTGGCCAATCCGGAGACGCTCAAGGCGGCCCTGGGGGCGGCGTTGGGGGTCCGTTGCGTGGTTCGCAAGCAGCGGGAGGTCTTTCTCTTTCACAACGTCCGCATTCACCTCGACGAGGTGGACCGTTTGGGGACGTTCCTGGAGTTCGAGGCAGTGCTGGGAGCCGACCTCGACGACGGCGCCGGCCACGAACAGTTGGCCGACTTGATCGGACGGTTCGGTTTGGATGAAGCGGACTTCCTGGCGGGGTCGTACTCGGACATGCTTTCGTAGCCCCTCTGCGAAGGGGGAACCCGGCGCTTTTCACCGTGCCCTAACTGGCTTCCCACTCGGGAGTTGAGTCGACGCGGCGGGAGCCGACAATTGCCGCATGGCCCGATTGTTGGTACAGTAGAAAACCTTGTTCCCACAGTTCGGTCGTGGCAGGGAGGCCGAGCCGGTTCTATGGACGCGTGCATGGCCAATGAGCGGAGGGCTTCCAGCGGAAGCCCGGATTCCTTGGGCAACAGCCCAAACGGCTCGATCATTCGCCCTGCAACCATCAAGAAACACTCGGACGCCTGGTTGGGAGTTGTCATGAGTCAAACCGCCAAACTGATTCTCGCAGATCAAGAACTCGAGTTGCCGGTGCGCATGGGCACGGAGGGCCAGCACGCGATCGACATCTCCAAACTGCTGGCTCGATCCGGATACATCACCCTGGACGACGGGTATGGCAACACCGGGTCGACGATCAGCAAGATCACCTACGTGGACGGCGAGAATGGGATTCTGCGTTATCGGGGCTACTCGATCGAGGCCTTGGCCGAACGTTGCGACTTTACGGAGACGGCCTACTTGCTGATCCACGGAGACCTCCCCACCGCCGACCAGTTGGAAGAGTTCCGCGCCAGCGTCCGCATCCACACGCTGTTGCACGAGGGGATGAAGCAGATTTTTGCCGGGGCTCCGCCCGACGCCCATCCCATGGCGATCTTGAGTTCGGTGGTGGGCGCGCTGTCGATTTACTGCGCCGACTCGTTGAATCCCCGTAATCCCCAGCAGCAGCGGTTGGCCATCTACCGAATGCTGGCCAAGATGCCCACGATTGCCGCCTTCAGCTACAAGCAGTCGATCGGCCAGCCGTTCATCTACCCGGAAAACCGGCTCACCTATTGCCAGAACTTCTTGCAGATGATGTTTGCCGTGCCCAGCGAGCGGTACGAGATGGACCCCGATTTCGTCGACGCCTTGAACCTCTTGCTGATCCTGCACGCCGATCACGGGCAGAACTGCAGCACGTCGGCGGTGCGGATGGTGGGTTCCAGCACGGTGAACCTGTTTTCCAGCATTTCGGCCGGAATCTGCGCCCTCTGGGGTGCCTTGCACGGCGGGGCCAACGAGGCCTGCATCAACATGCTGGAGATGATCGAAAGGGACGACCGCAACCTGGGCAAGTACATTGACAAGGCCAAGGACCCCGACGATCCCTTTCGCCTGATGGGCTTCGGCCACCGAGTGTATAAGAACTACGATCCCCGGGCGAAAATCATCAAGGGGGTTTGCCACAAACTGCTGGCCAAGGAAAGGAAGCCGCATCCGATTTTCGACCTGGCCCAGGAGTTGGAAGAGGTGGCTTTGAACGATCCTTACTTTGTCCAGCGGAAGTTGTATCCCAACGTCGACTTCTATTCGGGGATCATTTATCGGGCGATGGGGATACCGAAGAACATGTACACGGTGTTGTTCGCGCTGGGGCGGCTGCCGGGTTGGATTGCTCACTGGCGGGAAATGCACGCGGCGCCCAACGCAAGAATCCAACGCCCTCGCCAACTCTACACCGGCCACACCGAGCGGGAGTTCGTTCCGCTGATCAAGCGGTAGCTCGGCCAGAGGGCTTCAGCGACGACGAACATCACAGCGCACCGCGACACGGTGGCAGGCCGGTTTTTCCGGCGCCCAAGGGGAAAGAACGCCCGAAACCGTACGGCGACGGCGAGCCCTCATGGCCAAGCTCTCGAACCGGGACCACCGCTCAGCGGCGTGCCCTGGGGACTTTCTCCCGCCGTCATTTCCTCTTGTTCTCAAACCACACCGGGCCGCCCCACTTGCCGGTGACCACCACGTCCAGGTCGCCGTCGCCGTCCAGATCGACCACGGGGATGTTCAGTCCCGAGCCGATCCCTTCGTCGTAGGAGATGGCGTGCCTGGTCCACTTCGGCTTGGGCCCCCGCGTCAGCTCATACCAGTAGACGCCAACCGTGCCGAAGGCGTCGGGGTCGTGGCCGTTGTGGGCCATGAATCGCTTGCCGGTGACCAGGTCGCGGTCGCCGTCGCCGTCCAGGTCGGCCAAGGTGAGGCTGTGGGCCTGGGTCCAGGTGTCGTCGATCGTGTGCCGCTTCCAGGTCGGCTGGGGGTCGCCGGCGGCCTGCTCGTACCAGAAGATGCCGTGCTTGTGGGCCACGCTGGTGACGATGTCGTTGAGGCCGTCGGCGTTGACGTCGTAGACGAGAATCTGCGGGGTGTGGTCCACCTGCCCCTCTTTTTCGCCGCCCACGGCCAGGGGGTGCTGCTTCCAGGTGCCGGCGCGAATGTCCTGGGGCGCCTCGAACCACGCGTCCGGCCGCAACAGGTCGGGCCGCCCGTCCCCGTTGACATCGCCCACGCCCACGCCCCAAATGTGCTGCTTTTCGTCGACCACGCGCTTCAACAGGCACTGTTTGCCGTCGGCGCCCGTGCCCAACTCATACCAGAGTGTGCCGCTGACCGCCGGTACGACCTCCCGCTTCCGGCCGTCGCCGTCCACGTCCCACAACTCACCACACTCGTAATTGCCGTTCTTTTCGATCACCGTCACCGGCCACAACCCGCCCGCTGGACCCGGGTTGCGATACCACTCGATCTGCTTGCCGTGCCAGGAGCAGGAGACGACGTCCAAGCGGCCGTCGCCGTCCACGTCGAGGGGGGCGTTCATGAAATCCCAGCGGTAGCCCTTGCCCTCCTGGTCGATCTCCCCCTTGACCTTGCGAATTTGCACGCGGTGCCAGTCGGGGGCAAGATAGAGGTAATCGCCGCCCACGATATCGAGCTTGCCGTCGCCGTTGAAATCGCCCACGCCGCAGGTTTCGTTGCGAAAGGTGTCCAGGCGGTGGGCCACGAACTTGAGGGGTGCCGGCTCGGCGGCCCCGGCCGAAAGCCAGGCGGACGCCGTGAGCGTCGCGGCCAGCAAGAGCGGGAGTCCAAACGGGTTGACGTTGCGGTGCATTGCGGGTACCTCCAAGAGAATGGGGCGGGACGTGTGCCGGGCGAGGGACGACTGCACGGCCAATCCACTCAGGGTTTTCGGCGGAAGCCCCGGTTTTCAGGGCATTCGCCTGCCGCGATCGACGATCGGCCGTGCTGGCCGCCAATTATCCTACCTTGGCGGTTGGGAAGGTTCAACGGTGCCTTAGGGGCCGGGAAGGTTCAACGGTGGGGCGGGGCAGACGCCGATCTGGACGTTCGGCGCGGGTCTGGACGTTCGGCGCGGGTCTGGACGTTCGGCGCGGGTCTCCTGACCCCGCCGAGAGAGGACCGATGGTCTCCCCATCACCACGGCTGTTGCCACTTAGCAGACCTGCGCCTCGGCGCTTTCGGCGCGGTCAGGAGACCCGCCCCGAACGCTGCTTCGGGGGGGCGGGCCGCGGCCTTGCTTTGAAAAGGGACGCGACAATGGCCCGGCGACTGACGCAAGTATTGCTGATCGCCTCCACGCTGGGGTTCTCGTGGCTGGCGATGATGGTCGTGCATGAACTCGGCCACGCGATGCACCTTTGGCTGAGTGGCGGATCGGTGGAGCGGGTGGTGCTCCACCCGTGGGCGCTTTCCCAAACACTCGCCAAAACCAATCCGCACCCTTTTTGGGTTGCTTTGGGAGGACCGCTCTGGGGATCGCTGCTGCCGCTGGCCGGTTATTGGATCGTTGGGCGGACCGCGCCGTCGCGGGCGTATTTGGCGGCACTGCTGGCCGGGTTTTGCCTGGTGGCCAACGGAGCCTACCTGGCCGGCGACGCGCTGGTTCGCGGGGGCGACGGGCGCGAACTGATCGTCCACGGCGCGCCGCCCTGGGCATTGCCGCTGGTGGGGCTGCCGATGGTCGCCGCCGGCCTTTGGTTGTGGCACGGGCTGGGGCCGCGGTTCGGCCTGGGCCCGGGGGCCGGGCGCGTCGACCGCCGTGATGCGGTCGGCATGGCCGTAGCGCTGGCCGCCCTCGTGTCGATCGAAATCCTGTTGGCCGCCTAGCGCCTGGAACCGGCAAGGCCCCACCTCGCCAGGGCACTTGGCTTTTGAAAGTTGTTGCAAAGGAGTCAAGTTTCCCGGGAACCATCCGCACGGCCCGAGGTGGCAACCTCGCTTGGCTCTCCCGCAAAAGGCAGCGCGAGGCTGGCGCTGCGAAATGCGGCAACCGGCCGGTACGGCCGGCCCTACGGAAACTCGTTAGAACTTGATGATTCCCCGCTGGCGAAGCTGAAGCGCCAGCGCGAGCATCTGCAGCATCTCGGGCGTGAACCGGCAGCCCACGTCGCCGCCGTCGGAGGCGCGGCCGTGACAGGGACTCGTCGGCGCCAGGCGATAATCCAGAACACTTGGATTGACGAACTGCGGCGACGCGTGAAAACAACCCTTGCCGGGCTTGGCAGAATCCGCGAAGGGCTTTTTGCCGTAGACGTTGCAATACTCGATCCGCGCCCCCGGCTGACCTGCCTGAACGGACGGCATGATGCAGTCAGTCGCGGCGTAGTGTTCGCCATTGAGTCCCACGTTCTTTGCAATCGTACATCGACGTAGTTCACCCGGTGACCAAGAACCGAAGCCGGAGGTCGCCAGCACCACGTCCTCGAACGCGAATCCCCCACGAATGTAGGAAGGGGTGCCGATCCAGATGCAGTTCTTCACCGTGAGGTGGGACCATGTGTACGAAGAAGAGTAGTCGTCTCCGATGATCACGCACGTGTCCAACTCCGTCTCGTCCGACGGCTGAGCCGCCCCACTACCGAACGCGCAAATATCCGGTGCATAGAGGATACACGAGTGCAGCCTGATCGTGCAGCCTCTTCTCTGGTTAAGACAGACAGGATTTTCGCCGGCTGAAGCAGTGTGCAACAGCACGAATCGCTGCAAAGAGACCTTGGGAGCCGAAACGTCGACCAGTATGGAAGTACCGCTCAGCGGGCCCGTTGCGGTCACAATGCACCAACAGCCCTGCTTGCCTCGCAGTGCGATCTTGCCTTTCTTTGCCCCAATCCTCAACTTCTCGTTATACGGCCCATCATCTTGAATCTCGATCAGGCTGTTGGGCTCTGCCGCGTCGATGGCCGCTTGGATG
>CAYZWG010000377.1:0-3758 GCA_964481605.1 uncultured Planctomycetaceae bacterium
CCGGCTGTGCCGGCCGAAACACGGCGGGCGTCGCGAAGTGCATGAACCGGCCGGCACAGCCGGCCCTACGGCGGCTACGATGGGACGCGTTCCCAAGCCGGAGCTTGGGAACGAGAGCATCAACCAGCCGGCACAGCCGGCCCTACGGGGCGGGGGGAGGAGACCCGCGCACAACGTTGGGGCCACGCCCTCCCGCCTTTCACTCCCCGTACAAATCCGCCGCCACCTCCTCCAGGCCCAGGCCCACCAGGGTCTCCTTCCTCGGCACGCCCGTCTTCGTGTCCCAGCCCATCGCCTCCAGGTAATCCTCCACCTGGGCGTCCACCTCGACCGTCCGGCCTGCCGTGGGTCCCTGTTGCAGCGGCGGCCGGCCAATCACCCGGCCGGGAAACTTGAAGTCGATGTTCCGCACGCCCTCCCGCGCGTTGAACGCCATCCGCAAGGCCGCCAGCCGGGCCCCGCGCTCGAGCACGTCGTCCAGGGTGAACGGCCGCCCCGTGGTGTAGCTGAGCGAGTCGGTCAGCACCGAAGGCTTCAGCGCCAACAAGGCGAACATGCACATTCCGGCCGACTGGCCCACGTGAAAATAGTTGTGAATCCGCGCGTGAACCTTGCCCTTGCCGGGATAATGCCGCCGCGGCTGGGGCTGTTCGCAGAGGCCCGGCGGCCCGGTGCCCAATTCGAGAATCCAAGTCCCCATCTGCGTGTGGCGGCCCGGCGTGGCGTCCATTTTGTAGCTGGTGGCCGCGCCCGGCACGAGCCGCGGATCGTGCATCGGCAATTCCTCCCCGCCCACCTGCATCGCATACTCCATCGCCCCCCGCCCGATCCGCTGGGCCGCCCGCCGCGTGCCGTCGGCCAGCACCGCTCCAAACCCCTCGCCCGTGGCGATCGCCTCGGTGATCGCCACGATCGCCTCGGCGTTGCCCCAGCGAAGCTCGATGCCGCCTGTCTCCCCGAGCCCAACCAGCCCGCGTTCGAAACACTCGATCGCGAAGGCGACCGTGGCCCCCGTGCTGATCGTGTCCAGCCCGGCCCGGTTGCAAAGATCATTGCAATAATGAATGGACGCCAAATCGTCGTTCAGGCACATCGCGCCGAACCCGCCCAGCGTTTCGTACTCCGGTTTGTGGCCGCTGCCGGCGTAGGGGCCCTCGCTCACTTCCGTCAGCCCGCCGCAGGCCAAAGGGCAGCGCCAGCAGGCATACTTCTTCCGCTCCAGGGCGATCACCTTGTCGTCGCTGATCTTGCCCACGCTGGGAAAATCCCCCTCCGCCGTGCCCGCCCAGTTCTTGATCGGCGTGTCCCCTTTCCACGCCAGCCCGGCCGCGCTGCCGCAGGTGCCGTAGCGCCGCATGATCTCCCAGCGGGGCTGCGTCTTGAGAAACTCCCGGTGCTCGGCCATGCTCCGCTGAAAACCGGCCGGGTCGGCCAGCCGAACGTCGACCTTGCCCGGACCGACCACCACCACCGCCTTGAGCTTCTTCGAACCCATCACCGCCCCCAGGCCTCCCCGACCCGCGGCACGATACTTCTCGTTGATGATGCACCCCAGCAGGCTCATCCGCTCGCCCGGCGGGCCGATGCAGGCCGCCCGCGCGTTCGGTCCGTGACGCTCGCTGAGCACCTCGTCCGTCTGGTTCGTGTCCAGCCCCCAAAGGTCGTCGGCCGGCAGGATCTCGGCCTGGCCGTCCCGAAACACAAGATACACCGGCGTCTGGCTGGCGCCGGTGAAAAGCATCCCGTCCAGGCCGGCCCCCTTCATCGCCGGACCGAAGCTGCCGCCGCTGTTGGCGTCGCCCCAGCCGCCCGTCTTGGGGCTTTTGGCCACCACGATGTAGCGATTCGCCGTGATCCCCCCGGTTCCTGTCAACAGACCGGCGAAAAACCCCAAGGTGTTCTCCGGCCCCAGCGGATCGGCCCCCGGCCGCTGCATCCGGTAGAGATAATAGGCCCCCAGACCGTAGCCCCCGATGTAGTCCAGGTAGACCTGGTCGCCGGGCGATTCCAGTCGGGTTTCTCGTCTGGCCAGATCGACCAGGAGAATCTTTCCAGCCGTGCCGGGCACCGCCATCCGTCACACTCCTGCAAGCCGGGGAATGTTTTGCGAACCCAAAAAACACACCAACCGCGCACAACTTTCTTTGATCCTGGCAGCTTGAACCCGCGCTGTCAATGTGGCCGTCCCGCCCCGCGGCAGGCAAACCAATGGACCAATCCTTGCATCCCCCACAAACGTCCCGCCGGCGGTCCAACCGGCGCCGCTTTTCCCTCCTTCTCCCCCGCGCGTTGTCTTTCCGCAACGTAGAGTTGTTGCAATCGGTCATCCTTGGGTGGTCGTCAACCGATCTCCAGAGACCGCAACCCGGACAAACGCTACTACCGCAACGCTCGCAACAGCCCGATGCGCAAAGATCGATCCCGCTCCGTCTCGCCTGCGGCAACTTGGGTATTTCTGGCCATGGTGGTCGCCGCTTGGCCCGGCCCCCTGCCGGCAGCCAACCGCGCGCCCCTGGAAACGATCCGCCCGGCCCCGCCTGGCTGGTCGCCCCCGGCCCCCGACCCGGTCACCACGGAAGCCTATCGAGCGTTCGAGGGACCGCTCAGCGAAGTGGAGCAACGCCTGTTTGCCGACGCCACCGACGGCCGCTGGGACCACCACTCGCTGCTGGCCGCCGCGTTGGTCGCCAGCGGGGTCCGGCAGCCGGAGCGGATCCAGCGCTACGAGGCCCGCTTGAAGCAACTCGCCGACCAGTTGCGGTCCTCGGTGCCCGCGGACCGACCGCCCCAACAACTGGCCCAGGACCTGTTGCAGTTCATGCACCGCCGCGTGCTCACCGGCGGCTACCAGTTGGAATCCACCAGCCTGGCCACGGCTATCGACGAAGGCCGGTTCAATTGCGTCAGCTCCTCCGTGCTGTTCAACTGCCTGGCCGAGTCGTTGGGAATCTCCGCCGTGGGACTGGAGGTGCCGGGCCACGCCATGAGCCGCCTGCTGTTGGCCTCCGGCAGCATCGACGTGGAAACAACCTGCCCCGCCTGGTTCCAGATGAAAAGCGAGCCGATACGCCGTGCGGCGCTGGTCGCCCAAACCCTCGGGCGTCCCCTTCCGCCGCTGTCCACCCGCCACGCCCGCGAAGTCTCCCCCGTCGAGCTGGTGGCCACGATCTATTACAACCGCGGCGTCGATCTGTTGGCCGAGAACCGCTTCGCCGAAGCCGTCGCCGCCAACGCCAAGGCCCTGCGGCTCGATCCGGCCAGCACCACCGCACGCGGAAACCTCCTCGCCACCCTCAACAACTGGGCCATTCACCTGGGCGCCCAGGGAAAACACGCCCAGGCGGCCCTGCTGCTCGACCGCGGACTGGCGCTGGACCCAAACTACAACACCTTCCGCATCAATTACATCCACGTCCACCACCAGTGGGCAACCGCGCTGGCCGGCGAAAAACGCTTCGACGAGGCACTCTCCGTGCTCGATCGGGCCATCCGGCACGAACCCAACGTGGCCGCGCTGGTCGATCTGCGTGGCCAGATCGCGCTCCGCTGGGTCGACCAGGCGCTCAGCCACGCCGACTACCCCGAGGCCATTCGCCGCGCCACCTACGGAAACCCTCCACCTCAAGCGCGTCCAGCGCTCGGTGAAACCGTCGAGCGAAGCTACCGCGCCTGGATTTCCCAACAGTTGGCCTCCGGACGCAAGGAGGAAGCCCGCCGGATCGCCCGCCAGGCCAAGGCCGACCCGTTCCTGGCCGGCC
>CAYZWG010000377.1:3858-5718 GCA_964481605.1 uncultured Planctomycetaceae bacterium
GGGCGATCCGATTTGACGCTCCTCGCCGCGTGACGTAAAGTTCAAATGGCCGCCGTTCGGCGGCGATCACGCGAAACACAATTCTACCCAAGCCCCGGCAGCCGTATCCGGTCCCCAGGGCTTTTCTCAGGAGTCGGCCGGGAACAACTTCATCGCTGGCCTGGGCGGTGCTTCACCAGCCGCCAAACCGCGGGAGAAACCCCCAAGCTGCTTCCAGCCCCTCCTTATCAGCGGTCCCACATCGACGTCCCAACGGTCGGCAAAACGACGGGAAGCAATCCACGCAACCGGCAAGCCGACTCGCCGTCGACCGCTGAGCATACGCCGATTCATCCAAGGGGCGGTATGTATCGATCGGGAGGATACCCATGGCCACAGCAACCCAACCTTTGCCCGCGGAAACTCTCATCACCACGGATCATTCGGAAACGACGGACGAAGAAATTCGTAACCGGGTATGCGGCGTTCTTGGCGCGATCTATCCCGGCGGCGACTTCGTCGACCGTCGCAGCGACCACCGGTATCCCTACCCCTACCTGATTCGGCTTACCCCCCTCGACCAGCAGGGAACGCCCCTGCCGGAGAAAACGGTGATTGCCGTGGGCAAACACCTCTCCGAACGCGGACTGGGCTTTTATCATCCCCAGCCCTTGCCCTATCGCCGTATGCTCGTCACACTTGACACCGTCGACAGCCTCCAAGCCGCCTTCATCATCGATCTGGCCTGGTGCCGCTTCACTCGGCAGGGCTGGTACGAAAGTGGTGGTCGGTTCTTGGGGCTGGCGCCCGACGAGCCGCCCGAATGCGCCGCCTGAGAGCCGGCCACACGCGCGCGCCCGGCTGCCAAGCCCCCGCGCCGGCCGGCACAGCCGGCCCTACACGAGCTGGTTGCCAAGCGATGAGCTGGTTGCCAAGCGATGACCTGGTTGCCAAGCTCCAGCTTGGGAACCGCCCGCCGGCAGCGTGCGTCTTGCGCACCAGCCGGGAAATCGCCAACCTCCTCCCAGCGCCCCGTCCGCTCGCCCAAAACCTTCCAAAAAAACGCCATGCGAAACTTGCCCTCGTGGCTCGGTTTGTGGCTCTGCCTGGCGGCCGTGTCGGCCCGGGCCGGTGACCGCTGCCAGCCCCAAGACGTGGCCTTCCTGGCCCGTTGCGACGGCACGACCCAGCGGTATGTCCTCCTCTTGCCGGAGGCGTTCCAGCCGGGACAGACCCATCATCTCCTCCTCGCCCTCCACGGCCACGGATCGGATCGCTGGCAGTTTCTCACCAGCGACCGCGATGAATGTCGGGCCGTCCGCGACGTGGCCGCGGCCCAAGCGTTGATCCTGGTCTCGCCCGACTATCGCGCCAAAACCTCGTGGATGGGCCCCAAGGCGGAGGCCGACGTCGTCCAATTGATCGACGAACTCAAGGTCCACTACACGATCGGCAAGGTGTTTGTCGCCGGCGCGTCGATGGGCGGGGCCTCGGCGCTGACTTTCGCCGCGCTCCACCCCGGGCTGGTCGACGGCGTGATCTCCATGAACGGCACCGCCAACCACCTGGAGTACGAAAACTTTCAGGACGCGATCCGGGCGTCGTTCGGCGGCACGAAGACCGAGATTCCCCAACAGTACAAACGCCGCAGCGCCGAGTATTGGCCCCTGCGGCTGACCATGCCGATCGCCATCACCGCCGGCGGCCAAGACCGGAGCGTGCCGCCACAAAGCGTCCTCCGCCTGGCCGACGTGCTCCAAAAGCTCGGCCGCCCGGTGCGGGTCATCTATCGCCCGAACCAGGGGCACAGCACCAACTATGCCGACGCCAAGGTGGCCCTGGAGTTCGTCCTCCACCAAGCGACCGGCCCGTGACGTTCTC
>CAYZWG010000378.1:0-5708 GCA_964481605.1 uncultured Planctomycetaceae bacterium
TGGAGGGGCGTTGCGATGTGGAACCGCCGAGTTTTTCGGGCCGCACGACACTCGATCCGTGTTGGGCTCATGCTGGCTGCGGCTTCCGCCGCGGCCTGGAATGCTCGGGCCGAGTCGCCGCCGGCTGTGGCGTCCCAGGCGGCCCCCCGCGCGGCCGGACCCGCTTCGACCGGCGCCGCCGTGGCGATGGGACCCTTGCTCGAGGCCGACTGGATCGACCGCGATCGGCGTTTTGCCGAGGTACAGGACCAGGCATTGGGCCAGGCCAACGCCGCCGGTGTGAGCACGGCCGCCGACGCCGCCGGCGGCTGCGACGGGGTGAAGAACGGCCGCTGGGGATTCCATACCGCCAGCCACGAGACCGACCCCTGGTGGCAGGTCGACCTGGGTAGCCCCGTGCGGTTGGATCGCATCGTGGTGTTCAATCGCACCGACCGCGGCACCGCCGGGAGGACCCGCCGGCTTGAAATCCTGGTGGCCACGGACTGCGACGGGGCGGATTTCCGGCCGATCTATCAACACGGCGGTGAGCCCTTCTACGGGGTGAAGGAAAAGAAGCCGCTGGTGGTGAAGCTGGCCGACCGGGACATCACCGCCCGGGTGGTTCGCCTGCGGGTGCCCGGCGCGTGCTCCTTTGCGTTGGACGAGGTGGAGGTTTACGGCACGGCCGATCCGGCCAGGAATCTCGCCCTGGACCGGCCGGCCGACCAGAAGAGCGTGGGCCCCTATTCCTATCCCGGCACGCTGCCCGAGGGCGTCGACCGGGCGGTGCCGCCGGTCGATCGGCGAGCCGACGGGGGCTTCCGCCTGGCCCACACGCGGGAGGTGATTGCACGGGCCAAGGGACTGGCCGAGCGATTGGCGCCGGCGGCCGAGACGGCCCGGCTGGCGCCGCTGGTCGAGCAGCTCGGCAAGCTCGACGCCCGGCTGGGTCAACTGGCATCGGCCGGCGAGGTTCCCCCAGCGACTCGCCGGGAGGTTTACTTCCAGGCACGGCGGCTGGCCCGGCGGATCGCCTTCACCAATCCGCTGCTGGATTTCGACCGGCTGCTGTTCATCAAGCGGCACGACCCGGGCGGCATCTTCCACATGTGCGACCAATACTACGGCTGCAACGGCACGCCCGGCGGGGGCCTGTTCGTGCTTTGCGATCCTTTCGGCGAGAAGCCCTCGGTGGTGAACCTGCTGGCGGACACGGTGGTCGAGCAGGGCCGACTGGCGGGGAAGAAACTCGAAGGCGG
Organism: uncultured Planctomycetaceae bacterium; assembly: GCA_964481605.1. GTDB lineage: Bacteria > Planctomycetota > Planctomycetia > Pirellulales > Thermoguttaceae > CAYZWG01. The sequence goes on from CAYZWG010000378.1 coordinate 1,242, forward strand.
CACGTTCCTTTCGCCGGAGTTGTCTTTCGACGGCAGCACGATCTACTTCGCCTATAGCCAATGCGAGGCGACGGACACCTACCAGTGGGGCCCCACGATCAGCTACCACGTTTTCAAGGTTCGCGCCGACGGCACCGGTCTGGTGCAGTTGACCGACGGGCCGTGGGATGATTTCGACCCTTGCGAGTTGCCCAACGGCCGGATCGTGTTTGTGTCGGAGCGGCGGGGCGGATACTTGCGGTGCGGGCGCCATTGCCCGGTCTACACGCTGCACTCCATGGAGCCCGACGGCAGCGACGTGATCTGCCTCAGTTTCCACGAGACCCACGAGTGGCATCCCAGCGTCACCAACGACGGGATGCTGGTCTACACCCGTTGGGACTACGTCGACCGCGACACGAACATCGCCCATCATATCTGGACCAGCTATCCCGACGGACGCGATCCCCGCAGCTTTCACGGCAACTATCCCGACAAGCGGGAGAACCGGCCCTGGATGGAGATGAGCATTCGCGCCGTGCCGGGCTCGGAGAAGTACGTCTTTTCGACCGGCGCCCACCACGGCCACGCCTTCGGCTCGCTGCTGTTGGTCGACCCCCGGCGGGAAGACGACGGGGCGATGTCGCAGTTGGAGCGGATCACCCCCGAGGTGCCTTTCCCCGAGGCGGAGACGCCCAAGTCGGCGATTCACGAGGATATGATCTACGGCACGCCGTGGCCCTTGAGCGAGGACGACTTTCTCTGCGTCTACGATGCCCACGTAAAAGACCGCGGCATCTATTGGATCGACCGTTTCGGCAACAAGGAACTGCTCTATCGCGATCCGCAGATTTCTTGTTTGAGCCCCATCCCGTTTCGGCCCCGCCGCCGCCCGCCGGTGATTCCCTCGGGGACCACCCAGGCGGCCCGCGACCGGCAGGGCGCCGGGCCCGGCGCCGACCGGGCCACGGTGGCGGTGATGAACGTCTACGACAGCGACTTCGAGTGGCCGCCCGAGGCGAGGATTTCCCGCCTGCGGGTGATCCAGGTGTTGCCCAAGTCGACCGCCCCGCCCAACAGCCCGCGAATCGGCGTCGCCAACCAGACCAACGCTCGGGCCGTGTTGGGCACGGTGCCGGTCGAGCCGGACGGCAGCGCCTACTTCCAGGCCCCGGTGGGCAAGGAGATCTACTTCCAGGCTCTCGACGAGCGGGGGATGGCGGTGCAGTCGATGCGCTCGGGGACCTATCTCCACCCGGGCGAGAAGCTCCAGTGCCAAGGCTGCCACGAGCGCAAGCATCGGCGTGCGCTGGAGCGCGAGCAGGCGCCCCTGGCCCTGCGGCGGCCGCCTTCGCCGCTCGAGCCCGAGGTGGATGGGGCGAACCCCTTCAGTTATGTTCGCCTGGTCCAGCCCGTGCTGGACCGTCATTGCGTTGCCTGTCACCAGCGGGAGAAGGCGCTCGATCTTTCCGGCACACGGGTTGGGTCGTACGGCTGGAGCCAATCGTACACCAGCCTGGCGGGGGACTACGGCTTTTACTTCCATGTGCAGAACGGCTCGATCAACACGGGAGTGCACGGCGGCAGTCGCACGATCGTGGGGCAGTTCGGGGCCCGGGCCTCGAAACTGCTGGACTACTTGGGCCCGCGGCACCACGACGTGAAGCTTCCCGCCGAGGACTTCCACCGCCTGGTGCTCTGGCTCGACTGCAACAGTGAGTTCTACGGATCGTATGAGAATATCGAGGCCCAGGCGCGGGGCGAGATCGTCCGGCCGACCCTCGAATAGCCCAGCGCCAACCCCAGGGAGACCACCCCCATGCAAGAACGCCATTCCCCTTCCCAGACGAGACGACCCAGCCGGCGTGATTTCCTTTTGGCCTCGACCGCCTCTCTGGCGGGGGCGGCCCTGGCCGGCAACCTGAGCATTGCTCGCAGTGCCCAGGTGGGGGGCGGCGACCTGATCAAGATCGCCCTGATCGGCGCCGGCGGGCGAGGCCGCGGGGCGGCGGTCAACGCGCTGAGCAACATCTCGCACAAAAACGTCAAGCTGGTGGCCGTGGCCGACGCCTTCCAGAAATCGATCGACCTGAGCCTGAAGGCGATCCGGCAGCGTTGCGGCGACAAGGTGGACGTGCCTCCCGAGCGGCAGTTCGTGGGGTTGCACGCCTACCAGAAGGCGATCGACTGTGGCGTCGACATGGTGCTTCTGTGTACCCCGCCCGGCTTTCGGCCGATGCAGTTCGAGGCCGCCGTGGAGGCGGGCAAGATCATCTTCATGGAGAAGCCGGTGGCCGTCGACGCTCCCGGCTACCGCCGCGTGGTCGCCGCCAACGCCAAGGCCAGGCAGAAGAACCTGTTCGTTGCCGTGGGCCATCACCTCCGCCACGAAGTCAAGCACCTGGAAGTCATCAAGCGGATTCACGCGGGGGCCATCGGCCCGGTGAAATTCATGCGGGCGTACTTCAACTCGGCGGGCGTCTGGACCCGCACCCGGGCGCAGTTGGCCGAGCAACTGGGCCGCCGGCCGACCGAGATGGAATACCAGGTGAACAACTGGTACTACTTCACCTGGGCCGGCGGCGACCACATCGTGGAGCAGCACGTGCACGACCTGGACGTGATGAACTGGATTGCCCAGGCCCACCCCGTGGAAGCCAACGGCATGGGCGGCCGTCAGGTCCGCATCGGCAAGGAGCACGGCGAAATCTTCGATCACCACGCCGTCGAGTTCACCTATGCCGACGGTACGAAGATGTTCAGCCAGTGCCGCCACATTCCCAACTGCTGGAACAGCTTTTCGGAACACGCCCACGGCACCCGGGGCCATGTCGACATCCAGGGTCACGGCCGGGCCGATCTGTTTGTCGACGGCCAAAAGCCCCAGCGCTGGGAGCGGGGCCCGGACGGGCATCAGCTCGAGCACAACGATCTGTTCGCCGCCGTGCTGGCCGGCCGGGCCTACAACGAACTGGGCTACGGCGCCGACAGCACGATGACCGCCATCCTCGGCCGCATGGCCACCTACAGCGGGAAGGTCGTTCCCTGGGACGAGGCGGTCAAGTCGGAGCTGGACCTCTCCCCCTCGGGCTACACCTGGGACGCCACCCCGCAGCCCAAGGCGGGCCCCGACGGCCTCTACCCTTGTGCCATGCCGGGAATCACCAAGGCCTGGTAGCCCCCGCGTCGATCCACGATGATCCGGGCTAGCGGGCCGGCAGGCAGGCCGGTCCCAGCGGGTCGAACGATTTGTAGGTGAGGATAAACTCCTGGTGCAAATGCCGCTCCGAGGCGGTGGGGCGACCGTCGGCCGTTTCCAAGATGCGATCGTAGATCTCGCGGCCCACCTCGTCCAGGCCGGTCGACCCGTCCAGAATCCGGCCCGCGTCGATGTCCATGTCGTCGGCCAGCCGGCGATAGGTGTGGGGATTGGCACAAACCTTGATCACCGGCGAAACGGCCGAGCCGACCACCGAGCCGCGGCCCGTGGTGAATAGCGTGAGGTGGGCGCCGCAGGCGACCAGTTCGCCGATCTCCGCGTTGTCGGAAATGTTGGGGAAGCCGAATCGCGGTTCGCCGTCGGGCACGACGTCGAGCAGGTAGAGCCCACCGCGGGGCGGGAGGTCGCCCGGCTTGATCAGCCCCGAGATGGTCGACCCGCCGCTCTTGCAATAGGCCCCCAGCGATTTCTCCTCGATCGTGGTGAGGCCCCCTTCGGCGTTGCCGGGCGCGAAGCTGGTGTGGCCGAAGACTTCATAGTAGCGGGCGGCCTTCTCCACCGAGGCGACGATCGCCTGGCCCAACTCGGGCGTCGCCGCCCGCCGGGCCATCAGATGTTCGCAGCCGACCAGTTCGCCGGTCTCCTCGAAGATGGCCGTGCCGCCGGTCGCCACCAAGAGGTCGATCGCCCTGCCCACGGCCGGGTTGGCGGTGAGGCCGCTGGTGGCGTCCGAGCCGCCGCAGATCGTGGCCACCACCAATTCGCCGGGCGCCATCGCCACCCGGGGTGTCGCCGCCAACGCGGAGACCGTGCGGTCAACCCAGTCCCGCCCGGAGGCAATCGTCTTGGCCGTCCCGCCGGTCTGCTGGATCACCAGCGTTTCGACCGGCCGGCCGGACGCCGCGATCTCCTCGGCCAGGCCGTGCCGATCGAAGCTCTCGCAGCCGAGCGACACCAGCAGCACCGCACCCACGTTGGGATGGGTGGCCAGCCGCCGCATCACCCGATCGGCATAGGCATTGGGATAGCAGCCCGGAAAGCCGATCAGGTGGACACCTCGATCGCGAAAGGGCCAGGCGATTTCCTGGGCCACGTGATGGGCGCATTCGACCAGGTAGACGACGACCGTGACATTGCGAATGCCTTTGCGGCCGTCGGAACGGAGATAGCCGTGCATGGGTAACTCGGTCCGCGATAGGGGTGGGGGCTCACGCTCGGTCCCAAGCTCCGCTCTCACTCTCGGTCCCAAGCTCCAGCTTGGGACCGCA
>CAYZWG010000379.1:0-5706 GCA_964481605.1 uncultured Planctomycetaceae bacterium
GGCGCTGGAGCTTGGGAACCAGGTCGGGGCGCTGGAGCTTGGGAACCAGGGTGGGCACTGGAGCTTGGCAGCCAGGCCCGGCCCGCACACCGATCGCGCGTCAATCGAACGAAGGAAAACCATGCACCACCACAACGTCCGCCTCTCGATTCTGGCCATCCTCCTGGCATGGCCGGCCTTGGTCGTCCCGGCGGAACCCGCCGCACCGCGAGCCGCCTTCTACTGCGATCCCTCCGGCTCGTGGTCGGCCGCCCAGCGGGAGAGCCTCGTGGGGCAACTCGAAGCGGCCGGGCTCGACGTGACTCGCTGCGAGGCGGCGGACCTGGTCGATACGACCGCACTCACGCCGGCGACCTACGACCTGCTGATCGTGGCCGATGCCGGCACGGTTCCCTCCGAAGCGCCCCCCGCGATCGCCGGCTATGTGCGCGGCGGGGGCAAGCTGATGCTCCTGGGCGGCCCCTTCTTCGACCGGCGGACCTACCCCTACGGCGCCACGCGGCTGCCCCACGCGGAACTGCTCCGCCGCGTGGCCGAGGACGTGCGTCCCACGGTGCTCTTGGATTTCGACGGCGATTTCCCCTCCTGCCAACACTACACCGATCGGCCGGACCTGCCTTCCGCGTGCCGGCCGGTGCGGCCCGGCGCCGCCGGATCGACCGCCGCGGCACGGCTCGACCTGGCCGCCGCCGCAGGCTGGGACACGTATCAATGGAAACTGCCCTGTACTCCCCCGGGGACCGATCCCGTGCTGACCAGCTTCTGGGCCAAGGCCGACCAGGATGAGTCGCCCCTGGTGGTGGAATGGCGAGAACAAGACTCCTCTCGCTGGATGGCCGTGGTCAAGCTCTCCCCACGCTGGAAACACTACGTGCTGCCGCCGGCCGCGTTCCACTATTGGCCCGACGCCCGGGTCAAGGGACGGGGCGGCCCGGGCGACCGCTTCCGGCCGCGGCAGGTCGCCTCGATCGCGCTGGGCATCGCCCGATCCCACGCGCCGGTCCCCCAGGCGGTCGACCGGGTCTCCTTCTCCATTGATTCCGTGGGGCTGGCCCCCTTGCCGCCGGGGCTGGCCAAGGCCGGCGACCTGCTCGAAGGCGGGTTCGACCTGCCGCGGATCGAGACCGCCTCGCCGCGATACAAGCTCTACCCCGTCGGCAACCTCGCCCGGCTACGCGGCAACCCCCAACAGCGGATCGTGGAAACGTTGGCCGTCCCCACGCCCGCGGCCGTCTATTCTCCCTACGCCCGGCCCCGGGCGACCGGGCTGGATAAGCAGCGGCCCTGGCGTTTCATTGCCTTGCTCGAGTGCCTCGACGCCGAGGGTCGCGTGTGCGGCACGGCCGCCTCGCTGTTGCTTACCGCCGGCCAAGGCGGCGGGGGGATGGTTGCCGCCGTGCCGGTGGCCGATCCATCGTTTTTTGCCCGCCCCGACGTCGCCCGCTGGCTCGCCCGGCTGGCTGTGCGGATGGCCGACGGCGTGTTTCTGGCCGAGGGCGGGGCCGAGTATTACGCCTCGTTCGGCGACGAGTCGATACCCGTCGGCGCCCTGGTCGCCAACCGGGGGCGTCGCCCGGCGGCGGTCCGCGTCGATGTGGCCGTGGGCCAGCAGGGCTCGGGCGATCTCTGGCGACGATCGTTCCAGCTCGACCTGGCTCCCGGCCGGTCGCAACGCGTGGCCGACGACTGGACCATCGCCGCCGACGCGAAAGGCCCCTTCACCGTGGAGGTCACGCTCCACCGCGACGACAAGGTGATCGACCGGCTCACCCACCAGGTCCGCGTCTGGCGACCCCCGGCTCACCCCGAGTTCGTCACCGCCGCCAAGGGCGACTTGTGGCTGGGCGGCCGCCGCTGGGGTGTTCACGGGGTCAACTACATGCCCTCCTCCGGCGCGGCCATGGAAGACCAGGCTTTCTTCGAATACTGGCTCGACGCCCGGGCCTACGGCCCCGAAATCATCGAACGCGATCTGGCCGACCTGCAAGCGATCGGGCTCAACGCGGTGAGTGCGTTCGTCTACCACCGCTCCCTCGCATCCCGCAATCTGCTGGACTTCTTGATGCGTTGCCGCGACCACGGCCTGAAAGTCAACCTCTCGCTTCGGCCGGGCACGCCGCTCGACTTTCGCTGGGACCAGATGCGCGAGATTGTCGTCTCCCACCGCCTGGCGGAAAACGACACGGTGATGGCCTACGACCTCGCCTGGGAACCGATGTGGGGGCGGCGCGACCGGCGACGCCGCTACGACCCGCTCTGGCGGCTCTGGGTCCGGCACCGCTACGGCGACCTCGCCGCGGCCGAAAAGGCCTGGCACTTCAAGGCCCCCACCGAGCAAGGGAAACTGGCCGGGCCCGACGATCGCCAGGTCTCCTCCGACGGCCCTTGGCGACGAATGGCAATCGACTATCGGCGGTTCCTCAACGAACTGCTCAACCTGCAATACGGCCGCGCCAGAACTCGGATGCGTTCGGTCGATCCCAACCACCTGGTCGGCTTTCGCATGACGATCGCCGGCGATCCCACGGTCAATCAGGCCCGCATGGCCTACGACCTGGCCGGCCTGGCCCGGGCGGTCGACCTGATGGAGCCGGAAGGCTATGGGCGGATCGGCGATTGGCAGCGGGTCCGCCCGGGAATGTTCACCGTGGCCTACGCCCGGGCGGTGGCGCCCGAGTTGCCCGTCGTCTGGGCCGAGTTCGGCCAAAGCGCGTGGGACCCGGCCGCCGGCAAGGCGAGCCAGGCCCGGCTGGCGGCGGTGGGCCGGTTCTACGACGACTTTTACAAGATGGCCCACCAGGCCGGCTCCAACGGCACGATCGCCTGGTTCTCCTGCGGGGGATATCGCGTCAACGAGAAATCGGACTACGGCATCGCCAACCCCGATCGGTCCTGGCGCCCGGCCACGGAGGTGATCCACCGCTGGGCCGCGGTGATGAAAGAGCCACCCCAGCGCCTCCCGCCCGACGTCTGGATCCCGATCCAACTCGATCGTCACACCGACGGCATCGCCGGCATCTATCGCCACGCGCGGGAGGCATTCTGGTCGGCGGTCGACCAGGGCCGGCGGCCGGGATTGAAGGTGGCGCCGGCCGAGTGAACCCGCTGTCCACCCCTGGTTCCCAAGCTCCAGCTTGGGAACCCACCGCCCGGGCGACCCCCCCCCGCCGAGACTCGACAAGCGGACGCCGCAAGGCTAATCTATGGGAGCCAGAGTGCCTGGGCAGCGAAGGCGAACCCGGCGCCCCGGTGGCTCGCTCGATCGCAAGCGAAGCAGAGCTTCGCGCGGAGTGCGTTCCCAAGCCGGAGCTTGGGAACGAGAGGGAAGCCGGAGCTTGGGAACGAGAGGGGAAGTCGGAGCTTGGGAACGAGAGGGAAGCCGGAGCTTGGGAACGAGAGGGGAAGTCGGAGCTTGGGAACGAGAGGGAAGCGTCCCAAACTGGTTCCCAAGCTCCAGCTTGGGAACCCTGCCCACACGGTTCGCAAGCGACGTTCGCCGCAAAGTCCGTCACCGCGGGAGAGAGACATGATCGATTCGATTTCGCTGCGACTTTTTCTCTGCCTGGGCTTCTGCCTGACGGGCCTGGGCACGGCCGGCGCGCAACTCAAGGCACCGCAAGACCTGTTTTTTGCCCAGATGCCCTCGGAAGTCAAAGGCCTTGTGGAAAAGGCCTTCGTCGGTCCCACCCCGGCCGAGCAGGCCGGCGCCCTGGCCAAGCTGGGGGCGATGGGCCAGACGGCCCAGCCGGCGGCCAAGTACGTGATCCAACTGCTGGGCGAAAAAATCGATCCCAACGTCCGCGCGGCGGCCGTCGAGGCGATCAGCAAGCTGGGCGCCTCGGCCCAGGACGAGTTGCTGGCCGCGCTCAAGCTGCCCCAGCCCGCCGCCCGCCGCAGCGTGGCCCAGGCCCTGGGGCGGCTGAAGGCCCCCGGGGCGGTCGGGCCCCTGGTCAACGCCCTCCTGCACGACCCCAGTGCCTCGGTGCGGCAGACGGCCTTGGATGCCCTGGGCCGGTTCGACGATCCCGCCATCGCGGAGAAACTCAAGGCGACCCTGGAAGACGCCAAGGCGAAGCCGGAAATGCGCGCCCGCGCGGCCCGCGCCCTGGGCCGCCTGGGCGGCGAGGTGGGCACCGAAACCCTGGTCGGGCTGCTGGAGGACGCCGGCGGAGATATTCGCCTCCGCTGTGCGGCGGCCGACGCCCTGGGACGCGGCCGGGACCCCGCCGCCATCGAGCCCCTCATCAAGGCCGTGGCGGATAAGAAGGCGCCGGTTCGGGCCTGGGCCGTGTGGGCGCTCAACGGCGTGACCGACCCCCGCGTGGTGGCCCCGTTGGTGAAAGCCCTGGAAGACGAGGACGTTCGCGTTCGCGTTCGCGCCGCCGACGCACTGTCCGGCATTCAGGACCCCAAGGTGGTCGAACCGATGATCAAGGCCCTCGGCGACGACCAGGCCGAGGTCCGTGTCTGGGCCGCCCTGGCCCTGGGAGGGTTTGCCGATCCCAAGGTGGTCCAACCGCTGGGCAACGCCCTCGACGACCCCGACCCGCAAGTGCAAATCCGCGCCGCCGAAGCCCTCGGACGGACCCAAAACCCCCAGGCCACCGCCTACCTGGTGGGCAAGCTGAACGACTTCTCCGCCGACGTCGCCCTCCGCGTCGAGGCGGTCCGGGCGCTGGGGGTTTTGCGCGATGCCCGCGCCGTCCCCACGCTGATCGACCTGCTCGCCGATTCCGACGCCACCATCCGCCGCTGGACGGCCAGCTCCTTGGGCCGCATCGGCGACGCCCGCGCGGTGGAGCCGCTGGTTGCCGCGCTGAAGGATTCCGACGCCACGGTGCGCGGCTGGGCCGCGCTGGCCCTGGGCCGCTTCCGCGACCCACGGATCATCGCCCCCCTGGTCGCCGCCCTGAAGGACCCCGACGCCACGGTCCGCGCCCGGGCGGCGCTGGCGCTGGAGGGCATCAACGCCCCCCAAGTCCGCCAGGGCCTGGAAGCGGCGCTCAAAGACCCCGACGCCACGGTCCGCACCAATGCCCAGCGAGCCCTGGGCCAAACCGCCACAACGTCAAAAAGCAAGTAGGTGATCCCGTACCGCCGGATGGCGATCCACCTTGCTGAAGGAACCTGGCCAACGCGAGCCGTGTTCAAGGTTTCGGATTCCTTTCCCGAAACGCGCTTATCGCGGCGTCAACGTCTCCCAGGATCTCCGCCGCCGTCTTGTCGTTCTCCGTACACTTCAACGCCCAAGCACGTCCGGCGTGCAACACGTCCCACGGTGAGCGCTTTTGGTTGTACCGCCCCGCACCGGGGTCGTGGTTTCCGAAACCGTCTATCGTGTTGTTCCACAGTGGTGAGACTTTCTCAATCAGCAACGATTCGGCGAGTGGAATCCAGATGTCGTCGACCACGAGATAGCGGCAATGGAAATCCTCCAGGTTCAAGTTGGTTGCTTGTTCCACCGATTTCGAGTGTTCGGCGAGTCGTTTGAACAATGCCGTTCCTTCGTAGGTTCCAACGCCAAATCCGCCCTTGCGCGCTCCTTCGGGAACCGCCTTGCCAACGTAGATTGGCCACCTAAAGTTGCCGTCTCGGTTCAGTTCCGCGATGCGTTCGTAGGCCGCAAACGTGCAACCGGTGTAGTAGATCGCGTAGATACCCGCACCGATGAACTTCTCTTTCGGGGGCAGTGGGCCGACAGGCCCT
>CAYZWG010000380.1:0-5696 GCA_964481605.1 uncultured Planctomycetaceae bacterium
GCGATATTTTCCGGGAGCCCGGCGCGGGGCCCCGATGAATCGGGGCACTACGAACGAACAGGGTGAGTATTTTCCCTCGCCGAAAACTCCAGCCGCTGCAACGAGTTTGTAGTGATCGCATTCATGCGATATTTTCCGGGAGCCCGGCGCAGGGCCCCGATGAATCGGGGCACTACGAACAAACAGGGTGAGTATTTTCGCGGGAGGCAACGCCCGGGCGGTGTTCCTATTCGCTGGGTGCGGTGATTTGCGCTGACCTCTTGTGGCTCCAGCCACACCGGTTCAAGAACCGGTGCTACCCGCTATCAGGGCCACCGCCACCCGCGCATTCCCAAGCCGGAGCTTGGGAACGAGAGCCGCTGAGCCGGCGGCCGCTGGGCAGTCGCCTTACGGGCTGGCGCTGCGGTGGTGGAGCTTCAGCAGCAGGGCTTCGCCCGCCCCGACCACCACGGGAGTGCCCAACTCGATGCGGACCTCCTCACTATCGCCAGACTCGGCGGAGACCGCCGCCGGGCAGTCTTGCCCCTGGTACGAGACTTCCGCCCGGTCGAGCACCCGATCGGGCGGAAGCTGGAAGACGAGCCGGCGGACCGGGAGCCGGCCCGCGCGGACCGCCAGCCGCTCGGTCTGAAGGTCCTCCTCGCGCCGCTGCTGGAAAAGTCCCCAACCCTCGGCCGTGGTGAAGAAGCTGGCGTGGTCTTGCGGTTGCCAGAGGGGCTTGAATCCGATCCGTCCCGCCGGGCCGTCGTAGAGGAACCCCTGGCAAGCGGTCAGCAGCGACCAGACGCTCATCGCCCGGGCATAATACTTGCCACATTCGTCGTCGCCGAAGGGGTTGCCGCTGTAGCCCCAGGAGGCCGTGCGGCTGGGTGTCAGGCCGGTCCGCAGGCGGCCGTCGTAGCGGATGGAAACGGCGCGGGCCACGCAGAGCCCCTCCCGCAACAGGCCGGCCTGAATCATCGCGGCGGCGGCCGAATACTCGAAGCCGGTCATCACCTCGTCGCCGTAACGAATGGGGTGGGGCGGGCGCGGCCCGGCGGACCAGGTAATCATCTGCATTCCGGGATCGAAATCGGCCACGAACTTGCGGGGCACCTGCGGCAGTCCCTCCATCTCGCCGCGAAAATTGCGAGCAAACAACGAAGCCAGCGCCGTGCGGACCCGATCGCGCGGATAGACCCAACCCAGATCGAGTTGACAGGCCCACCACTGCCCCAACACCTGGTCGATGTGGCAGCCGTTGCCGTAGTCCTCCCGCGGCTCGGGGCCGGGAATCTGGATGTAGTATTCGCCGTTGAAGAGGGTTTCGTTTTGCGTCTTCTTCCCGGCCGCGAGAATCGCGGCGTAGCGCGCCGCCACGTCGGTCTCCCGTTCGATCGTGGCCATCTTCTCGGCCGCCGCCAACGCCGCCAGATAGAGCGACCCCAGCCAGGACGAACTGCCGCCCAACGCCCCGTCCAGCGTGTTCCATTGGGGGCCGCCCGGCACGCCGTCCTCGTCGGCGTCCCAACGGGCAATGAGAAACTCCATCGCCTTCCGGATCGCCGGCCAGTTGGCGTCCAGCCAGGCCCCGTCCGCGGAGTCGAGGTGCTCGCGATACGAGTTGAGCACCGTGCCGCACTGCCCGTCGAAAGCCGGCTTGCCCTGCGGCTGCCGAAAGGGAATCGAGCCGTCGGCCGCCTGGCAGCGGAATTCCTCGGCCCGCATTCGCCGGGCAATCGAGGGGAACAGCCGGGCGTGGGCTTGGGCATAGTGCCAAACATGGCTACAGTTGCCGCTGCAACAGCCGCTTTTCGGACAGCAGCCCTCCCATCCGCCAAAGTAGTCCTCGGCCGTCCAGAAGCAGGTCTGGCTCCGCAGCACGGCAACCTGCGACGCCACCCGGTCCAGCAGCCAGTGGGGCAGGTTCGACTGGTAGAGCGTGTCGTGGTAGAGGCGTGTCCGGGCGGAAAGCTCGTCGAAGTGTTGTTCGACATGGCGGGCAACATCCAGCGCGTCGGTCCAAAGGGTGGCGTAGTGGTTGCCCGGCCCGCCCCAGCCGCCGCTGCCGTGGGCGGCGCTGGGAAAGTACCAGGCGAGGACCACGGGCACGGTTCGACGCTGGCCGGGGGCCAGGCGGAAACCCACGCTCAACGCTCCGTCGAGCGTGCTGCCGGCCGGCGAGGGACCGGCGCGTGGTGGTGTTTTGGCAAAGCGTCCGCTCCCGCTGAAATCGGCCGCCAGGCGTTCCAGCGACTCGACGTCGGCCGAACCCGTAGCCTCCGGAGCAAGAATCGCCAGCACCATGTCGCCCGCCCCCGCCCCCTTGGCCGGCTTGGTCGAGGTCATCCGCAGGACCGTTCCCTTGCCGCCGGGCGAGGCCAGGATGCGGTTTTCGTTGCCCCCGTAGGCCGGGTGATTGCGACCCTCGATCGGCCCCTCGCCGCGGTAGCCCACGGCGTTCTGCTGCACGGCCAGAAACGCCACCTCGACCGGCTTGTCGGTGGGGTTCTCGGCGGAGAGATTGAAGATCGCGCAAGGGATCGACGAGGCGTCCACGTCCAGCGGCACCAGCGGGTTGAAGACCTCCAGGCGGATCACCAGGGGAACCTGCGGGTCTTCCAAGGTGTACCAGCCGAAGGGATATTCGCCCCGGAAGGTGAGCGACTTCATCGCCGCGAAGGGACCGACCGGATCCGTGCCCAGCGTCCGAACCACCGGAGCCCCCTCGACGGTTTGCACTCTTACGGCAAGGAAGCTGTGAGGCACCTTGGCCGGCTGGTAGTTATTGAAAATCTGCCAGGCGGCGAGATTGCCGTGCCCGTCGATCTGGATCGAGCCCGTGCCGATGCCGCCCAGCGTCAGCCGGATGGCCTCCAGGTGTTCGCCCCGGTAGACCGCCTGGCGGCCGGGAGTCGACAAGGCGGGCGAGTCGAGAAGTTCGGCCCGTCGCTGCCGGCGTCGCGCCTCGCGCTGGGCGCGGAGCCGCTTCTGTTGGGCCAGCCGGCGGGTGCGGGCTTCGACCAGTTCGAGCCGCCGCTGCCGCCGGCCCAGGGCGTCCACGTGCCGGGCGATTTGCTCCTCCGAAAGTGCCCGGCCGTAGACCGCCAGCTCGTCGATCGAGGCGTCCAACTGCTCCTGCCCGTCCGGCGTGGACGAGCCCACCGAGAGGGGTCGGTTTCGCTGGGCGAAATTGAAACTGCCCCCCTCGGGCTCCGCCCGGCAGGCCACGCCGTCCACGTAGAGCCGCATCTTCGGCCCCTCGCAAACCAGCGCCAGGTGATACCACTGATCGGCTCGCACGGGCTCGTCGGGATAGAACCGCGTCACCGCGCGGCCGTTCCACACGGCCAGGCTGGAGTAGTCGCCCCAAAAGTGCAGACTGAACCGCGTCTGCCCGTGATTGCCCGAGGCCCGCTTGGCCACGATGGCGGGGTTGTAGCCCAGGCCGGAGGCGAACCGCGGACGGACCCAAAGCTCGACGGTGGTCTGCTGCAGATCGAGATGCGGCGTCGGGCCCATGGTGACGAACCGGCCGTCCGAGAGGTCCAACGCCCGGCCGCCGCCGGCACCGGGCACGAACTCCGGCTGCCCCCGGGGCGAGCCGCCGTCGGCCTTGCCCTGGGCATCCGCCAGATCGCCCTCGAATCGCCACCAGCCGACCAGGTCGGCCTCGGCGGCGACGATGCGGGCGTAACCCTCGATTGCGGACGTGGAACTCGGCTCGGCGGCCCGGGAACCCCCGGCGGGGATCGCCGTCCAGATCATCACCAGCATCCCCAGCAGAAGACGAATCCTCATGGCGGAATCCTCCGGGTAAGTCGTCAGGGTTGATCGAGAAACAACTTCAGCATTCCTCCCCCGGCTCTCTGCCGGAAGGGGAATCGAGAATCTCTTCCAGCCGCGGAGGCACCCGGCCGAATCGCTCCTCGAATTCCCTCCGCGTGGGCAGCAGCCGCGTCTTCAGCTTGATCTCATGGTGCAACGCGATATCGGCCAGCCGGTGCGCTAGAAACGGATTGCGAAATCGCTCCAGCACGTCCCGGGCGAACGCCTCCGGCCGGGCCGTTCGACCTTCCAGCGTAGGCACGATCTCTTCAAACAGCAAGCCGTCGAGCCAGCCGGCGATGCCCGGATCGAGCACCGCCTGGCGAACCGTCGCGAATCCCAGCGGCAACGCCTTGGCCACCAGCGCCGTATGGGCCCCGTTGAGGATGCGGACCTTGCGGAGGTGATAGGGCCCCAGCCGGTCGACGCACTCCACGGCCGGATGGTCCGCCAGCGGGCCTATCCGCGGCTTGCCCTCGATCAGCCACGAGGCAAACGGCTCCGCCACGGCCGAGAGCGGATCGCCGGCCAGGAGCGGATCGTCGTCGGCCGCCGCCGAGACGATGCGGTCGACCAGGGTATCCTGCCACCAGCACTCCGACTCGATCCAGCCCGCCAGTTCGGCGGAAACGTCCCAGCGAGCCGCCTGGTCGAGCACCAGGTGCCGCAGCCGGCGGCCGTTGGACTCCAGCAATTCGCAGGGCAAGATCGTCAGGCCCGAAAGCCCCGCCTCGAAGCGGGCCGCAAGCACCGCCAGCAGCTTGGCCGGAAACGATCGTGGAGGGCAGTCGCCGGGCCGGTCGCGATCGTCCAAGGCGTAGCCGGCCTCCGTGGTGTTGGAGATCACCGTTCGCAACGACTCACTCCGGGCAAAGTCGAGCACGCCGGGCCAGTCGTCTCCGGCTGCCAGCGCCCGCGAGACGCTGGTCACTTCGTGGACGTGGTCCACGCGGCGTCCGCCGCGCAGCCCCCGCACCGCCACGTGGAAGCGCCCGCCCTGACGGTTCAGCCGGGCCGCCCGCTCGGACCCCGTCGACTGCACCGCCACGATCCGTCCCACCGGCCGGCCGGTCTGGTTGAGCTGGTGGATGAAAAGGTCGGCAAAACAGCGGAGGAACTTGCCGGTGCCGAATTGGAGCGTGGTCTCGGGCAGGTTGGCGGTGGTCATCCACGTGGTTCCAGCCGGGTCGGTTTCCCGCGGGCGGTCGCGGCGCCGGCAGAAGGCGGCCGTCAGTCGCCGAGTTTCTTCATCAACCAGGCCATGTTGGCGGCCAGGTTGCGCACGGTTTCGAGCCCTTCGTCGTCTTGCAGCACTTCGCCCTTCTCGCGCCCCACGGCGATATTCCAATAGGTCGACCCGGGCACGACCATCTCGCTGATGAGGAAAAAGTAGTTCAACTGGGCGAAGGTGAAATTCTGGCCGGCCCGCCGGCCCACGACGATCGCCGCGCCCACCTTCCGCCGCAGAAAATTATCGTTCACCCGGGAGACGTAGCCCACGCGATCCAACAGGGCCATGGTCTGCGGCGTGGCCGAACCGAAGTAGACGGGCGAAGCGACCAGGATGCCGTCGGCCTCGATGAACTGCTCGACCATGCCCTCGAAGGCGGGGTCCTCCTGCACACAACGAATGTCGTCGGCTCGGACGCAGCCGCCACAGGCCATGCACGGTTTGATCGGCCGATCGGCCAGGGAGAGAAACTCCGTTTGGAGCCCCTCGCCGGAGAGGACCTCCAGGGCCAACTCGACCAGGATGTCGGTGTTGCCGCCGCGACGCGGACTGCCGGAAACTCCCAGAACTTTCATGTCCGAAACCCTTTCGTAAAAGTCAGAGCCGTTGCCGTAGGGCCGGCTGTGCCGGCCGGTTGCCGCACTTCGCAGCGCCAGCC
>CAYZWG010000381.1:0-3084 GCA_964481605.1 uncultured Planctomycetaceae bacterium
ACAGGCGATCTCACGGTTTTTCCCACGCTACCCGCCCGAGGGGATGGCGCCAACCCCCCCGACCGCCCTGGGCCGATGCGGATCGGGCGACTTGCAACCGATCCGCCGCCGGGGGGATAATCGGGAACGGCTCGACTTGTTCCCCCCCCCTGACCCACCCCACACGCGGTCGACCGGGAAGCGTGCAGTGCACCACAACTCTCTCGTCTTCATCGGCTTCGACGTCGGCACCCGTGGCGTGCGGGCGCTGGCCGCAACCGAGTCGGGCGAGCCGCTGAGCGAAGCGACCGCCGCCTTCGCGGCACCGGACGCGATGGCCCGGGCCGGTCCGGCCGGCCACCACGAGCAATCCCCCCGCGTCTGGTGGGAAGCCGTCTGCCGGGCGGCACGCGCGCTGGTCGCCGACCTGGAGGCCTACGCCGTCGGCCGGGAGGCTTTTGAGGGGATGGCCGTGGATGGGACCTCCGGCACGCTGGTCGCTCTGGACGCGCGCGGCCGGCCGCTGCGGCCGGCGATGATGTACAACGACCCCCGCGGCGCCGAGCAAGCCGAAGGGCTCAACACGGCGGCGGGCGACTTCTGCGGCAAGCTGGGTTACCGCTTCAGTTCGTCGTTCGCGCTGGCCAAGATCGCCTGGCTGAGGGCCCACGAGCCGGCCACTTTCGCGGCGACCGCCCGATTCGCCCACCAGGCCGATTACGTGGTGGGACGCCTCACCGGCCGCCCGGGCGTGACCGACTACAGCAACGCCCTCAAGACCGGCTACGATCTTGTCGAGGAGCGTTGGCCCGACTGGATCGACCGGACGCTGGGCATCGCGGCGAAGCTGCCGGAGGTGGTCGCCCCGGCCACCCGGGTGGGCACGGTCACGGCCGAGGCGGCCGAGGCCACGGGATTGCCCCAGGGGCTGGCGGTGGTGGCGGGGGCCAGCGATGGGACGGCCGGCTGCCTGGCATCGGGCCTCTGCCGGCCCGGCGACTACAACACCACGCTGGGAACGACGCTGGTCTTCAAGGCCATCAGCGCTACAATTTGCCGGGATCCGGCGGGATTGATCTACAGTCACCGGCTCCCCGGTGGGCTGTGGTTGCCCGGGGCGGCCAGCAATACCGGCGGTGGGTGGACGGGGACGATGTTTCCGGGGGCGGACCTGCAAGCATTGGACGCGGCGGCGGCCCAACGGATGCCGGGCCAGTCGCCGGCCTATCCCCTGGTGGGCCGCGGTGAACGGTTTCCTTTCCGCTCTGAATCGGCCGAAGGCTTTTTTCCGCCGGGACTTGCGGCGGATGATCTCGTCGGCCGATACGCTGCCTGTCTGGAGGGCGTGGGACTTCTGGAGCGTTTGGCCTACGAGGTCTTGGACGAACTGACCGGCGGCAGCGACGGGGAGGTCTTCGCCACCGGCGGGGGCAGCCGGAGTGATGTCTGGATGCAGTGCCGCGCGGACGTCACCGGACGAACGTTCCATCGGCCGGCCTGCCCGGAATCGGCCTTCGGCAGTGCCCTGCTGGCCGCGGCGGGCACGTTTTACGGGGACCTGGGGGAGGCGATCGAGCGGATGGTCCGCATCCGCCGCAGCTTCCATCCGCGTCCCCAGCGGAGGCGGCACTACGACCGACTTTTTCAGCGATTTCGCGGCGAACTCCAGGCACGAGGTTACCTTTGAACATCTACAAGCCGTGTGACATCCGAGGCCACGATCCCACGGACCTCTCGCCCGAGTTGTACCGCCGCTGGGGCCAGGCGTTGGGCGAGCAGTTGCGGCCCGGGTCCAAATTCGTGGTCGGCGGGGATGTCCGGCTCTCCACGCCGGGGTTTCTCGCCGGGTTGGCCGAAGGGTTGATGGCGGCCGGCTGCGACGTGGTCGATCTGGGCGTGCTGCCCACGCCGATGATCTACTATGCCAAGCGGCGGCTGAGGGCCGACGGCTGCGCGATTGTCACCGCCTCGCACAACCCGGCCGACTACAACGGCCTGAAATGGATGTTGGGCGACCGGCCCCCCACGCCGGAGCAGGTGGCCGTGCTGGCCGATCGGGTCGCCCCGTCGGGCGAGCGGTCGGCGGCGGTCCGGCCCGGGACCCAGCGTAAGCTGGACATTTCCCACGACTACGTGGGCTGGCTGCAAGAGACGTGGGTCGAGGGCAGCGGGTCCGGGGCGGCGGTCGTGTTGGATCCGATGCACGGCTGCTGGGCCGGCCGTGCCCGGCGCTATCTCCAGGCGGTTTTCCCGCGGGCGGTGTTCTCGGCAATCCACGATGAGTCCGACGCCGTATTTGCCGGCCGCGTGCCCGACTGTTCGCGGCCCGATGGTCTGGAATGTCTCTGCCGAACTGTGGACCACCAGCGGGCCGACCTGGGCATCGCCTTCGATGGCGACGGCGACCGGGTGGCTTTTGTCGACGGCGAGGGAACGCGTTTGACCGCGGAGGAGGCCACCTGCGTGATGCTGGAGACCTTTGGCGAGGAACTGTGCGGAGAGACGTTCGTGCACGACGTGAAGTTCTCCGACCGGGTGGCCGAGGCGGCCGGGCGGTTGGGGGGGACTCCGCTGGCGGAACGCTCCGGCCATGCCTTTCTCCGAGCCCGAATGCTCGACACGGGGGCCGTGTTTGGCGCGGAGATGAGCGGGCACTATTTCTTCCGCGCGTTGGAGGGGGGCGACGACGGGTTGTTTGCCGCCTGCTGGCTGATCGACTACCTGGCCCATAGCGGCCGCTGTCTGGCCGAGTTGCGTCGTGGCTGCCCCCGGGTTTACGCCACGCCCGATCTGCGCGTGCCGATGGGAGGGGAGGAAGCCGCGCAAGTGTTCGAGCGAGTGCGGACCCACTGGAGCGACTGCCCTCAATCAACGACCGACGGGATTCGGGTTGATTTTTCCGACGGTTGGGCGCTGGTCCGCCGTTCGGTGACCGAGCCGGCCTTGACCTTCCGCTTCGAGGCCGGCGACGACGTTTCGCTGGCCCGGCTGGTGTATCGCTTTTGCCAGGCGCTGCCCCAGGTCGGCGACGGGCTGTGGGAGCGGTACGACACCTGGGCCGTCGAGGCGTAGGGCCACCCGAGGCCGCGGCAACCCGTAGGGCCG
>CAYZWG010000381.1:3184-5678 GCA_964481605.1 uncultured Planctomycetaceae bacterium
CACCTGGGCCGTCGAGGCGTAGGGCCACCCGAGGCCGCGGCAACCCGTAGGGCCGTTGTTTTCAGTAGGCGGGCGCCGACGGCACGCGCAGCCCGCCGGCCGATGGCCGCATCCAGTCCGGCGGTCCCACCCCCAGCGGCAGGGAGGCCGTGCGGACTCGATCGGCGTCTTGCTCGTGCTCCAGGTCGACCAGGTTTTGGAGGAGAATTCGGCGCACTTCGAGAATCGCGCGGGGGTGGGCGTGGATCGTGCTGTGCAGCGAGGGGACGGTGATTTCGCTCACCGCGTCGTCCATGTGGGCGCTTTCGTAGCTGACCACGCCGTCGCTGCCCGAGGCGAGGTAGCCGGTCAGCCCGCGCCGGGGCACCAGCCCAATGATGTTGTGGTATTTCACCCAGGGAGCCCGGTAGCTGGCCAGCATGACGGGGAAAAAGGGCGAATCGGGGGCCAGCGAGTCGATGCTGTTTTCGATTCGCAGCAGCTTGTCGTCGCGGATCAGGTCCTTGTTGTCGCGGTAGAAGCCGTGTTGCGTCTGGAGGAAGAGGTCCGGCAGCCGGATCAGCCGGCTGGAGAGCCAGCGGGTGATATCGTTGGAGAATCGGCTGCCTCGGTACGGCGTGCCGATGGTAATCACCTGGCGAATGGAGGGGTTGGGCTTGAAGAAGAACTCCTCGGCCAGTTGCCGGCGGACCTCCGGCTTGGCCTTGACCAGGGAAAACGGCTGATCGCTGACGAGGTGCCAGAAATTGTTGCCGCTGTCGATCGTCTGCAGCCGCGCGACCAGCCCGCCCATGCTGTGGCCGATCAGCACCATCTGGTCCAGGGCGGGCTCCTGCCGGAGCGGATCGAGTTCGCGGCGGAGCTTTTCCAGGTCGTCGCGCATTTGCGCGGCGGTAACCCAGAAGGGCTCGGCCGTGGGATACAAGTAGAACCAGAACTGGTAGTTGTCGCGGATGGCGGGCACGCTCCGCAGGTCGTTGAGCATCTCCATCCAGGTCATTGGGCTGGACCACAGCCCGTGCACGAAGAGCACCGGGATCTTGCCCGGCTCGTAGGGTTGGGCCATGTAGAGCCCCATGATCTGCTGTTTTCCGTCGGGTCGCAGGGCGAGCAGCTTTTCCGGCCGCAGCAGGCCCACCGTGGCGATTTGATTCAACTTGGGGTCGTTGAGGAAATAGGCCATGGGGGTCGTCAGGTCCGACTCCAGCGGTACCCGCAAATCGCCGATCGCGGTATCGGAGACGGCCAGCGGATCGTAGAGTTCCAGCACGGCGTAGTGTTCGGCGGTGGAGTCGCAGCAGTCCTGGTTGGTGCTGGGCAACGGTCGCAGGAAGGCGGTCACCGGGAAGCTCATGCCCTCGGGATAGTATTTCGAGGCCGGCGGCTCGCCCTGGTAGCGGCGGCGAACCGCAATCAGCGGCACTCCCAGCCCGTAGGACTGGTACTTGTTTTTCAGGCCCTTGATCTCATAGTCGGAAACGAACTTGAATTGCTCGAAATCCTCCGCCGTCCAGCGGCCCCCCCGGACCTTGGCGGTGAGGTGCCAAACGCCGTTGGCCGTGTGCACGGTGTAGGTTCGCCCGGGCAGCAGCCCGCGGCCGGCGCAGATGACCCTCAAGGCCGATTCCAGCGATCCGTTGTAAAGGTCGCAGGCCCCGCGGAACTCGGGATCGTAGGGGTTGCGGAGAGTCCGGAATCGCTGGTCGAAGAGGTACCGATAGGCGGCCAGGGCGGAGGCCCCGTAGAGGTCGAAGGCCAGGCGCGGACTGCGCCGCTCGGCTTTCTTGGCTTCCAGATAGGCCAACTCGGAAAAGGCGTAAAACTTGTCGGCGGTGGGGTCCTGCTCAATGGTGGCCTGGACCTCTTCCAGCAGGGCCTTGGGACCGCCCCGGACGTGTTCCAGGTCGTAGACCCTGAGGAACTGTTGCGTGCGGGGGCTGGGCTTGGGACCACCACGGGAGGTCAACTGGAGGCGGTCCACCAGGGGGCTGCGGGGCACGGGCCGCAACTCGACCATCCGCGAAGCGGCACACCCGGAGGCCAGCGCGAGAAGCCACGCGGCCAGCAGCAGCCGTCCAATCAGCCGGCATCTCCGGCCACGCGCAGCGGTATCCCCACGCATTCGAGTCATCGGAATCGGCAATCGACGGAAAGGGGCCGGATTTCGGGGGTTGGAAGAGGCCGCCGGACGCGGCCTCGCGCCGAGACGAGTCCAGAGTAGGGCGGGGAGAATAGGAGAAAGTGTCCCGTGCGGTCAATGGCGGTTTTTTCTCACCTCGGCCCTTCTCCATGGGTGCAGGAACGGACTTTTTTTGCAGGGCGGCAGCTAACGATGGGGGAAATGGGTTGCCCAGAGCGGCTGCGGAGGTGGCGGCCCGGCCCACGCGCCTCGCATTTTCCATGCTTGCTCGGCTTGGAAAAACTCAAACGCCACGCTGCCTACGCTACTTCCTTCGTGTTCTTCGCGGGCTTCGTGGTGAACACTGCCCGCGGT
>CAYZWG010000382.1:0-5668 GCA_964481605.1 uncultured Planctomycetaceae bacterium
ACCACCCTGCTGATCTGGTCCCTCTTTGGCGGGGCTGCCGGGATGGGAATTGCCAGCCGCAAACGCCGCCGCCGGTCGCGGTGGTCGGACGAGAACCGGCAGGCCATCCGCCAGATTATCGACCGCGGCTAGCGAAACCTCGTTCCGCTCTCCGCGACGGGGTGGGATCCCGCTGCGGATCCCAAGGAAAGCCACAAAAAACCGCACCCGAAAGGGGACGCGGTTTTTTCTTGCGCGGTATCGCGTGTCCCGCGGGTGACCCGATAATTCCCCCTATCAGGGCGGTGTAGCCGCAAACGGCCGCCTGGCTTGCCTTGCGGAAACCGCCTCGCCGCTCGATACCGTTTCAGCCGGCAGCGAGAGCAGAAAGGCCACCAGGTCCTCTATCTGCTCTTCGCCCAGGTGGCTTGTCACACCATGGCGATCTGCGGGGTTGTAAGTGGTGAAAACCTCGGCCAGGCTGGTTGCACGGCCGTCGTGCAGGTAGGCGTTGGCGGCGTAGAGGCCGAGCAGCGAGGGGGTGTCGAAGGCGGGGCCCATCCGTTCGGCGGCTCCGTCGCCTGTTCCCACGTCGTGGACCCGCCAGGGACGGGAGGTGAGCCGGCTATCCGTGTAGTACGGCGGCGGGTGACAGTGGCCACAACCGGTGCGATGCGAGAAGAAGATCTCCCGGCCGCGCCGGATGGCAGCCAGACGGTCGGCACGACCGTCGGCAAAGGGACTGCGACGGGGTCTCAGCGACAAGACGTAGGCTGCCAGGGCGTCGGCAGCCTCTGAACGTCCGGCGCTGGGCGGGCCGAGCTTTGGCGGGGGTTCACGCCCCGGGATGAGCCCGGTACCGCCCATCACTTGCCGGATGAAGTGTTCCGCATCCTGTACCTCATCTCGATCCGCCGAGCGGTCGTGGGGCATCGTCATCGCGGCGCCGTAGAGCGAGGGGGTCTTGCGGGGCCCAGCGGCGAAACGCCACGTGCGGCCATCGCTCTGGCCGTCGGGGTGACAACTGGCGCAACTGATCCAGCGGTCGAGGGTCATCGATCGCGACCGAGCCGAGTTGAACAAGACCTTGCCGCGTCGGATCGCGTCCGGCAACTTGTGGCGTGTCAGCTTCACCCGCTTTAGCTGGCGCAGCGAACCGCTGCCGATCATCGAGACGTCGTTCGACAGCGCATTGTGGACATAGGCCCACCTGCCGTCCGCCGAGAGTACGATGTCGCGCGGGTTGTTGCCGACGTCGGTTTGGGCCAGCGACCGCCCGCTGCGCAGATCAATCACCTGGACGTCGTCACTGCCCGCGTTGACGACGTAGAGGCGCCGTCCGTCGGGGCTGACCACCGCATCCCATGGGTTGTTGGCCGGCCGGCCGATGGCATCCAGCGCGAGCCGCCCGGCGTCCAGCGAGATTCGCTCCACCAGATCGAGCTTGCTCACGACCGGAAAGACCGTGGTGTCGAACTGCAAGCGAGGATTGGTCACGTTCGAGCGGATGTGGGGCATGTAGGCGGTGCGCCCATCCGGCGCGATGGCCACCGAACGGGCCAGGTTGGCGTCGGGACGATTGGAAATCCTGGCCAGGAGCTTCAACTCGGTGGTGTTAAGGATGCTCAACTCGCCGGTGAAGAAATGCACCACGTAGAGACGCCGGCCGTCGGGCGACAGCGACAACCCCCTCGGCGCTGCCGCCACGGGCAACTGCCGAGTGATCTTCGCCGTTGCCGTGTCGACCTCGCTGATCAGGTGGGCATAGGCGGCGGCCACATAGACCTTCTCCGCCTGGGGTTGGGCAACAATGGCGAAGGGGCCGCCGGGAACCGGCATCTCCCCCGCCTTCTCGCGCCGGTCGAGATCCACCCACACCAACCGGTCCGTCTCGGGCAAGGACACAAACAGGGTCTTGCCGTCGCTGCCGGCCGCCACGGAGCGTGGGTGCCGGCCAACCACGATCTCGGCGAGCTTGGAGAAGGGGTTGGTCCCAACCAGCGTGATGCTGTCGGCGTCGAGGTTGGCCACGGCCAGGGTCGTGCCGTCCCGCAGCCAGGTGATCGAGCCGCTGCGGGGCGGGGGGGCTTCAGCGGCCCCTATCAGGCAGACCAAGCAGAGGCCAACGGTTGACATTTTCCTCGTTCCCCACGGCCGTGCGGAAATCCTCCGATCGATCGGTTAGAATCATGGTACTCCAACGTCCCATGCCATTCCAGCGACGGAGAAGCACCGTGTCGAGCGGGGAGAATCGCCGATCGGTTGGCCTGTTGTCTCGGTTGGCCGCCGGGATGCTGGTCTTGGGCGGCTATTGCCTGGCGACGTTGGCGGCCGAACGATCCGGCGTGGGGCGTCCCCCGCCGATCCAGCCCGAGGCATTACGAGTTCTGCCCGCCGACGAGCGCGGCATGGCGACGATCTCCGGTCGCCCCGGCAGCGTGCCGCCGGACCGCTGGGTCGTGGTCCATACCCTGGATACCGATGAGTTTGTCGTCACCCAGGCCGATTCCGACGGCAGCTTTTCGGTCAGCGCCTTCGCCCCTGCCGGTGCTGTCCTCCAGATTCACCATCGCGTTCGACGGCCACCCCTTCCTGAACTCGACCCCGATCCATCCTCCAGCCCGGCCGTGATCCTCGAACTGGCTCCATCAACCGCCTCGGTCCCATCCCCATCGATCGGCCGCCCGGAGGGTGGCGACCGCCTGAGGGCCGATGCCATCATGCGACACGAGCTTGCCCGGGTGGTGGTCCGTTGTCGGCTGTCCAGCGTGGAGGTGGATCCTGACGGCACGATTCAGATCTCCGGCCAGATACGGCTCAGTCCCACGGAGAAGGCGGAGATCCGCGCCGTACCCCGGTGGGTTGAATGCAACTTTGAACTGGCCCGCCTGTTCATGGAGGATGGTCAAGAGGTGGCCCCGGTGCGTCTGCTGGCCTCCGCTTTTCTTACGCCCACGGGGCTACCGGTGGAGGCCCCCGAAGACATTCCGGCCATCCCCTGCGGCGGCTGCCGCATTGGCGCCGGCGAGATCGAGCGCGAGGGCGACGTTCTCAAATGTCGCATCACGACCGCGGTGCGTATGCCGTCGGGCCTACCCTCGGGCTACTACTTGCTCGGCTGTCGCGTCAACTTCGATCCCGGGGCCTTCCACTCGGATTACCCGGTGCCCGGCTTCTTCCAGGAGGCCCAGATCTTCTTGCCGGCTCGACTGGCGATCCTCAAGGTTGGCCAACCCGCCCCGCCGCGGTTGGCGCTGATGTTGCTCTCGGGGCTTTTCAGCAACGGGTCGCGGGGCGTGCTGCCGCCGGAGTCGGAGCGGCGGTGGGCGGTCAGCCCGGCGGCCGTGTTTCAAACACCGTTGACGGTTTTTCCCCCAGAGTTCCCGGACGGCCGACCGGTTGCCTTTCGCTTTGAGCCCGGCCTGCCGCTGGTCTCCCTGGCCAACCGGCCCTTTCCCTTGACCATTCCCCGGCCGCTGATTCCCTTTCGCTTTCCCAGCGGCCGCTGGCAGGTCGTGGTGCGGTCGCCTTCGGGCAAGACGATGCGTTTGGGCCCGTCGCCGTTTGTCGCCGGCTGCAACAACCTGGGCCTGGTGGATATCGCCGGGGCCAACCCGGCCAGGGACCCCATCGAGGCACCCCTGGCCTACGGCAACAACTACCTGGGCGACGTCTATCAGCTCTCCACGGCGGACCGGCAAGAGTTTGTCCGTACGCTGGATGAGGACGGCCGCTACACCGTCGAGACCTCGGGGTATGTCCTCGACCGCTTCGGCCACCGCTACGACCTCGCTGGCCGTTTCGCCTTCGTCGTCGCCCGGCCGTTTGATCTCGATCTGGGAATGTTCACCGGCACGCCGCTCACCGTGGGCGAAAGCATCACGCCGGTTGTGCACGTCCGGCCGCCCATGCCGGCGGAGATAACCATCCGGCTTCGCCATTTTCCCAACTCGCTCAAGGAGCGGGAGAAGGTCCGGGTGGTGAAGGGGCGGGCCAATCGCTTCGGCTATTTCGCGCCGGCCGATCCGCCCCTGCGCCTGAGCGAGCCCGGGGAGTACGTGGTCGACGTTACCGCCTCGGGCCACGACGAGCAGGGTCGCCTGTGGATGGCCTGCTCTCGCGGCGCCTCGGTGGTGGCTCCCCGCAAGACGGTCGTCATCGCCCATGGCGAACGCGGCCTGCGCAGCCCCCAGTCGACGCAGCGCCTGGCCTGGTACATCGAAGGGCTGGGCCGAGACGTCGTGCGCAAGCCTGGAGCCGGTATCCACACGCTCTTTCCCTACCACCGCGGTGACGTGCTTTGGGTGGAGGACCACGAATCGATCTTCCCCGCCGTGCGTTTCGACGATCCCACGGGGCGGTATGCCGACATCGTCGAACGGCTGCGACCCGAGGTCCGCCAGGGCACCTACGGCGGTTTCTTCAACGGGGACCTCCGGCCCATCGACATGCGCGTGGTGGGCGAGCTACCGCTTTTTAGCCGGGCCGACAACGGCTGGCCTATCGGCCAGTTTCCCCAGCGGCCCCAGTACGTCAGCTACGCCTACACGTCCACCGTACGCCCGGGCGTGGCGGTTCGCTCCCTGGTGCACGAGTCCAGCTTTCTGGCCTACTGGTCGCTGGACGATCCCTACAACCTCCAGTACGGCGCGGGCGGCGAGGGTGACCTGCCGGGCGATATCAAGCTGATGTTTGCCGGCCTCGTTCTCCGCGGACCTACCGGCGCCGCTTCCGACGGAGGGCCGACTTTTCCTCAGTACGACGTCTATGGCTCGATGGCGGTCATCGTGCCCCCTGACGACCGGCTCGGCAATCGCGTTACGCCCGGCTTTCGCGGCGCTTCAGGCGGCCCCAACGGTGGACCGCTGTTGACGATTCGCGGCCGGGACTACGATATGTTTGTCACCCCGACCGGCGTTCTTCCGGGCACGGTCTGCCAGGTTGGCGACCGCTTCACCTACAGCGGCTACGTCTGGCCGACCCTGCCGGCCGAGGTCCGTTGGACGGTCAGCGGGCCCGACCTGGATGCACGCTCGTTTCAGACCGTGGCCTCGCGAGTGGGTTACTTCCATGACCCCACCACCGACTTCACGCTGGCCAGGCCCGGCCTCTATGCCCACCGCGTTCACTTGACCTACCGCGGGCTGACCTCGGCCGGACCGCTGGTGGAGCCCTTTCCAACCGGCGACCTGCCCGGCAGCAAGTCCGGGCTGTCCCACTTCGTGGTGGTTGATCCGCGGGAGCCGCTTCTGGACGTCGAGGTTTCGTCGCCGAGGCGGGACGCCGGCGGCGGATTGCGCCCCCAGGCGCACTTCCAGGCCCGTGTCCCAGCCGGCTGGTCCCAACCCGAGGGTTGGGTGACCGTCTGGCTCCCCGGCTTCCTCGTCGACGATCGCCGCCTGGCGGTAAGCGGTGGCACGATGAGCTACAACTTCGACGCCGACGCTTGGCGCCGCGACTTTCCCAACATCGACCGGCAGCCGGTCGATACCTTCGTGGTGACCCTCTCGGCCGGCGGCCTCGACCAACACGGCCGGCGCCACATGCGGGCGCGGCTGCTGGTTGTGCAAGGGCCGCGGGTGTGGTGACCGCATCCCGTGGAGTCAGGATATTCCGCTAGATTACCCGCACATCCTAATATTACTGCGCAGGGTTGTTCGTTGCGATTCTCCGCAAGTCCTTACGAAAC
>CAYZWG010000383.1:0-2243 GCA_964481605.1 uncultured Planctomycetaceae bacterium
CCCTGGCCGGAGGGAATCAGCACGTCGCAACCGTTCTGTTGAAGCACCCGCAGCGTGGCCCAGTGGACGTGGCGGAACATGGCGTCGGCCACGCAGCCGACGAAAAAAGCCACGCGGGCCCGCGGACGCCCCACCGCCGGCAGGAAGCTGGGCAGCTTGGGGCCCCCTTTTTCCGGCGGATTGACCAGCGTGGCCATTTGGCCCAGCCGGCCCGGGATCAGCCGAAACAGCCCCAGCCGCTCGGCCCAATCGTAGAGCCCCAGCCGCTGGGCCATCCGCACCGGTGCCATCGCCCAGCGAACCCGGCCGGCATAGGGAAACAGCCGAAACAAGATCAGCTCACGGAACCAATCGAAACCCAGCAGGCCCCGCTGCTGCTCGGCTTCCAGCGACAGCCGAAAGGGCTCGATCATCCGCCCATAATGAACACCCGAGGGGCAGGCCGTCTCGCAACCGCGGCAATCCAGGCACAGTTCCAGGTGCCGCCGCACACGGCCGCCCGCCTCGATCTTCCCCTCGGTCACCGCCCGCATCAAGTAGATTCGCCCCCGCGGCCCGTCGTTCTCGTCGCCCAACTCCGTGTAGGTGGGACACGAGGACGTGCACAACCCGCAGTGCACGCAGTCGAGGAACAAGCGCGGGTCGACCGCGGCGGCCGGACCACGGCCGTTGGCTTGCTCGCGTTGCTGTCGGAACAATGAATTCATCGGCGTTTTAGTACACGTAGCGGCCCGGGTTGAGGATTCCTGCCGGGTCGAATTGGTGCTTAATCGTTTCCATCACCTTGATCGCCGGCGACGGCGGGCCCCACACGGCCTCGCCGTCCAACGCCGCCCGGGGGCAGTGGCCCAGCACCACGACCTTGGCGCCCAGCACGGCCACCGCCCGGCGGACCCGGCCAACCAGCGCGGCGGTCTCGGCCGGGGAAACGGAAAACCGGGCCACCACGATCCCGTCCCCGGCGTGCGCCCCCAGCGACGCATGGGGGTCGATCTCCAGCAGCAGTTGGCAGGCGGCGGTCAGCTTGCTGGGCGGCACGGCCACCTCGGCGACCAGCCGGCCGGCGTCGCCGTCGGCCGCCTCGGGGCGAGAAAACTCGGCCAACCGCCCCCAAATCTCCGCCGCGCCGGCGGCGTCGTCGACCAGCGTGGGTGCGGCCGTTCGCATCGCCTGCCACCGCTTCACCAGGTGGCTCAACATCCATTCGACCTCCCGCCCCGTGCCCTCGAAGCCGACCGCCAGCCGCGCGGCGCTGGAGGCGGACTGCCGCGCCAGGAATCCGCCCCGGTCAAACGCCGGCCCGGTCACCAACTCGATCGCCGCCGGCAGCGTGGGCGCCGCCACCAGGTCGGCCAGCAGCGTTTCGGCCGCCTCGAAGTCGGGCAGGTCGACGGCCACCCAGGCCGAGGTCTCCGGCAGCGGCTTGACCATCAGCGTCACCCGGCTGACGATCCCCAGCGTGCCCAGCGACCCGATCAACAGCCGTGCCAAGTCGTATCCGGCGGCGTTCTTGACCACCCGCCCGCCGCTGGAAAAGGCCACGCCGGTACCGTCCACGGCGGTGAGGCCGATCACGTAGTCGCGCAAGGTTCCCATCCGCATCCGCCGCGGCCCACTGGCGTCGGTGGCCACGATCCCGCCCACGGTGGCCCGATCGGGCTGGGCCACGTCGATGGGCAGCCGCTGGTTGTGCCGGGCAAGATGCCGGTTCAAGGCGGCCACCGTCAGCCCCGGCTCGACGGTCACGGTCAGGTCGTCGGCCGGGTGGTCGACGATCCGGTTCAGCCCGGCAAGCGACACGCCCAAACCCGGCCGCCGGGGAATGGGGCCAAAGTCGAGCGTCGTGCCGCCGCCGATGGGGTACAGCGGAGTCTTCGCGTCGCGACCGCCGCGCACCACTTCCGCCAACTCGTCGGCACTGGCCGGTGAGACCGTTTCCTCCAGCGGCAAGATCGCGTGCGGCTGACTCACGTGGGGATTCTCTGGTTGACGGTTCGTTTTCCCACTTCGTTCCCAAGCTGGAGATCCCCACCTGGTTCCCAAGCTCCAGCTTCCCACCTGGTTCCCAAGCTCCAGCTTCCCACCTGGTTCCCAAGCTCCAGCTTGGGAACCCCCACCCACTCCCGCATAAGTCTCACCCTATCCCACCTGGTTCCCAAGCTGGAGCTTGGGAACCAGACATAGTTGACCCTACGAAGCTAAGCCGAACCCCCACCGCCACGCCCGGGAAGCAGCTTACCCGG
>CAYZWG010000383.1:2343-3828 GCA_964481605.1 uncultured Planctomycetaceae bacterium
CCCTACGAAGCTAAGCCGAACCCCCACCGCCACGCCCGGGAAGCAGCTTACCCGGGGCAAGCCGGCCCGTGGGGTTCATCGCGTCGCGGACCCGCCGCATCGCCTCCAAATCGGCCGGCTCGTACAGTCGTTTCATAAAGTCGATCTTCTCCACCCCGATGCCGTGCTCGGCCGTCACACTGCCGCCGGCCTCGATGCAGTCCCCCAGAATCTCCTCGCCGGCAGCCACCACGCGGGCAACCTCGTCCGAATCTCGCTCGTCGAACAACAGCACGGGGTGAACATTGCCGTCCCCCGCGTGGGCCACGTTGACGATGCGAATCCGGTGTTTGCGGGAAATCTCCGCCACGCGGCGAATCACCCACGGCAGCTTCGTGCGGGGCACCACGCCGTCCTGGATGCAATAGCTGGGGCTGAGCCGACCCACCGCGGCCACCGCCATCTTTCGGCACTTCCACAATAGGGCCCGCTCCTGGGCATCGACCGCCTGAAGTACCTCGCGAGCATCATGCCGGTTGCAGATTTCCACCACCGCGGCCAACTGCTCATCCAGGCCGGCGGTGGGCCCGTCCAGCTCGATCACCGCCACCGCCTCGGCGTCCAGGGGAAAACCAAACTGGTACGCTTCCTCCACCGCCTTCAGAATGCCGCGATCCATCAACTCCATGGCCGCCGGAACGATGCCCGCCGCAATGATCTCGCCGACCGCGGCCGAGGCGTCGTCGACCGAATCGAAAATCACCCGCACCGTGCGATAGTCCTGGGGATCCGGCGTAAGGCGGACCCAGACCTTGGTGACAATGCCCAAGGTCCCCTCGCTTCCTACCAGCACGCCCGCCAGATCGAGCGACGCCCGGTCGGGGGTGGGGCCGAGCTGGACCGTCGAGCCGTCGCCCAACACAACCTCCAGCCCCAGCACGTGGTTGACGGTCACTCCATATTTCAAGGTGTGCGGGCCGCCGGCGTTGGTGGCCACGTTGCCGCCGATCGTGCAGGCGGTCTGGCTGGAAGGATCGGGAGCATAATGGTAGCCCGAGCCGGCCAGCGCCCGCGCCAGTTGAAGGTTCGCCACGCCCGCCTCCACCACGGCCAGGCGGTCGCGAATGTTGATCTCCAGCACCCGCTTCATCCGCGTGAGCATCACCACCACGCCGCCACCCACCGGCAAGCATCCACCGGCCAGGCTGGTCCCCGCGCCGCGGGGCACCATGGGCACGTCGAGGCGATTGCAGATTCTCACCACCTCGGCCACCTGCCGGGCGGAAGTGGGAAAGACGACCGCCTCGGGCAGACTCTTTTCGATCGTATACCCATCGCACTCATAGGCGATCAGCTCCGACTTCGACCACAGTACGGCGTCGGCCGGAAGCCGACGTCGAAACGCTCGCACCAGTGGTGATACCCGCAGTGGACTCATCTATCGTCCAAGCCAAGGGGAATAATCGCGGTACCGTTGAATCGAGCCAGCGCGGTGTTCGGCCCGGC
>CAYZWG010000383.1:3928-5662 GCA_964481605.1 uncultured Planctomycetaceae bacterium
TTGTTCGGCGCGGGTCTCCCGACCCCGCCGTGTCTCCCACCCTCGCGTCACACGGACCGACCCTGCCGCCGAGAACGGCTATTTCTTCACTTCGCGGCCCAGCTTCTCCTCCACGCTAGCCACTTTCCCGGCCAGGCGTCCGCTGTAGTCCCGGCGGTAATCGATCTTCATGTTGCACTCGATCCGGTGGCAGTCGGCGGCCATTTCCTCGAAACACCGCTTGACGACCGCCATCACCTGGTCGAACTCCCCCTCCAGTACGGTGCCCATCGCGTGGCAGCGGTAGTCCAGCCCGCTGGAATCGATCACGTCCAGGCTGCGGGCCACGTAGCGGCTAAGGCTCTCCCCCTTGTCCAGCGGAAACATGCTGAATTCGAGCAAAACCATGGTCTTTCCCTCCTCGTAAAAGGGCGGCGGGCCAAACATCGCGTACGGCCAATGATTTATTCTACGAGGACCGCGGACCCGGTCGAGGTCTTGTGGCTTGCGGCTCGCAAACCCCTGTCCGGCAGCAAGTTAGGCCGAAAAAATTTCCCTCTGCCCTGGACGCGAAAAAACCGCTACACTCTCGCCTCCCCTCCGTCTCCTTGGCAGGATCATTCCACGGACCGTGCCGCCGGGACGGCGGGTAGGCCGGATCGCGGTCCGGCATGGAGGAACTGCCTTGGTCAGAATATTGCCCGATCCCGATCGGGCCTGCGGCTCCCAACGGACGATGAAAAACGATCGAAGCTCCCTGGCGATGTTGGTCACCTGCGTGGTCCTGGCCCTTTGCAGCGAAGAGGCTGCGGGGCAGATTCCGGCCATGCCGCCCTCCGATCCCATGCAAATTCTGCCCCCCATCGACGCCACCGCCCCCGCCGACCCGTCGGGGGAAACCACCGAGGTGCTCGATTTCGAACCGTACGCCGACCGCGCGGCTCGGCCGTTCGACGAACCCGGCTGGCGGTGGCAGCTTCTGCCCCAGGGGCTGATCTATCCGGCCTACCTGGCGTCCGGCCGCGAGTCGCGTTTTGCCAGCCAGTGGAGCCGCGATCCCCGCGGCGACGCCTTTTGGGACGTCGCCCTGGGCGGACACATGGGCATGTTGCGTTACGGCGACCAGGACCCCGTGCTCCCCCAGGGCTGGCAGATCGACGTCGAAGGGGCGGCCTTTCCCCGTCTCGCCTTGGACGGAACGCGGGACCTGCTCTCGGTCGATTTTCGTTTCGGCATCCCACTCTCGTTGCGGCGGGGTCGCTGGGAATCGAAGTTCGCCTACTACCATCTCAGCTCGCACCTGGCCGATGAATTCCTGCTGAGGGACCCGGCCGCCCTGGCCACCCGCATCAACTATGTCCGCGACGTGCTCGTGCTGGGGCTGGCGGTGCGGCCGTGGGACGACCTGCGGCTCTATAGCGAAGCCGGCTGGGCCTTCAATACCGACGGCGGCTCCCAGCCCTGGGAGTTTCAGTTCGGCGTCGATTGGAGCCGGGTTCGGCCCACCTCGATCTGGGGCTCCCCCTTTCTGGCCCTCAACGGTCGTATCCGCGAGGAAGTCGATTTTGGCGGGAATTTCACCGCCCAGATCGGCTGGCAGTGGCGAGGCGAGGCCGGCCGACTCTTCCGCCTCGGATTCCACTATTTCAACGGCAAGACGGACCAGTACCAATTCTTCACCCGGCATGAAGAAATCTTCGCCCTCGGCCTCTGGTACGACTACTGAGCTACACGCCTGCGCGCCGGCGGCTTGCC
>CAYZWG010000384.1:0-5648 GCA_964481605.1 uncultured Planctomycetaceae bacterium
GCGGGTCCAGTCGGGTTGACCGGCGAGGGAGCGGACGGGCTGGGGTCGGGTTTGGGGAGAGAGTTGGAACCAGTCGCCGCCGTCGGTGTTCTTGAGGCCTCGAATTTCGCCGGCGAACGCGGCCCGGGCGGAGAATTTTCGGCGGCGGATTTCTCTTTGCTTGGGGCCTTGGGCGAGGGGTTCGACGCGGGCCCAGTACCAGGCGGCGGCGTCGAAATGGCGGCCCACGTAGATCAGGGTGCGGCCGGGGCGGGCACGGAGCCAGTGCTGGAGCCAGCGGCGGACCTTGGGCGGGGGCGGCTGGAAGTCGTCGGGAAACCAGACGATGACGTCCGCCCGCTGGTTGAGTCGGGGCGAGAGGAGGGGCCAGGAGAAGACGGTATTGCCGGCTTGTTCAAACATGGAGGCGAACACGGCGGTGCCGTTGACGCTGGCGTAGGTGGTGGGTCCGGTGCGTTGTCCGTATTCGGTTTGCAGTTCGGGCGCGGGGCAGCCGGCGGTGGCGGCCAGAAGCAGGGTGGCAAGGGGGGCGAGAGACCATTTGGCGGGAAGGGGCCAGGGGTTCTTTGGAGAAAAGGAAGCGGGCGGCGCGTGGGGTGGAGTTTTTCGGTTCATGGGGTCTGCCGGGCGGCAAGGATTTCGAACTCGTCGAGCCGGTTCCAGCAGGACTCGAAGCGACGGCGGTCGATCGCGTGGTTGCCGAAGAAGACGTCCTCGAAAGCGACCAGGGTTTGGGCGAAGATCTGGCCGAGGGCGGAGCGGCCGGCCAGCTCGCGGAGGTATTGGCGGTTGGTTTTGCCCTTGGCGAGGCGGATCAAGTGGTGCCGGTCGAGTTGGACGAGTTGGTGGCTGAAGAGGTAGATCACGGCTTCGGCGAAGTTGCCGTCGAGGTAGTTGCGGCGGGCTTCCTCGAGGAGGCCGGCCGAGGCGTGGCGGACGGCTTGAGGGAGAGCTTGGAAGCGGCGTTGCCGCTGGAGGTCGTCGAGGTTGAAGTCTTGAGAAGGGGGTTGTTTGGTGCTGCCGCGATCGGCGAAGGCGCGGTAGACGGAGTAGACGACCAACAGCAGCAGCAGGGCGGTGAGGACCCAGAAGAAGGTTTGCACCCAGCCGGCGGGGATGGAGAAGAGGGTGGGGAATCGCCATTTCCAGGGCAGGCTGATGCGGATCGGCTTGAGGGCGTCGTTTTGGGAGTCGTACCAGGGGTAGCGGCCCCACTGGTCGAGACCCTGGCGGCCGGCCCGGACGGAATCGGGCTGTTGGGCAAGTGCGAGGGAATACGATGCCCTGTTGGGGAGACCTGCGGTCGGCGGTTTCGGCGAGGTCGGGAGACCTGCGCCGAGCGCTGGGATCGGGAGACCTGTGCCGAGCACTGGGGTGGGGAGACCTGCGCCGAGGGAGGCCAGGGCCAGCAGGAAGGCGACCGGGAGCGGGAGTGGGAGGAAGCGGGTGTTGCGGACGCGAGAGGCGTCCGGCGGGTGGCTGGCACGGGAGTGGGGGAAAGGGATCAGGCGCATGGCTTGGTGAGGCGGGCGTGTTCGGCCCTGAGAAGGAGTTCAACGTCCCAGCCTTCGCGGCGGATGCGGAGGTTGAGGTAGCTGAGGAATCGGACCACGGTGGTGAAGCCGACGGTGGTCCAGAGGAGGAGTTGGAAATAGGTGGTGAACATGGGGCGGGCGAGGGTTTTGCCGATGAGGGCGTCCCAGTCGCCCAGCAGGAGGGAGCGGAGGAGGAAGAGCATGCCCCAGGCGGAGCCGAGCAGGGCGGCGCCGAGTCCGAAGGTGACGATGCCGATGATCAGGGCGTCGAGGCCCTCGCCGCGGTG
Organism: uncultured Planctomycetaceae bacterium; assembly: GCA_964481605.1. Taxonomy (GTDB): domain Bacteria; phylum Planctomycetota; class Planctomycetia; order Pirellulales; family Thermoguttaceae; genus CAYZWG01. Next base: position 1,823 of record CAYZWG010000384.1, read on the forward strand.
GAGCTCGACGCTTCGGGCGTAGGTCGACTTGGGTTGTTGGGGTTTGGAGCGGAGGGGATTGCGTTCGAGGAGGATCACCTGGTTGATGTAGGGCTGGGTAAGCATGAGGGGGCGGAGGAGGAGTTGGTAGAGGAGGAGTTGTCCGAGCGAGCCGGCGAGTTGGCGGGCGATGTGGGGGTAACTGGGCCGGGTGGTGAAGACAGCCTGGCCAAGGTAGAGGAGTGCCGGGGCGGTGGCCAGGGGAGTTTCCAGGAAGACCAGCGCGGCGACGGCGAGCATGTAGGCGGTGGGGATTCCAAAAACGAAATCACGCTGGGCGAGGTCGGCCAGGAGCCAGGCGTTGAAGAGGAAGAAGGGGGTCGCGCCGGCGGCCAGGGCCAGGGCGAGCGGGCCGGCGTAAGCGCGGATCAGGCGGAGACTGAGGTCGAGGACTTCGCCGTAGCTGCGGTGGCGGATGAGGATGCGATGCTGGTCGAACTGCACGGTCATTCTCCTCGGGGATAGCCCAGTCCGACGAAATAGAACATCAGCAGGGCGGTGGAGAAGACGGCCACGGCGGACTTGAGCTGGTAGGGTAGAGGGGAGGGGGAGAGGAAGGCCTCGATCAGGGCGGCGAAGCAGAAAAGGATCACCGCGGCGCAGACGGTGGGGAGCGATTCTTGCCCGGCCTGGTAGAGGGCGGCGGAGCGACGCATGCCGCGGGTGTCGATCAGCGCGAAGCCGAGCCGCATGCCGGCGGCGGCGGAGAGCACCACGGCGGTCAGCTCGAAGGGTGCGTGGGCGGTGACGAAGTGGGAGAAGTTGTCCCATTGCTTGACGGTGGCCATGTGGCCGAAGGTGGCGCCGAGGAAAGCGGCGTTGAAGGAGGTGACCAGCAGTCCGCCCACGCCGCCGAGCAGTCCGAAGGCGAAGCAGCGGAGGCCGATGCCGGCGTTGTTGTAGACGTAGAAGCCGACCATCAGGCCTCGGCCCTGGGCGCCGAGTTCCTCGATGGGCTGGGAGTACATTTCCTCCATGGCGCGGATATTATCCTTTCCGGCGAGGCGCTGGGCAAAGCCGGGCTGGGTGAAGGCCATGTAGGCGGAGAGGAGGAAAACGCCCCAGAAGACACAGAAGGCCAGCCGGAGGTAGTTGTCGTTGAAGAGTTGCTGGGGCACCTGGACGAGGAGTTGGCGGGCCCAGGTGGAGAAGGTGAAGGAGCGGCTGCGGTAGAGGCAGTTGTGAGCGCGGCCGACGAGGCGATGGAGGTAGCGGATGGTTTCGGGGGGAAACTGGTAGGCTTCGGCCAGCGCCAGGTCGGCGCAGGCGGCGCGGTAGAGGGCGGAGAAACGGGTCAGCGAGGGGGCGTCGGCGGCTCGCCGGCGAACACGGTAGAGGGTGGAGCAGAGTTGCTCGAGCTCGAGCCAGTCGCGGCGGCGGGATTCGAGCAGTTGGGAGACTTTCATGGGACGGGTTGGCCGGGTTGGCGGTCGTTGACGGCGCGAGCGGGGGCATCTGGGTCCGGGGCGAAGGGTGAGCCGGGCAAGGGCTGGATGGGGCGTTTGGGCTGGTCGGTAACGAAGCCGCGGTGATAGGCGGCCGAGAGCAGGGCGTCGGGATTGGTGTAGGGCGGCAGACCGAACTTTTGGGCCAGGGGGACGGCCAGGTGGCGGGCGATCTCCAGGCGGCGAGGAGGGGGAAAGCTCAGTCGCCGATCGACGTAGCCGGCCAGTGCCCGGGCGAGCGAAGGGGTGGGTACGAATCCGGCGGGTATCTCATCGGCGAGGCGGAGAACCTGGGGATCACGGATGCGGACCAGGTCGCGGAGCCAGCGTGGCTTTTCGATCACCACCATGGTTCCGGAGGCCAGATCGCCCAGGCGTTGGAAGCGGTCGTTGAGTGTCATGGCGACGAGGCCGACCTGGAAGAAGAAGAGAGGCTGGGCATCGGCCGCGCGGAGGATGTTGCGGAGGATTGCCTGGTGGGCGTTGATGGGCTGGCCGTCGACGGAGAGGACGCGGAGGTGGGTGAGTCGTTTGCCGGGGGTTTGGCCGTTCCAGAGGGTTTCGAAGATACCGCCGTAGAACCAGGCCAGCAGAAACCAGAGCACCAGCCAGAGTCCGAATCCGAGGTCGGGGATTCCCAGCAAGGCGAAGAGGAAGCCGAAGCCCAGCCCGGTGGCGATCCAGATCACGGCCCGCAAGACGAGGTCGATGAGAAAGGCCGGCAGGCGGCAAAAGGGGCCGGCCACCTGGTAGCGGAAGGCGATGTTCTCGGGGGTGACGATCTGGATGGAGGTATCGAGTTGGTCGAGTTGGTTGGCCATGGGGTTCATTATCGGCGAGGGTTGGGAGATGAGCAAGCGCGGGTGGCCGGTGCCCTTTGCATGGCGGTCGGTTTGGGCTAAAACAGGGACCAAGCGGGGCAAGACCTGCGGTCGGTGGTTTCGGCGAGGTCGCCAGACCCGCGCCGAGCGCGGTGCCCCGTAGGGCCGGCTGTGCCGGCCGAAAGGTGGCTGCGGATGGAGGTTTGCAGTGGACTTGAAAGGCAAGACGGCGGTGGTCACGGGCGGGGGCAGCGGGATTGGGCTGGGGATCGCCTTGGAGCTGGCCGGGGCGGGCTGCCGGGTGGCGATTGCCGGACGGACGGAGTCGAAGCTGGCGGCTGCGGCGGGTCGGTTCGAGGGCCGGCCGCCGATTCGCTACCGGGCCTGCGACGTGGCCGACCGGGCGGAGACGGCGGCCTTGTTCGAGTGGGTGGCGAGGGAACTGGGACCAGTCGATATTCTCGTCAACAGCGCCGGGGTGAATATCCCCAATCGGCGGTTTTCGGCGATGGAGCCGGAGGACTGGGACCGGGTGATGGCGATCAACGCCACGGGGGCGTATCAGGCGATGTACGCCGTGATCCCGGCGATGCGGCGGCGGGGCGGGGGGCTGATCGTAAACATTTCGTCGATCGCCGGGAAGCGGGCGATGAAGCTGGGAGGGGTGGCCTACTGCGCGTCGAAATTCGCCATGACCGCGCTGGGAACGACCGTCGGCCTGGAGGAGAGTGAGCACGGGATCCACGTCACGAACATTTATCCTGGCGAGGTGAATACCCCTATTTTGGCTGATCGTCCCACGCCCGTGCCGCCGGAGAGGCTGGCCGCCATGCTGGTGCCGGAAGACGTGGCGGCGATGGTGGTGGCGATCGCCAGGTTGCATCCCAGGGCGGTGGTGCCGGAGCTGGTGATTACGCCGCTGTACCAGGAGTATGCCTGAGCGGGGGTTGGGGGCAATACCGTTGAATCGGGGCGAGGGGACGTGCTCCGGCAGCGTTCGCGGATGGCGACGCTCGGCCGGGGTTCCGATTCGATGGGCGGAGTGATTTGTCGTGACCTCTTGTAGCAGAGCCACACCGGTTCAAGAACCGGTGCTACCCGCTTCGACAAACTGCATTTCTTGCGCGATTTCTTGCGCACTGCCGCCACTGGCCGGCCCTTGAGGTGGAGGGCAAGGGGGATCGCTTTGGTCCTCCGGGGCGGCATTTTCCGGTGGTTTCCCGCGAACCGGGGTTGGGGGATATCCCTCCCCGCGGGGCTGCCGGATGTTGCGGAAACGTAACGGTGTTCTCATGGGAAACTCACCGGTTGGACATCAACGCCTAATCGCCGGGCGGATAATGCAAGAGAGCATGAAGGCGGCTGGGGCGGCACCAGCAGCGAGCAAGGGAACCAAGAAGGACGGAGGGAGGCGGCCGGATGGGAGGTCTCCGGGAGAAGACAGGGCGATTTGGTGGACGGGGCGTCAGCCGGCGGGGGGCGTGCGTGGGGTTCACACTGGTGGAGATGCTGACGGTGTTG
>CAYZWG010000385.1:0-3458 GCA_964481605.1 uncultured Planctomycetaceae bacterium
TAGGCGGCCAGTTTCATCAGGCCGTAGGTGCCCCGCTCGACCAGCAGGTGGGGGTGGACGCCGTCGAGAAAGGCAACGCAGAGCTGGTTGCGTGAGGCGAGGTTGTAGCCCGACTTGCCCTCGAAGCCACGGCGGGAAGGCCAGTCGGCTTGGGCCAGGGGTTTGCCGGTTTGGCCGTCGAGGATGGTGAGAAACTCGGGCCCGGTGCGGACGTGGCCGTCGGGGTCGCGGGGATCGCCCCGGCCGGTCTTGGCGGCCACCTCGGCGCGGCCGTCGCCGTCGAGGTCGTAGACCACGTAGGGCGAATACCAGATGCCCCGTTCGATGGCCCAGCCCAGGTCGTAGCGCCACAGCAGCTTGCCGTCGCCGCGGTAGGCCTCCAGCTTGTAGGTATCGGGGCTGGGCTTCCAATACTTGACGTAGGGGTCGATGTTGGCGCCCGGCCGCTTGACGACGAAGTCATACGTGGCGTCGCCGTCGAGGTCGGCGATGCCGACCTTCTGAACGGTGTCATCACCGTCAAGGCGAATGGCCCGGTAGGGGAGCGGCTTTTCGGTCAGCCTGACGACCACGTCGGACGAGCGGATGGGATCGGCGGCGTCGGTCACGGCGAGGACGAAATAGGTGTATTCGGTTCCCGTGTTGAGGTCGCGATCGACGAAGTCGGTGGTGGCGCGGACCGGGTCGGAGTTGATCTTCACGGCCTCGCCGTCGCCTGCCCGGCGATAGACGTCGAAGGCCACGCCGGGTGGATCGCCGGCCAGCATCCGCCAGCCAAGGTAGATGTCGCCGTCCTCGGTGCACGAGGCGACCAGGCCGCGATCGAGCGGCTCGGCCCGACGGGACTCGGCGCGGGCGGAACCGGCCGGGGAGAGGAAGATCGAAAGAAAAACCACCGCAAGAACTTGTCCCCCATGTCGCATCGCTCTACCTCCGGAGGGTTTCCCGTACGGCGCGAGTTGGAACAACCGGCATCGTGGCGGGAGACGAGTATAGCGAGTCGGCCGGCGGGGTACCAGCGGCGGCGCGGCTCGTTTGACACTGTATGTTCGTGCAGGTAGAATAGGTGGGGTCAAATCCGGGGGGTGGCATCGGTTCCTATCGAGGTCGGCGATGGACGAAATCATCCGAGGCGTGGTTCGCGGTAACACGATCGAGTTGGAACACGCGTCGCAGATGGAGGAGGGACGCGTGGTGGAGGTCGTGGTGCGCCCGTTGCCGTTCGGTGCCGGTGACCAGAGGAGCGAGCACACGTCCGCGGGCATGTTAGCGGACTACCCCGAAATGGACGCCTACCTGGAAGAGATCCAGCGCGAGCGGAAATCGTGCGGATATCGTGAGGTCCAAGCGTGAGCTTCTTGCTGGATACGAATATTTGCTCGGCTCACCTTCGTCGGCCCGCGGGACTATCGCACTACTTCGTTCAGCACGGCGGCCGTCTTTTCATCCCCACGATCGTGCTGGCCGAACTCTATGCTTGGGCCTACCGCCGTGGTGATCCGGCGCCCGTTCTTCATGCCATCGGCGAGATGTTGCGATGGGAAGTCGCCGTGATGGACTTTGACCGGGTGTGTGCCTTGGAGTTCGGTAAGATGCGAGGACAACTTGCCGCCAAGGGAATCACGGTACCGCCGGTCGACCTGCTGATCGCTTCCGTGGCGATTGTCCACGATTTCACTCTGGTGACAGACAACACGAAGGACTTTCGGGCGGTGCCGGGGCTTCGGCTGGCCAACTGGCTGAAATCGTAGACCGTGCGCGCCGCTATTGCCCCAGAATCTGCAGGCTTTCGGCGGGGAGGATCTCGTTCATGCTGCCGGAGCGGAAGCCGGCCAAATCGAGCGAGACGTACTTGAAGCCGGCGGCCGTCAGTTGGTCGACCACCCGGCGGCGAAAGTCGGCGTCGAGAAACCGCTCGATTGCCTGCGGGGATACCTCGATGCGGGCCATGTCGCCCTGGTGGTAGCGGACGCGAAGCGGCTGGAAGCCCTCGGCCCGGAGGAACTTTTCCGCCCGGTCGATCATCGCCAACCGCTGGGGGGTGACCTGCTGGCCGTAGGCGATGCGGCTGGAGAGGCAGGGCGTGGCGGGCTTGTCCCAGATGGGGATTTCCCAGTGGGCCGCCAATTGTCGAATCTCCGGCTTGGTGAACCCGCACTCGGCCAGGGGGCTTCGCACCTTTTGCTCCCGGGCCGCCCTCAAGCCGGGGCGGTGCTCGCCGTGGTCGTCGCGGTTGGAGCCGTCGCAGACCACGCTCACGCCGAGCCGCCGGCTGAGCTTCTCCACCTGGAGAAACAGCTCCGTCTTGCAATAGTAGCAGCGGTTGGCGTCGTTGTTTTGATATTGGGGGTTGGACAGCTCGTCGGTGTGGAGGACTTCGTGGCGGATGCCGATCTGGTGGGCCAGCCGGCGGCACTGCTGGAACTCGCCGGCGGCCAGGCTGGGGCTGACGCCGGTGACGGCGACCGCCCGGTCGCCCAAGGCGAGTTGGGCCGCCTTGGCCAGTACGGTGCTGTCGAGTCCGCCGGAGAAGGCCACGGCCACGCTGCCGCAAGCTTGCAGTAAGTCCAACAGCCGGTCGCGCTTGGCGGCAATGGAGGAAGGCAGTTCGGGCATGGCAGTTGCCAACGGCTGGGGACGGCAAGGCGCAATAAAGCGGTCCTCCACTGCAATGCCGTGGCGGTGCGTTTTTGAGAGCCCGTTGCGTAAAGGGGGCGACCTGGATCCCGGGTTGTGTGATCCGCAGCAGCCCGGGGTGGGGCCGTCTGCGGCTATACACGCGGCCGGGATCTTTCTGCTCAGGCACCCAACGGGCAAATTATCGGCTCACCAAAAAGGGAACACCGACAGCACGAGCATAGTAGAGGACCGTGTTCGATTGCCGGATGCAAGCGCGGCCCGAAAAAGGCCCCCTTGCGGCCGGCAGTCGAACGCAATTTATCCTATCAGGTTCGACCCGCCGGGACAAGAAGCGAATTGGTCGGGGGGACCGGCCGGTTGGGGGGAGGGAGGGAGCGGTCATCGCGTGGTCCGACGGGGTGTCGGTCTGGCCGACGGCCAGCGGGGCGGGACCAGGATCAGGGTGGCCAGCACCACCACCCCAAACAGGCAATAGCAAAGCGTGAAGACCCAGGGAGGGGCCTGGTAGAAGAGCACCGCGTCCACCCAGTGGCCGATGAACGAGCCGGGATAGGGCTGGCTGCCGCCGAGCCGGCGGAGGTGGTTTTCCAGCGTGGTCAACGGACAAACGATTCCCAACAGGGCTTGCACCACGACCACCAGGATCATGAGGAAGTGGACCAACCGGAACCAGAAACTCCGTATCCAGCGCCAACGCAGCACGGCCCCGATCAACACGGCCAAGAGACCGAAAATCACCACGGCCACGAAGGTAAAGTGGACCACCACCACGAGGTCGGCGAGGATTTGGTAGATAAGCATGGTAAGCGGAGATAGCC
>CAYZWG010000385.1:3558-3718 GCA_964481605.1 uncultured Planctomycetaceae bacterium
CGACCCCGCCGTAGTTGTCCTTTCGTTCGGCGCGGGGCTGCCGACCCCGCCGTAGTTATCAAACCCGCGGTCCACCGGGGCAAGCCCGGTGGGGATTCTCCTTGGCCCCGCCGTAGTTATCAAACCCGCGGTCCACCGGGGCAAGCCCGGTGGGGATTCT
>CAYZWG010000385.1:3818-5633 GCA_964481605.1 uncultured Planctomycetaceae bacterium
CCTCCCTTTTTGCTGGGGCAATTCACTGGGCTTTGAACGCGGCCGGCAGAAACCGTACCAAGTCGTCGGCGGTGAGCGACGGCTGGCCCAATTGCTCGGCGGCCAGGTCGCCGGCCAGGCCGTGCAGGTAGACGCCCAGCCGGGCGGCGTCGAAGCTGTCGAGGCCTTGACACGCCAGGGCCGTGATCAGCCCGGTAAGCACGTCGCCCGCGCCGCCGGTGGCCATGCCGGGGTTGCCGGTGGTGTTGGTCCACAGCCGCCGGCCGTCGGTGACGCGGGTTTGGTGGCCCTTGAGGACGACGATCGCGTTGATTCTTTCGGCCAGTTCCACGGCGGCGGCCGGGCCGCGCTCCGGCGGCACGGACGAGCTGCCGGTGAGCCGGGCGAATTCGCCGGGATGGGGTGTGAGGATTCTCGGGCCGGCATGTCGAGGGAGGAGATGGGGCCGGGCGGCCAGGGCGTTCAGGGCGTCGGCATCGACCACCATGGGCTGCTCCAACTCGCCGTAGAGCCGTCCGACCAGCGTGTCGAGCCCCAGCGAACGCCCCAGGCCCGGTCCCAGCGCCAGCGTGGTGGCCCGGCGGGCCAACTCGACGATCCGCCGGTGGGCGTCCAGCGCGATCCGCCCGCGCCGATCGGAAGCCAGCGGCACGGTCATGTAGGCCGGATCGAAGCAGGCCACCGTGGGGAGGCAGAGGTCGGGCACGGCCAGCCGCACCAGTCCGGCCCCGGCTCGCAAGGCCGACCTGCCGGCCAGGCCGATGGCCCCGGCCATGCCGCGCGAGCCGCCGATCAACAGCGCCAGGCCGAAGTGGCCCTTGTGGGCATGGGGCGGGCGCGGAGCAAGCCGCGGCAAATCGCGGCCGGCGGGGTCGCCAGACCCGCGCCGAGCGCCGGTGGGCGAGGGAGAACGGCTCATGGGCTACCCTCGTTGCGCGGCCACGTTGCTGGCGATCAGTCCGGCGACGTAGCCGCCTTTGAATCCGGCGTCGATATTGACCACGGTGACGTTGGCGGCGCAACTGTTGAGCATTCCCAAGAGGGCGGCCAGTCCGCCGAAGCTGGCCCCGTAGCCGATGCTGGTGGGGACGGCGATCACGGGGCAGGCGACGTGGCCGCCGACCACGCTGGGTAGCGCCCCTTCCATGCCGGCCACCACGACCACGGCGTCGGCGTCCTGCAACAGCGGCAGGTTGGCGGCCAGGCGGTGGGGACCGGCCACGCCCACGTCCTGCACGACGGCGACCTCGGCCCCGGTCCAAAGGGCGGTTTCGCGGGCCTCCTCGGCCACGGGCAGATCGCTGGTGCCGGCGGTGACCACGGCCACCCGGCCGGTGGTCGCGGGTGGGCCGGCGGGCGGGATGCGGAAGGTGCGGCCGACCGGGTTGTAGCGTCCGGCAGGGAAGGTGGTTTCGAGTTGGGACGCCTTTTGGGGCGAGAGCCGGGTGGCGAGCACGTCGACGCCATGCTCGATGAGGGCATGAAAGATTTTCTCGATCGCCTCGACCGGTTTCCCTTCGGCGAACACGACCTCGGGAAAGCCGCAGCGGCGGCCGCGGTCCAGGTCGAGCTGGGCCTCGCCCAGGTCGGCGATGGCCGGGGCGGAGAGCCGGGCGGTGAAGTCGTCGAGCGAGAGCTTGCCGTCCAGCAGGAGTCGGGCGAGCTGTTCGATTTCGTGGTGGTTCATGGCACTCGATGGTAATAGAAGAGGTTGGCGATGGGAACCGTTGCCGGGGGCGGAATCGCGGAGTTTCAACCGGGGCGCGACCCACGGGTGGCCCGGGTTCTTGAACCTGCACCCGGCGACAGCCGGCC
>CAYZWG010000386.1:0-2488 GCA_964481605.1 uncultured Planctomycetaceae bacterium
GCCCATGCCCGTAATCAGGCCGCTGAAAATGCAGGCGACGAGCGAGTTGGCACCCAACCGGTTGGCCCCGTGATACTGGTAATCGCACTCGCCGATGGCGTAGATGCCGGGAATATTCGTTTGGTGGTTTGCGGGCGAACCCACCTCCAGCCCGCCGTCGCTGGATCGTTCGTACCCGCACCAGAGCCCTCCCATCGAATAGTGCACGGCGGGAAAAATCTTCATCGGCACCTCGCGGGGATCCACTCCCTGAAACTTCTCGTAAATCTCCAAAATCCCGCCCAGCTTGCGGTCGAGTTCCTCGTTGGGCAGGTGGCTCACGTCGAGGTAGACGCACATCCGCCCTTTCTCCACGCTGAGACCCTCCTTGGTACAGACGTTGAAGATCTCGCGGGTGGCGATGTCGCGGGGCACCAGGTTGCCAAACTTGGGATACCGCTGTTCGAGGAAATAGTAGCGCTCGTCGGCTGGAATATCGCGAGGATCGCGGCCGTCCTGGGGCGTTCGCGGCACCCACACTCGCCCCCCTTCGCCGCGTGCCGACTCGCTCATCAGCCGCAACTTATCGGCGCCCGGGATGGCCGTGGGGTGAACCTGGATGAACTCCCCATTGGCGTAGTGAACGCCGGCCTGAAAGGTCCGGCTGACAGCGCTGCCGGTGCAGGCCATGGAGTTGGTGGAACGGCCGTAAATCAACCCGCAACCCCCCGAGGCAATCAGCAACGCGTCCGCCCGCAAGGAACGAATCTCCATCGACACGAGGTCTTGCACCACGCAGCCGCAGCAGTGGCCGTTGTCGTCGAGAATCGGGCCCAGGTAGTCCCAGAATTCGTACTTCGTTACGTGCCCGTGCTCCTCCCAGCGGCGGACCTGCTCGTCCAGGGCATAGAGAAGCTGCTGCCCGGTGGTGGCGCCGGCAAAGGCCGTTCGCGCGTAGAGCGTTCCGCCGAAGCGGCGCTGGTCTCGGAAGCCTTCCGGGGTGCGGTTGAAGGTGACGCCCAGGCGGTCCATCAACTCGATCACCCGCGGGGCCCAGCGGCCCATCTCCCTCACCGGCGGCTGGTGCTGCAGGAAGTCGCCGCCGTAGACGGTGTCGTCAAAGTGCTTCCACTCCGTGTCGCCGAGCTGCCGCGTGAGGTTGTTGACGCCGTTGATTCCACCCTGGGCACAGCAACTGTGCGAACGCTTTACCGGCGCCAGGCTGATGACGTCGACGTCGACGCCCAGTTGGGCCAATTGCATGGTGGCCGACAAACCGGCCAGTCCACCACCCACCACCACTACCTTGTGCTGTGCCATCGAGCAAAACCTTTTTCGCCTCGGAGTCTCAGTGCAGGGCCACGGCGCCAAACGGCTCGCCGACCGTGTCTCCCCTTGCCACCCGCGCCGGAGCGATTACGGCCGCCGGGGCCGGACCACTCGCATGGCCGTGCATTCCGCTCGCCGCGGCCGGCTGGCCAATATCGACCGTGCACATCCCGTACAGTGCGCCCATGCCGACCACGGCCAGTGCCAGGCCCACCGCAACGCAGGGGATATTGGCCCATCGCTGCGCGTGGGGACTGGCCAAAATACCCCAGGTAATCCCCATTGTCCAAAGACCGTTGGCCAGGTGATAAACGCAGGCCAAGGTCCCCACCGCGTAAAGGACCACGAAAATCCATGAGCTTTGAATGACCTCGGGCGCGCTCACCACGTGGGCCGGATCGAACCTGGCCCCGCCCAGGGGCAGGGCCACCCGCTCCACCCACCAGCCAAAGTGAAACCACCCGTGCATCTGGAACACGTGCCAGAGGATAAACAGGAAGGCAATCACCCCGGTCGCCCGCTGCAAGGTGTAGCGGATATTGCCCACCAGGGGATAGTTGGACAGATTCCGCTTGCCCCGCAATACGATCAGCGTGCCCACGATCGCGTGGAAAAGGATGGGCAGAAAAATGAGCGACCATTCCAGCACCAGGATCGTGGTGGGGCCAAGCTGGTGAATCTGGTCGGCACGATGCTGGTAGGCCGGCAACCCGTCGTAGATGGCGGCGTTGGTGGCCAGGTGGAACACCAGGTAGCCGCCGATCGGGAGCAGCCCGGTCGCCGAGTGGAGCCGGCGAATGAGAAACTCGTGGCGGCCGAAAACCGAAGCACAATCCGAGACCTGCACGGCTAACCTTTCTGGGGGGCGTATGCCACGGTTACCGCAAGGCGGGCCTCCCCGTGAGGGACAACCATCCTTGACATTATTCACGCGAGTATAGCCACAAGCGTCCATCTCTGGCAAGTGCTCTGGGCAAGCCGTTGAACCAGGGGGTGCAGCAGCGGACTTCCGAAGGTTGCTCGATGCGGCGGTTTCGGACGAGAGATTCCTGGAAACCCGTAGGCCGGGTCCGCGACCCGGCATTGACCTGCCGGACGCTCGCAAACGGTAACCCGAAGCGTAAGCAAGGGATTCCAGCCTGGTGAGTCTCCCTTGCTTACGCTTCGGGTTACGATGGCC
>CAYZWG010000386.1:2588-5620 GCA_964481605.1 uncultured Planctomycetaceae bacterium
GCTTCGGGTTACGATGGCCGCCGCTCGACGAAACCAGGAAAACACAAGCCTTTTGCGACTCGCAAGGATGTTTGCCGCAGTGGTCTGACGACCCCGCCGAGATTCCCAGAGCGAAACCCGGGCAGCAGATTTTCGCTCCTCCTGCCAAAATGGCAGCGACCGGAACCTGCGGCCGGGCAATCCCCGCCCGGAAGCCGTGCCGAAACCCTACCGGATCGCTGTCGCCCCCCAGCTTGCGAGGAGGTAAAATACTACCAGAGCGACACTTAAACGACCGGCATGGCGGAAATCGTTGTTTGCGGCCCCACGCTTGGCATCCGAGTTGCGGGAACGTGGGAAAGTGCTGACTCTCGTTTGAGGCTCTCGGGCATGACCGCTTCCACTCCATCGCTGTTGATCACGGACGACGACGTCGCCTTCCGTGAGACCTTGCAGACCGTGTTTGAGCCCCAGGGCTTCCGCACGCTGCTGGCCGGCGACGGCGAAGAGGCGTTGGAAATCGTCCGCTACCAGGAGGTCCACCTGGTTCTGCTGGACATGCACATGCCCAAGCTCACCGGGTTGGAGACGATCCGCCGGGTGAAACAGCTCAAATCGCTGCTGCCGTGCATTCTCATGTCGGCCAGGCTGGACGACCTGCTGATCGAGCAGGCGCGGCTGGCCCAGGCCTTTTCCGTTTTGGCCAAGCCGGTCACGCGGAGCGAGATCACCGGCGTGGTGCGTCGGGCGATGGAGCGGACCTACAACTGGGGCTGGTGAGCCGGTCGGTCCCGCCGGCGCGCCGCCGCTTCGCTCAAGCGTGCGCCTCGCTGTCGTCGTCGCCGGCGGCGGCTTTCCTGGGCAACGGGGCTGATTTGGCCGCGCTGGTGCGCTTGGGCGTGCTGGTCGTGCCGGGCACGATCACCGGGTTGGGCGAGTTGGCCTCGATGATCTCTTTCAACTCCTCGTTGTCGATCACCTCCCGTTCGAGCAGCTTCTTCGACAGGGCGACCAGGGCCTTGTTGCGGGCTTCCAGAATCTGGCGGACCTTTCCCAGGGAGGAATCGATGATTCGGCGAATTTCTTCGTCGATCTCGCGGGCCGTCTGTTCGCTGTAGCGGCGCTCGCGGGGCAACTCCGCCCCGGGGCCGAGAAACACGCCGCCGGGCCCTTCCCGGTAGGCCACCCGTCCCAAATGGCTCATGCCGAATTCCATCACCATGCTGCGGGCGATCTCGGTTGCCCTTTCCAGGTCGTTTTGGGCCCCCGTGGAGACGTCGTCGAAGATCATCTCCTCGGCCATCGTGCCGGCCAGGAGCACCTGGATACGGCTTTCCAACTCGCTCTGGGTCATCAGGTACCGGTCGCCCTCGGGTCGCTGCAAGGTGTAGCCCAGCGCTGCCAAGCCGCGGGGGATAATCGAAACCTTGTGCACCGGGTCCGTGTTGGGCAGGCTGTAGGCCACCAGGGCGTGGGCGCTCTCGTGGTAGGCCACCCGCTGCTTTTCCTCTTCCAGAATGATCCGCTGCCGTTTTTCCAGCCCCGTGGTAACCCGTTCCACCCCCTCGGTAAACTCGTCCATGGTGACCGAGTCCTTGTTGTTGCGGGCGGCCAGCAGGGCGGCCTCGTTGACCAGGTTGGCCAGGTCGGCGCCGACGAATCCCGAGGTGATCCCGGCCACCTGCTTCAAGTTGACCGCGTCGTCCAGCTTGACGTTTTTGACGTGGACCTTGAGGATCGCTTCGCGGCCGCGAATGTCGGGCCGATCGACCAGCACCTGGCGGTCGAACCGCCCGGCCCGCAGCAGGGCGGGGTCGAGGGTTTCGGGCCGGTTGGTGGCGGCCATCACGATCGTGCCGCTGTTGGGGCTGAAGCCGTCCATTTCCACCAGCAGGGCATTGAGCGTCTGCTCCCGCTCGTCGTGCCCTCCCACCACGCCGCTGCCGCGGGTTTTGCCCAGGGCGTCCAGCTCGTCGATGAACACGATGCAGGGGGCTTTCGCTTCGGCCTGTTGAAACAGGTCCCGCACCCGGGCCGCCCCCACCCCCACGAACATCTCCACGAAGTCGGAGCCGGAAAGACTGAAAAAGGGAACGCCGGCCTCGCCGGCAATCGCCCTGGCCAGCAGGGTCTTGCCCGTACCGGGGGGACCCACCAGCAGCACCCCCTTGGGGATGCGGCCACCGAGAACACGGTACTTCTCCGGCGTCTTGAGGAACTCGACCACCTCGCGGAGTTCATCCACCGCCTCGTCGATTCCCGCCACGTCGTTGAACGTCACGTCGATGTCTTCCTGGGCGAACAGCTTGCCCCGGCTGCGCCCGAAAGCCATCGCCCCGCCCGCGCCGCCCACCCGCCGCATCATCACCAGGAACAGGAAGATCAACAACAGCGGCAGGATCAGCATGGACCCCCACACCCGCCAGGGACTGGGAGGGTCTTGGCCCTTGACGTCCTCAAAGCCGTTCTTCACGAGCAGGTTGAACAGGGCCAGCCCACCCTCGTCGCCGCCCACCGGCGCGGTGCGAAAGAGGACGTCGTGCTTGGGCTCGGTACGCTTGTCGGGCGGTTCGAGAACCTGCCGGGTCACCTTGCCGGTGGTCCATTCCGAACCGATCACGACGTCGTGCAGATCGGAGTATTCGACCGTGATCTTGCCGTTCTCCGGGCCTTCGACGACCTGGATCTTGGCATCCGGGTTTTTTTTCGGGTCCGGGGCCCCCTGCTTGATCAGATTCTCCAGGTCTGCCTGGCCAATCCTCGCCTGCTGCGGTGCCCGGATCAGCGAGGCGGCAAAGAATACCAGCGCCATCACCGCCAACAAGTACCAGACGAAATTGTTCCCGCCGGGGGGGACTTTTTTTTCGGCCGGCTTCCGTTCGCGTTTCTGGTCGCTGTTTTCCATCGTATCGGACTTCCTCGGGTTCGACGGCCCACCTTACCAATATTATGGCTCGCGGGGCAGGCGTACAACGAGGAAATCACTCCGGGCCGGTGTTCGGCGCGGGTCTCCCGACCTCGTTTTGGTGTTCGGCGCGGGTCTCCCGACCCCG
>CAYZWG010000387.1:0-5616 GCA_964481605.1 uncultured Planctomycetaceae bacterium
CAGACCGCATGAATGCGGTCACTACGGCTACCCCCTCTTTGGACCTAGACGTTGCTTTCCCTATTGCCTGAGCCCGAACGCCGCTCTACAATCGCGCCGATGGCCGAAATCCCGCTGCTGCTTCAGGATACGAGAATTCGATGCCGAAGAAGGTGATCTTGGACGTCGATCCGGGCATCGACGACGCCATGGCGATGTGCATGGCCCTGTTCGACCCCCGGCTGGAGGTCGTGGCCGTAACCGCCGTGGGCGGAAACGTGTCGCCGCAGATCGCGTCGCGGAACGTGCAGGCGATCATCGAGCAGCTCGACCCCCCCCGATGGCCCCGGCTGGGGGTCGCTTCCGACACCGACCACGGGCTGCCGGTCGACGGGCGCCATCTGCACGGCATCGACGGCCTGGGCGGGGTCCACCTGGACGTGGCCGAATTGCTCACCCGGCACCCCTCCGAAAAAATCATCTGCGACGCCGTGCGAGCCGCCCCCGAAGAGGTCACCATCGTCGCCCTGGGCCCCTTGACCAACGTCGCCCGCGCGTTTCAACGCGACCCGGAACTCCCCTCGCTGGTCGGACAACTGGTGATCTCCGGGGGCACGGTGAGCGGGCCGGGCAACATCACCCCGGCGGCCGAGTTCAACCTCTACTGCGATTCCGAGTCGGCCCGCTGTGTCTTCCGTTCCCTCTGCACCAAGACGCTGCTCCCCCTGGACGTGACCAATCGCATTGTCCTCAGCTACGACCTGTTCAACCGGCTGCCCGCCGAAACGACCAAGGTGGGCCACTTCCTCCGACAGATTCTTCCTCCGGCGTTTCGCGCCTATCGCCAGCAGTTTGGCCAGGAGGGCATCCACGTGCACGATTCGGTGGCCCTGATGGCGGTCACCAACCCGCACCTGTTCGTCACCGAGGAAATGGCCGGCGACGTGGAGACGCGAGGCGATCTCACCACGGGAGCAGCCGTGTTCGACCGCCGCATGGTGCCGGCCTGGCGGCACAACATGGGGGTGGCCGTGAGCACCGACCCCGAGGCCGTGCTGCGGCAGATCATCGCCGCGCTGGAGAACGCCGGTCGCCGGGCGGGCAACGTGGAGCCGGGCCGTTGAACCGGCCCTGGCGGCGCGGCCGAGGTTGTCGGCTACGGCTCTTGCGGTAGGCTCAGCACCGCCTTCAGGTGAACCGACCGCTGGCCGCGATAGACGACCAGCGGCACCTCGGTCCCCACCGGCGTGATCCGCACCATGTTGACCAGGTGATTGTCGTCCTCGATGGTCACGCCGTCGAACTGCAGAATCACGTCCCCCGCCTCGATTCCCGCCGCTTGTGCGGGCGAATCGTCGTAGACCCGGGTCACCCGAGTGCCGAAGGGACGCGGCAACCCCAAGGCGGCGGCCTCGGACGGCCCGAAATCGAGGTCCAGCGACACGCCCAGAAACGCCCGCCGCACTTTGCCCGTGGCCACGAGTTGGCGGGCGGAAAACATGAACATCTTGATGGGGATGGCGAATCCGATCCCCTCGCTGCCGCCAGAGTTGCTGGCGATGGCCGTGTTGATCCCGATCACCTCGCCCTGGAGATTGATCAGCGGACCACCGCTGTTGCCGGGGTTGATCGCCGCGTCGGTCTGGAGAAAATCCTGCATCTCGAGGTCCGAGGCCCCCAGGTCCAGCTTGCGCCGGCCCTTGGCGCTGACGATGCCGAAGGTGACCGAGTGGCTCAACCCGAACGGGCTGCCCACGGCCAGAACGAAGTCGCCGATCTCGACCTGGTCGCTGTCGCCCAGGGACGCGGCCACCAGGCCCGACGCGGCCACGGCCAGCACCGCGACATCGGTCTGCGGATCGCTCCAGACCTGTTTGGGGTGGATCGCCCGACCGTCGGCCAGGTGGATATCGATCTTCTCAGGGGCCGCACCGTGGATCACGTGGCGGTTGGTCAGCACGTAGAACTTCTCGCCGAGCTGGATCGTCACCCCCGAGCCGGCCTCCTCGCGGAATCGACGTGGTCCGTGGGTCAGGGCGGTGTGTGCCGATACGTCGGCCTCGATGTGAACCACGGTCGGCCCGGCCAGCTTGGCCACGGTCTTGACCACGGCCTCCTGGGCCTGGAGCACGGCCGCCTGCTGGTGCAGTTGGCGGTAGAGCATCTGGCGTTTTTCGGGCGAGACGGGCCCGCGGCGTTCCATCGCCGCCTCCAACACCGTCTGGCCCATCGCCGGTGGGGTCGCCCGGCCGATGGTGGGCAGAACCACCAGGAAGAAAAAAAGAACCACGGCGCCCGCCAGGCGGCCGTGGCTCGGGTTGGTAGTTCTCGGGTCACGCAAGGGCATGGCAGACTCCCCAGAGGCTCTCGGCCGGCCAGGAAACCAAGCAGCCCGCCGGCCGCCGCGATCTTCCAGCCGGAAGACAGACCGGAAAGCCCCGTCTGCCGGCGGGAGGACTCCCGCCGCCTGAACCCCCGCCCGGCCACCCGCGGGTCAATCCAGGCGCCTCCGCACCGGCTCGCCGATCAGGAAACATCCAGTTCGATGTCGTTGATCGACAGGTCGGCGTCGTGCCCGCGAGCATCCAGCACGCGGCTCCAATCGACGTCCGCGCCGGTGATCGCACCCTCGCGTTCGGCCTCGCGCTGGCAGCGGATGCAGAGCGTCGCATAGGGGAGCGCGTTCAGCCGCGCCATGGGGATGCTGCACCCGCAACCCTCGCAGGCGCCAAACTGGCCGTCGCGCATCCGCTCCAGGGCGTTCTCGACCCGGGCCAGTTCGCGGCTCTCCACCTCGGCCAATTGGGAACTGATCTCGTCCTGCACCGAGTCCAGAGCCCAGTCGACCACGTCGCCCGAGGTCTGCGAATTCATCTCTTTCAGAAGGCTCAGGTCCCCGGCCAACGCCTTGCGCAAGGCGTCGCGCCGTTTGATGAGCACCTGGTGCATGTTCAGGATCGCTTCTTTGCGGTTCTTCATGGCTTCCACCTCGGTGTCCGATCCTGGCCGCACTGAAGGTTTGCCCCCCTCAGAGAAGCCGTTCGAACCTCCCTCTTCTCGAATCAAGTTCCGGTGTCACTGACCAACGCTGCCCTGGGCCTCTCTCTCGACGGGCAGCAACCAAAATATAGTACGCTTGTCCACCCCAGGGGTTCCAAAAATTTCCTCAATTCCGCGGAGAAGTCGCCGGCCGGACCTCTCTTTCCGCAAATCCCTTGCAAATAGGAGGTTGCGCCGATTGACGTCGCCCCGAGCCGTTGACTGCCCGGCCCCAAATTGTTTGCCACGGTAGGACACTTTTGTGTCGTGCGACCGTTGCCTGCCGGGGGCTGCTGTCCCGCCTGTTGCGGGCAACCCATCGCCGGACGCTATCGGATAATCGTCAAAAGCCGCAAAGATATGCAGCCGTTTTTCACATTCTCACCCAAAGCCCCTCGTCCAGGCACACGGTCGATTGCCCCGGAAAAGAGCGTAAGCTAAATCCCCCCAGAGGTTTAGTAGGGTGGCCGCCCGGGCCCGCAGGGCCGGCTGCCCGCCGCGGCCCACGCCGATCATACGCAATCTCTCGCGGCGTGGGCCACCGTCAAACGTCAAGGGAATGCTCCCATGGCTGATATTGCCACGTTGTCCACGGCTACCCATCCTGCCGACGACCCAAGCCAGAGCGTCCCCGTCGCGGCGCCCGGCGAAGGCGAAACCGGCCGGCAGACCCTCAGCCTCCCACCGGCAACGGCCGAGCAGTCCACCGGCTCCGGTCCGAAATGTACGCTCTGTCTGGACGCCCACGGCAATCAGGCCACTCATTGCGTGATCCGCCCCGAGGACTATCACCCGGCCATTTGCGGCCTCGCCGACGCCCAGGGCAACCCGCCTCGCACGCAAGCGGCCCCGCGGCCAACCCCGAAAGCCACGCCGCAGCCAGGCTGCCGGATTTCCCTCGGGCCGATCAAGATCGAGATTCTCGATCCCCAGCAATTCGCCTTCGACCAAGGCCTGCCGGCCTCGGCCGTAGAGGCCGATCAACGAAAACCCCAAAGTTTAGTCACCAACCTTTCTCTTGCCAAGGACCTGGCACGACAAAGGGCGAGAAAACTTCTCCGCGGGTTTCGGGCAGTCAAGGAAGAAGCCCAACGTCTTCGCCAGGACCTCTCGGAAGCCCAGGCCCGATCCTCCAACGAGGATGTCGCCCCCCATTCGGAGGGTTCCGCCGAGCAAATCGCGTATCTCCGCGAGCAACAAAAGCAGTGGGAACAGCAGCGGGCGGAAACCGAAGCGGAGCTTCGGAACGCTGGGGAGGAAATGGAGCGTCTCCGCCAAGAACTCTCCGCGGCGCTGGCCTCGGCCGCCGAACAAGCCGAATCGGAGGCCGCTCTCCACGAGGAAGAAGCCGCCGGGCAGCTCGAGCAGTTCCGCCGGCAACAGCGGCAGTGGGAACAGCAGCGAGCAGAAGCCCAAGCGGAACTGGCGGAGAACGCCGCCGAGCTCGAAAGGCAGCGGTGTGCGTTTCACGAGGAGCAGGAGCACTGGGAGCAGGTTCGCGTGGAGACCGAAACCCGGGTCGCCCGCCACGCCGACCTCCTCGACCGGCAGTTGGCCGAGGCGGAAACCCAACGCACCGCCTTCCAACGCCAGCGGGATCAATGGGAGGCCGTTCAGGCCGAAGCCCAGGCACAGTTGGACGCCCGCGCTGGGCAGCTCGACGCCCGCGAGGCCGAACTTGACCAGCGGTCCGGCCTTGTTCACCCATCCGCCGAGGCGGGCTGCGACGACCTCTTGCCCGAGTGGCCGCAAGACACGATGGAGCTGCCGGGCGGTGCCGCGGTACCTTTGGCCGACGCCGGGCTAAACCCCGGCGACGAGGTACCCGACGACGAGGTATCCGCCGGCGAGCCTGGCGATTCCGCTCAGGCGGATTCCGCGGCCCAGGGGGAGGACGAGGAATCGGTCGATGAATACATGGCCAAGTTGCTTGACCGGCTCCGCGACAATCAGTCGGGAGCGGATTCCAGCGGCCCACAAAGCATGGCTTGCGACCACGCGGCGGACGTCGTCGTCAGCCAGAATCCAGCCGTTCCGGCTCCGCAGGCGAGCGGGCCGACGGCGCCGGGCCCCCCAGCGGACGAGGAATGTCCGGCCGCAGCGGGTGGGGAATGTCCGGCCGCAGCGGGCGGGGACGATGCGTGTGCGACGCCCACCCAGCCGCTGCCCCGGGTCGGCGACCAATCCAGTGGCCCGGCCGGGATGGGTCCCCGAGCGGTGGCTCCGGAAAAGGGCCTGCCGCTGTCGGCGATGCGCGAGTTGGCCCAGTTCTCCGCCCAATCGGCGATCGCCACCCACTCCCGCGGCCGCATCCGCCGACACGTGATGACCACGGGCTGGTTCGCGGTGATGGCCGGGATAGGTGCCGCCACCGGGGCCTGGCTGTGGTCGAAAGACCCTCACAATGTTCTTGCCCAGGGCACGATGCTAAGCTGCGGCGTGGTCGGCCTGGTCTGGACCGTCCAGTACGTGGTGATGAGCACGCAACTGATGTTCCGTGGTTCGCCGCGTCCGCCCAAGGATTAGCCGCAAGGCGGCCTTGGCGCCCAACCGGAGCAACACCACGCGCCCAGCGGGTAGCCCAGGTTCTTGAACCTG
>CAYZWG010000388.1:0-5603 GCA_964481605.1 uncultured Planctomycetaceae bacterium
GTTGCCGTTTGGCGATTGCGGACCGCCGGTCTGGGGAGCTTGGGCGTGACGTTGCCCGGCCGGGCCGATCTCGACGACGTGAAGGCGGTTTGGGTGGTTGGGGTTCGCAGCTCGTGGCGGGCGGCGGCGGGCGACGCGAAAAACCGGTTGGCGGTCGAACTCGATCCCCGCCGCGGATTCTGCACGATCTTGCTCGCTTATACCACGACCGCGCGGCGATGGGCCTTTACCGAAACGCTGTCTGCTGCGCTGCCCCGGCCGGACGTGCCGGTTCTCGAACAGAAATGGACGGTTTGGCTGCCTCCCGGGTGGAAAGGGCTGGCCCGGGGCGAGAGCCAGTCGGCGGCGGTCTCGGCGGGCGATTGGTTTGGACGGTTTTTCGGTCCGCTGGGACGCTTGCGGAGGCAACGGCCCTGGGACCCGTTTCGGCCGGCGGACTGGAGCGTCGGGCAGGAGACGGCCACCTCGATCCACAAGGCGCGGCGGCTGTTGGAGCAGTTCGGCAGGCTTGCCGCCGAAGGCAGTGCCCCCGCCGGCGGCCAGACGCGGACCTGGGGATGGCTGGTGGCCAATCCGGCGGTGAAGACGATCCTTGCCGATGCCGCCCAGGGGGAGCGGAAAACCACCTTGCTGGTCGACGTGGCCGCCCTCGGCCGGGAGGGAATTCAGCCCGACGGGCGGCTGGCCACCGGGGCCGAGGACTCGCCCCTGGCGAGGGGAGCCGCCCTGCTGGGGCGTGCCAATCTCGCCTTGCTGGTGGCGGACCAGGCGATGGTCCTCACCAGCGCTCGGCAGGCGGCCCTGGAGCGGAACGACGTCAGCCCGCTGGGTTTGAACGTGCTGTGGGAAATCACCTCGGGCCGTTTGGCCCTCCGCGTTGGCGGGGCCAGCGCGGCCGGCCAGTCCGCGGGACTGGTCGACGCCGACCGCTGGGCCGCGTTTCCCGCCGGCTCGACCGAGCCGTGGCAGCGGCGGCTGGTGGGCGGATATCTCCCCTCCGACATGACCGGCTGGACGGCGCGGCAGGTGCGGGCGGTGGCGGGAGAACCCCTTCAAATTCGTGTCGTCGACGAGGGGCTTTTGGGCAGCCTGGGGTGGATCACGCTGGTGGTGTCCACGTGCATCGTCTGGTGGCTGGCACAACGTCGTTCGCTGGTGGCGATTCTGCTGGTGCCCGCCACGGCCGTGGCGGCCATGGTCGTGGGCAAGGTGTTGGGACCAGTGGCCACGGGGGCCTTTCTAGGAACGCTTTGCGGCTGGGGATTCCGCCTGCTCTCGCACCGGCCCGCGCCGGTGCGGGCCGTCGTCCGCCGGATTGTTTCCCAAGACACCGCCGAGGCGGCCACGGGGCAAGTCCTCACCCTGCTGGTGGCGCTGGGGGCCGCCGGCCTTTTTTCCTCCATCGCCGTCGGCGGCGAACCGCCCCCCGCGAGACCCCTGGTTTTCGTTCCCGTCGACCATTTTGGGCAGCCCAGCGGGGATGAGTATTACGTCGATGAGCATTTCTACTCCGAGCTTCAGCGCCGCGCCGCCGCGTTGACCGGCCGGCCTCAAGGTTGGCTGATCGACGCGGCAACCTATCGGGCGGTGCTTTCCTGGCAGGCCCCGCCCGATCGCCTCGCGGTGACCCAGTTGCGGGCGGTCTTCGACCTGGCGGTTTTCGGCGCCACGCAGCGGGTGAGAATCCCGCTGGCCGTGGGAGACGACCCTTGGTATCCGGTATCCGTGCGGCGGAACGGGCAGGAAGTGGACCCCGTGTGGGAAAAGGAGAGCGGTCTGGCCGTGGAGGTCGACCCAACCGATTGGTGCCGCCTGGAGGTGACGCTCCGCCCGCGCGAGACCGGCCAGGTGGTCTCCTCGGGGTTCGATCTGGCGATTCCTCGCGTGGCCACGTCGCGGCTGGAATTGGAGGTGCCGCCGGAGGTACCGAAGATCGAGGTGCCGTCGGCGCGGGGCTCCACGGCCCGGTACGACGATCCCTCGCGGCTGGTGACGGCCTTGGGACCCGTCGACCACCTTTCGGTCCGCTGGCCGGAAGAGGCCGTTCGCGGCGGCACGGCCCGCCAGGATCGCATCGACGAGTTGCTCTGGCTGAAAGTCGAGCGGGGCTACGTGCTGGTGGAGGCCATGCTCCAGATGGAGGCCCGGCGCGGCCAGGCGACCGAACTTGCCCTGGAGGTCGATCCAAGACTCCAGCAGCAAGGACCGCCCCGCGTTGAAGGGGCGCGGCTGGAGCAGGTGAAAACCAACGGCGAGCACCCCAGCCGGTTGCGACTGAAGCTGGCCGAGCCCAGCGCGGATGTCGTTCGGGTCCGGCTCCAGTTTCTTCTTCAGGGGGCGTCGGGCATCGGCAACGTGAGGCTCCCGTATGTTCACGTCACCGGGCACCCGCTGAAAAAACACTGGGTGGGAATCTCCGTCGATCCCGAGTTGGAATACGTGGTCCACGGCGCCGAGCAGACGCCGGTGGTCAGTTCCGCCGAGTTCAGCCAGGCATGGGGAGACTCGCGGTCGGCGCTGGTTGCCGCCTATGCCCTCAACGACGTCTCGCCCACCTGGTCGCTGGCGACCCGGCCCCGCGATCCGAAAACGGTGATCGACTGGGCGCTGGCCCTGGGCGTGGCCTGGAAGCAGACCCGCCTTTGCCTGGACGCCGACGTGAGCACCACCCAAGGGTACGTCTTCCAGCATCGCATCGCGGCCCCCCAGGGGATGCAAGTGGAAGAGGTCTCCGTGGTGGCCGACGGCAGCCAGCGGGTTCTCCGCTGGTCGCAGACGCCCGACGGAACCCTGGTGGCCTATTTCAACGCACCGATCGAGGGCGAGCATACCCTCTCCGTGCGGGGTACCCTGCCGCGACTCGATCAGCCCGGCTCACCGCTGCCGCTTTTGCGGTTGATCGGGGCCGAGGAACACTCCGGCGTGGTCAAGATCTACCGCGATCAGGACGCCCGGTTCTCGCTCGACGATGTGACCGGCCTTTCCGAGGTGGGCGCGCCGGTGGGGCGGCCCAGCGACCGCGGCCTGGGTCGCTTGCAGCACCAATTCATCGCCACCCGCACCGAGCCCGTCGGCGCCACCTTGCACGTCCAGCCGAACCGTCCCGACGTGCGGGTGGACCAGATCACGTCGCTGGAACGCAAGGGAGCAACCTGGACGGCCCGAGCCGATTTTACGCTCACCGTCACACGGGGCGTGATCGACGAACTTCAGCTCGAGTTGCCGCCCTGCTGGCGGGGGCCGTTCGAGATGGACCCATCGATGGAAACCCAGTGGCGCGACCAACAGCAGGGCCTGCTGGTCGTCAAGCCCCGCTCGGCCATCGAGGGGCAATGGCAGTTGAGCGTGACGGGGCCCTTGAAATGGGGCCCTGGCGATCCGGTCACCGTACCGGTGGTGCGTTTGAAACCGGGCCAACCCGGGCGCCATCGAATCGTGTTGCCCAAGCAGGCGGAATTCCAGCCGATCTCGTGGGAAACCCAAGGCCTTCGCAAGACCCCGCTGCCCGAGTCGTTCGCCCAGAGGCCGGGCGCTCGGGAGGCCTACCAGGCCTACCTGGTGTGGGAAACCCCGTTCAAGGCCGTGCCCCGGTCCACGGCCAACGAGGCCCTGGTTCATTTGGCCGACGTTCGTCTTGCCCTCGATCCGGGCGGTGCGTGTCACGGCGTGGCCACGTTCGATCTGGAAGCGGCCGGAAAGCGCCGGGCCTTGCTCGAGATGCCCCGCGGATGGGAGCCGGTGCGGGTGATGCTCTCGGGCGTGGCGTCGTGTGCGGTGGCCGGCGGGGACGCGACCTGGCAGGTGCCGCTGGGCACGACGAGGCTGCCGCAGCGGGTGGAGGTCGTGTTTCGAGGAAATCTGCCCGCCGGGGCCGAGTCCCGCCCGCTGTCGGTCGCCCTCCCCACGCTGACGAACTTTCCCGTTCGCCGCACGATCCTCACCCTGGTGGGAATCGGTGGCCGAGAGACCGTCGAGGTGGCCGGCGCCCAGAGGCTCTCCGCCATCGAACAGGCAATGATCCGCTTGCGCAACGTGGCGGGCCTGATCGAGCTGGGCAAGGAGGCGACCTCCGACGAAGCGCGGGAGGCGGTGGGGTGGTACCGATGCTGGCTCTGCCGCTGGGCGGCCGCGAGGGCGCGGGCCGAACGCGAGCTTGCCGCGGTCGGCGCGGAGGCCCCCAGGGCCGCCGTGGCGGAAATCGATTCGCTGGCGGCGCAGCAAGAGACCCTGGCCCAGCGGCAAGGCGCTGAAGACCTGTGGACCGAACTGGCCGCCCAGCCCGCCACCACCGTCGACGCCGGTGCCCTCTGGCAACAGTCCGCCGGCGACGGTGCCGAGGCAAGGCGATTTTCGATCGAAGGAAAGCCCGACCCGCTGCGGTTTCGCCGCGCCGCCCCGAGCCCACCGCCGCAGGCGGGGCCGATGTGGATCGGGCTGGCCGCGGGATTGGGCCTGTGGGTGGCGATCTGGGTGGCGGCGGTCACCGGATGGCTGGCCCGCTGGCCCACGGTCGCCGGCGCTCTGGCCGGACTGGCCTGGTGGCTCTGGCTGTGGCCCAGCCCACTGGGATTTGTCTTCCTGCTGTTGAGCGTGCTGGTGTCGCTGCGGTTCGGTTGGCGAGGCGATCGGGGGGCGGGCTCGGGCGTGGTTCGGCTGCGGGTTTCGGACGCTTGAGCCGGCTGGGCAGGAGCTTGGCGCTGGCGGGGGACGCCTGTTGGCCACCTCTTTTTCGTCCCGGGCTGCCCCATTTCTCCCCTCATGTGCCCGGTTTTCAGGCGTCAAGGACCGCGATTCGGCCGATAGGAAAGGATAGGCACGCTTGCGGTTCCCGCTGGCGGTGTAGGGCCCGGGGTGAACTTTTGTGCGGTCCCCAGGCCGGCGTGGCCAGGTTGTCCCAGAGTTCGTCTTGGCAAATCTCAGGGCTTTTGGTAGCTTATCCAGCGTCGTCGGCGGACTGGCCCGGAGGCCGCGAAGGAACCGCGGCTGCGTGGGGCGAAGTTCGCCCGAGGACGCTCGAAACGTGACGCTTGTGGTGCGGCCCTCCCAGCGGGCCGCGCGGGCCGACAAGGAGGGAGGCCAACATGAGTTCCGACCAAAAACTGCGGGTACGGGTCCACATTCGCTGGATGATCCGGCGCGACATGCCGGAAGTCCTCGCCATTGAAGCCGCCAGCTTCGAATTTCCCTGGCTGGAGGACGACTTCATCCGCTGTCTCCGCCAACGCAACTGCATCGGCATGGTCGCCGAGCACGACGACCGCGTGGTGGGGTTCATGATCTATGAACTGAACAAGTCCCGCATCCAGGTTCTGAATTTTGCCACCTCCCCGGTCTACCGCCGGCGGGGTGTGGGAACGCAGATGATCGGTAAGCTGGTGGGCAAACTCTCTTCCCAGCGGCGGACGCGAATCTCGCTGGAAGTCCGCGAGACGAACCTGCCGGCCCAATTGTTCTTTCGGCAAAGCGGTTTCCGGGCGGTTTCCGTACTCCGCGACTACTACGACGACACGCCGGAAGACGCCTACCTGATGCAATACTGCTATCAGCCGGCGGCCGCTGTGGCCTTCCAGCCGGCCAATCGCATCGCTCGGCTGGCGGGCTAG
>CAYZWG010000389.1:0-5586 GCA_964481605.1 uncultured Planctomycetaceae bacterium
AGACCCGCGCCGAACGCTTCATTCAACGGTATTGTGTTCAAGATCGATCCGAGAGAAAAGGAAAAGCGATGGGCGTCGCCTGGGAGTCGGAGCTGGCGAAATTCCTTTCCGATCTGTCCTCGGTCCAGTCCGAGACATTGCGAGTGCTCGGCAGGAAGCGGGAACTGCTGGCCGCCGCCGACGCGGCCGGGCTGGCCGAATTGGCCGAGGAGGAAGAGGAACTGATCGGACGGCTGGAAGGGTGTCTCAAGCATCGCCAGCAGTTACTCACCCGAGCCGAGGGGGAAGGCCTGCCCAGCGACAGCATCCGGTCGCTCACGGCGGCACTTCCGGGCAAGGGGCCCGATCGGCTGGCCGACCGGTTCCACGCCGCCGCCGGCCAGACCCGGCTTCTTCGCCACCACAGCCTGACGAACTGGGTGCTGGTGCAGCGAACACTGATTCATCTATCCCAGATGCTCGAGATAATCGCGACCGGCGGCCGCCAAGAGCCGACATATTCAAGAGACGGAAAGGCGCGCGAGGGTGGCGCCCTGGTAGATCACGTAGCCTAGCCAGCACGCGTAGCACAGGCAACTTACGAAGAGTGGCGAGATGTCTCTCTACAGCTCGATCCGAATGGCGGCGAACACGCTTCGGTCCGACCAGATCGCCATGCAAGTGGTCGGGCAGAACATCTCGAACGCCAACACGCCGGGCTACCTCCGCGAAGAGGTGATCCTCAAACCCGCGCCCACCCAAAAGCAGGGCGGCCTGCTGATGGGAATGGGGGTCGAGGTCGAGGCGGTGGTGCAAAAGGTCGACCATTTCCTGGAGCAACGGCTCCGCGGGGCGGTGAGCGACCAGTCTTCCAGCGAGATCGTCGAGCAGGCGTATTCCCAGTTGGAGGGCATCGTCAACGAGTTGAGCGATACGGACCTGAGCACTTCGCTGAACAATTTTTTCTCCAGCGTCTCCGAGATTCTCAATCAGCCGGAGAGCGTTTCGGTGCGCAACCTGGCCGTGCTGGAGGGGACCAAGCTGACTCAGGAAATCAACCGCATGGCGGGCCGGGTGACCAATCTGCGGAGTGATTTGAACGACCGCGTGGGCGACATGGGCGAGCGGATCAACCGGTTGACGGAGGAGATTCGCACGCTGAACGTCCAGATTGCCGAGGCGGAAGGGGGCAACGTTTCGGCCAGCGACGCGGTGGGGCTGCGGGATCAACGGATGTTGGCGATGGAGAACCTGGCCAAGCTGATCGATGTCCGCATCGAGGAGCAACCCAGCGGTGGAGTGACCGTCTACAACGGCGGCGATTTTCTCGTCTTTGAAGGAACGCGGCGTGCGGTCGAGGTCGTGGAAGACACCGACCGGGGGATGACGACGTCCAATATCCGGCTGGCGGAAACCAACTCGCCGCTGACGCTCGGTGGCGGTGAACTGGCGGGGTTGACCCGGGCTCGGGACGACGTTTTGGGTGGGTTCCTCGACCAACTCAACGATTTTTCCCAGACCCTGGCGTTCGAGTTCAACAAGGTCTTTTCCGGCGGCCAGGGTCTGAACGGATATGACGAGACCACCAGCGCGTTTGCCGTCGACGCGGGCGATCTGGCGTTGAACCAGGCCGGGTTGCCGTTTGCCCCGGCCAACGGATCGTTTCAGGTGATGATCTACGGAACGCAGACCGGTCTGACCCAGACGACCGACGTTTCGGTCGACCTGAACGGGTTGGGCAACGAGACCACCATGGCCGACCTGGTGAGCGCGCTGGACGCGATCGACGGGCTATCGGCCGAGATGACCCCGACCGGCAAGTTGCACCTGGTGAGCGACTCGCCCGACCAGCAGTTCGCTTTTGCCGACGACACCAGTGGTGTTTTGGCGGCGTTGGGGATCAACACGTTTTTTTCCGGCTCCACGGCGACCGACCTGGGTATCAGCGAAGCGATTCGGCGCGACCCGGGCAAGTTTGCCGCCAGCCAAGGCGGCATCGGCGCCGACACGAACAACGCGGTGGCGTTGGCCGACCTGGCCGACCAGACGATCGAAGATCGCAACGGCGAGTCGATCCGGATCATTTACGACCGGATGATGAGCGAGACGGCCCAAGGGTCGACGATTGCCCAGGCGGAAGCGGAAGGAAACCGCGTGTTCGAGGAGACGTTGCGGGGTCAGAAGCTGGCCATCAGCGGCGTGAGCATGGACGAGGAAGCGGTCAAATTGATGGCCTACCAGCACTCGTTTCAGGCGACCGCGCGATATATCGGGGTGCTGGGAGATTTGTTGGATAAACTGGTCAACTTGTAGGGAAACGGCAAGGCGGAGCCGGGCGCGGGGAGCGTTCCCAAGCCGGAGCTTGGCAGCGAGGGGTGAAAGGCGGAGCTTGGGGCGAGGGGTGGTTGGCGGTTGGGTTCGGGTCAGCGGGCCGGCGTCCTCAGGGATGAGAAGCCATGTCCAGCAGTATCATTGGCGTGCCCACAACGCGGATCAGCGACCAGTTTGTTCGCTCGCGGCTGATCCGGCAGGTGCAGTTCGATCAACGCGAGTTGTTCCGCCTGGAGACCCAGTTGAGCACGGGCAGGCGATTCGAGCGGCCGGGCGAGGACCCCGTGTCGGCCGCCCGCATCATGAGCCTGCAAAGCCTGCTGGAACGCAAAAAGCAGGTCCGCAGCAATTTGACCACGAACCAGTCGTACCTGGGGTCGACGGACGTGGCGATGTCGCAGATTTCGAACCTCATGAGCGAGGTGCGAGGAGCCGCCTTGGCCGTGGTGGGCACGACGGCCACGGACCAGCAGCGCCAGGCGGCGGCGTTGCAAGTGGAGCAAGCGGTGCGGCAGTTGTTGGACGCGGGAAACCAGAGTTTCCGCGGCCGCTTTCTGTTTGCCGGGTCGACCACCAAGGTCCGCCCGTTCAATAAAGTGGGCCAAGGCGTGGTGGAGTATTCGGGTAACGACGCCCAGTTGCTGAGCTTCGCCGACGTGGACCTGCTGTTTGAAACCAACGTCACCGGAAACAACGCCTTTGGGGCGATTTCGGAGCCGGTGCGGGGCACGATGGATTTCGATCCCGTGTTGAATTATAACACCCGGCTGGCCGACCTGCGGGGCGGCGAGGGGATTTCGCCGGGCAGCATTGCCGTCTCCGACGGCACGAATACGAGCATCGTCGACGTCAGCCGGGCGGAGACCATCGGCGACGTGGCCGCACTGATTCGGGCCAATCCGCCGCAGGGTCGACTGGTCCAGGTGGAGATCACCCCCACGGGGCTGAAGCTGCAATTGGATCAGGCCGCCGCGGGTGATTTGTCGGTGTTGGAAGTGGGGGGAGGGACGACGGCCGATGAACTGGGAATCCTCACCAAAGTGGGCGTGGGGTTGAGCCCTATCGAAGGTCGCGACCTGGATCCGATCGTTCGCTCCACGACGCGGCTGGAGGACATGTTCGGCGCGCGGGCTCGGGCCGTGGTGCATACCGCCGGCGCCGACAACGATCTGATCGTCCAGGCCGACACTCGCGGCACCGGCCTGAACGGGGTTTCCATTCATCTCAACGACGACCCCACCGTCTCCTTCGGCAACGAGGTGGTGACCTACGACCCGGTCGCCCAGCGGATCGACGTGGCCATCGACGCCGGCTACACACAGGCCCAGCACGTGATGGACGCGATCAACAGCGCCCACGGCGCGGGCGTTCTCCCTTTTACGGCCGAGCTGGATCCGCTCGACGAGGAAGCTAACCCGGGACTGGGGTTGATGACCCAGACGCCGGCGGGGGAGTCGGCCGGTGTCACCGCCTATGGCTCGGGCGAGGAGTTCGACGCGGCGTCCGGACTGCAGATCGTCAACGGCAAGCAGACGTACACGATCAGCCTGGCGTCGGCCAAGACGATGGAGGACGTGCTCAACGTGCTCAACGGCTCGGAGGCCGGCGTGGTGGCCGCGATCAACGAGGACCGCACCGGCATCGACGTCCGTTCCCGCTTGAGCGGGGCCGACTTTGCCATCGGCGAGAACGGCGGCACCACGGCGGCCCAGCTTGGGATTCGCACGTTCACGCGGGATACACGACTGGCCGAGATGAACCACGGTTTCGGCGTGGCGGATTACGACGGCGGAGGGACACCGTCCGAGGCGACGTTCAGTTTCTCCGGAGCCGACAATGACCTGACCCTTCGCGCCTTGCAAAACGGTCCCCAGTATGACGGCTACACGGTCGACGTGATCGACTCCGGGGGCGGTGCGGGCTCGGAGACGGTTGCTTGGGACCCGGCGGCCAAGACAATCACCATCGCCGTAGCCCCCGGAGTGACCACGGCCAACCGCATGATCGAGGTTTTCGATTCCACGCCCGGCCCTCGCGATGCCTTCGAGATCGCACTGGACGCGACCGACGGCAATCCCAATACGGGCCAGGGGCTGGTCGAGTTGGGGCAGGTCACCACCTCGGGGGCTAGCCCCGGGGGCATCGATTTTACCATCACCCGCAGCGACGGCGTGGCGATGGAAGTCGACCTGGCCGGGGCCACTTCGATCGGCGACGTGCTGGACCAGATCAATAATCACCCGGACAATGCGGACGGCCGGCTGCTGGCCCGGCTGGCGGTTGAGGGCAACGGCATCGAACTGGTGGACGACAGCATCGGCACGGGGCAGTTGCAGGTCGCCCGCGCCCACATGAGCCGAGCGGCGATCGACCTGGGCCTGATTCCCCCCGGCCAGCGGACGATGGCGTCGACCGATCCGGGCACGGTCGCCGAGGTGAGCGTATCGTCGTCGGGGGGGGACAACGACCTGGTTTTCCGGGGCATCGCCCCGGGCACCTTCGCCAACGGCGTGGAGGTGATCTTCCAGGATACGGGCGCCGAATCTCTCACCTGGGATGCGGGGGCCAACCAACTTCGATTCGACATCGACACGGCGGGAGGCACCGACGCCAACCGGATCATCCAACTGCTGGCCGCGGACCCGGTCGCCTCGGGGTTGTTTACGGCCACGCTCGACCCGGGTGACGGCAACACGGGCGCCGGCGCGGTGGAAGCCACCAACCCGGCCGATCCGCGGGTACTCAGCGGCGGCACGCCGGAGTTGCTCACCGGTAGCGACAACGCCCCGGCCGAAGTGAAAGGCCTGTTCACCGCCCTCCTGCGGCTGGAGGAGGCGTTGAAGTCGAACGACGTTCCGCAGGTGCAACGGTCGATCGACCTGTTGGATTCGGGGGTGTTGCAACTGAACTTCACACGGGCCGATCTGGGGGCCAAGCAACAGGGTCTGGATGTCTTGCAGTCCCGGCTTGACGCGGAAGAGATCGACCTCCGCGAAGTCCTTTCCGAAGAGCACGACGTGGATATCGCCGACGTGATCTCCAAGTTCACCGCTCGGCAGGTCGCGCTGGAGGCCGGAATGCGAGCGACGGCAGAGATATCCCGGTTGACGCTGCTGAATTATCTCTGAGCGTGCCTCTGGGCACGATGCGTAGCAGGCAAGACGGGCGTGCTCGACGGGTGGCCCAGGTTCGGCGCGGGTCTCCCGACCCCGCCGAAAGCGCCGGCGGCAGATTCGTAGGGTGCGTGCTCGGCACGCACGCAGGAACTACGTCGGC
>CAYZWG010000390.1:0-3612 GCA_964481605.1 uncultured Planctomycetaceae bacterium
GGGGGGGGGGGTTGGGCCTGGTGGGGCTGAGAGCCCGGCTGGCCGACGTGATCAACATGAGCCTGGTCCGCGAGTTGGGTCCCGTGCTGGCGGCCACCATGCTGGCCGGACGGGTGGGCAGCGCCATGGCCGCCGAACTGGGCACGATGCGGGTGACCGAGCAGATCGACGCCCTTTCCAGCATGGGGGCCAATCCCATCCACTACCTGGTGATTCCCCGTTTTCTGGCCTGCCTGGTGCTGATTCCCGCCTTGACGATCATGGCCGACTTCATGGGCGTGGTGGGCGGGGCGGTCTACAGCATCGGCCTGCTGGGCATCGACTCCCACCACTATTGGGCAAACTCGCGTCAGTTCGTGGGCCAGTTCGACCTCTTCAGCGGCCTGTTCAAGAGCCTGTTTTTCGGGGCCGCGATCGCGCTGATCGCCTGCCATCGAGGTTTCACCTGCGATCCCGGTGCCGAAGGCGTGGGCAAGGCCGCTACCTACGCGTTTGTCTTGTCCTTCGTGGTGATCCTGGTACTGGACCTCTTTCTGGGAATCTTCCTGGACCATCTCTACCTGGTATTCTGGCCACAAGGACCAAGGATCGTTTGAGTTCACGCGGCGGCAACCAGCCGCGGGCACGACAGCCATGGTAGACGCGCCGAACAACCCCGTTTCCGCCGATCGACCGCTGGTGGAGGTTCGCGGTCTGGACATCATCTTCGGCCGCAACCACGTGTTGCGAGGAATCGATCTGGAGGTGCCGCGGGGCCAAACCCTGGCCGTGATCGGCGAAAGTGGATGCGGCAAGACGGTGCTCCTGAAGGCCCTCATCGGACTGCTCAAGCCCACCCGGGGAACCGTTTTTTTCGACGGCCAAGACCTTGCCCAACTGGCGCCCAAGGTGCTGGCCCAGACGCGTATCCGCTACGGATTCGTCTTCCAGCAGGCGGCCCTCTTCGACAGCATGACGGTGGGCCAAAACGTGGCTTTTTCGTTGCGGCAGCACACCAACTTCGGGGAACAGCGAATCCGGCAAATCGTCCGGACCAGGTTGGCCGAGGTGGGATTGCCCGAGGACGTGATCCCCAGGAAACCGGCCGAGCTTTCCGGCGGAATGCGCAAGCGGGTGGGGCTGGCCCGGGCCCTGGCGATGAAACCCGAGTTGATCCTCTACGATGAGCCGACCACCGGACTCGATCCGATCATGAGCGACGTGATCAACGAGTTGATCCTCAGCGTGCGGCGGCGGCATCCGGTGACCGGGATCGTGGTCACCCACGACATGCGAACGGCCCACAAGGTGGCCGATCGGGTGGTGATGCTCTATCCGTTGGCGCGGCTGAAGCCGGGCCAGCCGCAGTTCCTCTACGACGGCCCGCCGCAGACCATCGAGCAGGCCGCCGATCCCAGGGTGGTGCAATTCGTCCGCGGCGAAGCGAGGGAACGCCTGATGGAGATGCGCAAGCAAAACGGGGAGTAAGTCATGGACGATCGCAGGTTCCAATGGCGGATCGGGGCCACCGTGTTGCTGGCCTTGCTGGCCACCGCGACCCTGATGATGTTGTTCGGGCCCGAGCGGTCGATCTTCAACCTGAAGTCCTGGCAGCCGAAGTACGTCGTCCACATCCGCTTCTCCGAGGCGCCCGGGGTGAGCGACAATACGCCCGTACGAAAAAGCGGGATTCTCATCGGTCGCGTGACCCGGGTCGAGCTGCTGGACGAAGGCGGGGCAGAGGTCACCGCCGAAATCAACCGCGATCGGAAACTGTTCAACAACGAGGTCTGCCGGATCAATCGTTCGCTCTTGGGCGATTCGATCCTGGAGTTCGTTCACCGCCGCGACTGGACCGGGAGCAAGCAGTTGGTCGAGCCGGGCGCGACGCTCCAAGGAGTCGTCGCCCCCGACCCCATCCAGGTCGTCGGCGCGCTGGAGGAAAACATCACCGGGGTGATGGGGTCGGTGGCCGACACCAGCCAGAAGCTGGGCAACTTCATCGAAAGGCTGGACGGACTGCTGGGCAGCGAAGCGGACCTGGCCGAGCGCAAGGCTCGCATCAACGCGATCATCGACAAGACCTACGAAACCTCCGACGCCATCCGCCAATTGGCCGTCAGTTCCAACGAGCTGCTGGGCGATCCGAAAGTCCGCCAGCAGTTGCGCGACACCCTGGAACAGATGCCCCTGTTGATGAAGGAGGCTCGCCAGACCGTGGCCCGCATGAATCAGACCATGAACCTGGTGGACAAGAATCTGCGGAACGTGGAGGATTTTACCCAGGCCTTGGGCGAGCAAGGAGGCGATACCCTGGCCCGCCTCAACCAGGGAGCCGACAAACTCGACCGCGTGATGGGCGAGGTGCTGATGTTTAGCGAGAGCCTCAACCAGTCGAAGGGCACGATCGGCCAATTGGTCCACAACCCCGAGCTATACAACAGCCTCAACAGCGCAATCAACAACGTCCAAGAACTCAGCCAGCAGTTGCAGCCGATCGTGCATGACGTGCGTGTCTTCACCGACAAGATCGCCCGCCATCCCGAATTGCTGGGTGTGCGGGGGGCCATCCGTCCCGATGCCGGTGCCAAGGGCACACCCCAGTTCGGACTGACGCGACGGTTTCAGTAGCGGCCGGGTGACAATCTACCTCGCCGCCCGCCCGCCGTAAGGCAACGTCTGAAAATCGGTTCCGTTGCCGGGCGGCTGCATCCTGGGCCCCTGCCCCGGCGGCTGAACCAACGGCGCCGGAGCCGAGCCGGGCGGTGGCGGCGCCAACGCCGGAGCCCTCGCCGGTGGAACGATTGGCGGGCCGGGCGGCGCCGGCACTCCGACCGCACCAGGGGGAGCACCCGGCGGCCCGGCGGCAAACATGCCCGTGGCCCCGGCCCGGCCGCGAAGGTCCTCGGCCCGGCCGCGAAGTTCGTCCGGCGGGACCATCCTCTGCGGGGTGAGCTGGTAGTTGAGCGTGCGGTGGTCGTGGATCTTTGCCGGAACCAGGTTCTCCGAAATGAAATCCAGGGGGGGAATCTGGTACCACGGCGAGGGGATCGGCTGCTCCACGGTGAGGGTCTCGCAGCCATCCTTCACCAGACGGATATTCCGCGTGCCGTAGTAGGTGAAGTCCGTGGCGACCGGCGTGGCCCCGATCTCGCGGTTGTCGATGTAGACCACGGCCCCCGGCGGATTGCTGCGGATCGTCATTCGCCGCCGCACGCAGCCGCCCAGGCAAGAAAGCACCGCCGCCGCGACCAGGAGGCACCCCAGCACGCGGATGGACAACGGGCGGGCACGGATGGAGAGATTCGGCGTTTTCACGGCGGGGCAACTATAGAGATTTGCCCTCCCGGCGGCCAGAGCAAATCAGTTTCTGCTGCGGAAAGGGGATATTCGTGCGTAGACGCGGGTGGCCGCGATAGCTCTGCTATCGGGGTGCCGTAGGCACAGGAGGCGAGGATTGCGGCATGCCGGACTGCCACCCGCACGACGGCGGGGTCAGGAGACCCGCGCCGAACAGAGGGGGCAGGAGACCCGCGCCGAGCAGGTGCCTCTTGCGGCTACGCCGCCTGAGATAGGCGAGCCATCAGGGCCACCCGCCGGCCCTACGGCAACTGGTCCCCAAGCTCCAGCGTC
>CAYZWG010000390.1:3712-5564 GCA_964481605.1 uncultured Planctomycetaceae bacterium
CCCAAGCTCCAGCGTCTCATTAACCTGGTTCCCAAGCTCCAGCGTCTCATTAACCTGGTTCCCAAGCTCCAGCTTGGGAACCCCTGGAAGACCATCCAGACGGCCGCCGCCGAAAAAAAGTCCGTTTCCGCACCCGGTTGACCGGGCCCCGGCAATACGGGAGCATGTGCGACAAGTGTCCCTGCCGACCAACCGGGCAAGCCCGCCGGTTTCGGGTCGTACCGTTTGGCATGGATCGGCCGGGACACGCCTCGACAGACGCGGGCAGACCCCCCTAAACGGTGGTCGCGGGTCCTGGTCTTACCGTTCGCCGGAAATTAGAATAAGAGTGTCTCTCCATGGGCCCGTACCGGAACAGAGCATCTCTTCGAATCTTCGAACCGCCCATTTTTCAACAGCTAGCATGGACCGGCAGGCGCGCAATTGGGATCACTGCCTGGAGCAAGCATCGTTGAGCGATGTGGGGCTGCGCCGCGCAAACAACCAAGACTCCATGGTGGTGGTGCTGGCCGGCAGCCAGGAGCAGTTCGAGAGCCGGGGACATCTGTTCGTGGTGGCCGACGGGATGGGGGCCCACGCCGCCGGCGAGTTGGCCAGCAAGATGGCCACCGACATTGTCCCCCTCACCTATCACAAGCTGACCGATCGGCCCGCTCCCCAAGCCTTGCTCGAGGCGATCCACCAGGCGAACCGCCTGATCCACGGCCGCGGCGAAGCGGATCACGAGTTCCGCGGCATGGGAACCACCTTGGAGGCGATGGCGCTTTTACCCCAGGGCGTGCTGGTGGCGCACATCGGCGACAGCCGCGTCTATCGCCTCCGCCAGGGATACCTCGAACAGTTGACCTTCGACCACAGCCTGGTTTGGGAGATGCGGGCGGCCGGACACCTTTCCGACAACGAGGACGAGGTCCCCTCGTTCGTCCCCCGCAATGTGATCACCCGTTCGATGGGGCCCAATCCCGATGTGCAAGTCGATCTCGAAGGCCCCTTCCCGATGCAGGTGGGCGACACCTTCCTGCTTTGCAGCGACGGGCTTTCGGGCCAGGTGGAAGACAAGGAAATCGGCCAGGTGCTGACCTCGCTGGAGCCCAACGAGGCGGCCCAGGCCCTGGTCAATCTCGCCAATCTGCGAGGAGGTCCCGACAACATCACCGTGGTGATTGCCCGGGTGACCGGCCCGCAGCGGATCAACGGGGCGGCCAATGACGCGGTCCCCGCGCCGTCCCTGGCCGGCCGGCCTCGCACCGTACCGTCGGCGATTTGGGTGCTGCTGGGCGTGCTCACCTTGGCCGCCATTCTCTTGCCCGCCATGGGAAGCCTGTTCGGCGCACTGGCCTGCCTGG
The DNA here is from genome assembly GCA_964481605.1 of uncultured Planctomycetaceae bacterium. Lineage (GTDB taxonomy): Bacteria > Planctomycetota > Planctomycetia > Pirellulales > Thermoguttaceae > CAYZWG01. The sequence goes on from CAYZWG010000390.1 coordinate 5,059, forward strand.
CGGTGGCGGCCTTGGGCGGCCTGGGAGCCCTGCTCTATCGCTACAGCCGATTGGACGTCCTCAGCTTCGACCCCCACCCTCTGGGCAAGGGGCCCTACCGCCACGTTGCCTGCCAGCCCAATGGCGTGCTGGCGGGGCAACTCGACCACCTGGTCGCGCAACTTCAAGAGGTGGCGCAAAGCGAGGGGTGGGACGTCGACTGGACCCACTTTGGCCAGCATCGCCGGCAGGCCGCCAACGCGGCCGGGACCGGAGATTCCAAGCAGGCCATCGGCGAATACTGCCGGGCGATCACCTTCATGATGGAGCAACTCAAGCGCCAACGCGCCGCCGGGCGCGAGGCCGATCGCGCCGCCGGCCTTTTCTGAACGCCGCGGCAATCTCCCGCCCCCCGATACCCGGGTGGCCCTGATAGCTCGCCTATCTCAGGGCGGCGTAGCCGCAAGAGGCACCTGTTCGGCGCGGGTCTGCCGACCCCGCCGATGCGCCCGCGGCAGTCCGGCACG
>CAYZWG010000391.1:0-5556 GCA_964481605.1 uncultured Planctomycetaceae bacterium
GTTCACCTCGGCTCGGGCGACGGCCGGCTCACCGCCGCTTTGTGCCGGGGCGACGCCTTCCTGGTCCACGGCCTGGACCCGGACGCCGAGAACGTGGCCGCCGCGCGACGACGCATTCATGGCCTGGGGCTCGACGGCCGCGTGACGGTCAGCCACTGGGACGGCACGCGGATTCCGCTGATCGACAACCTGGCCAAGCTGATCGTGGCCGACCGGCCCGGCGAAGTCTCGCGAGAAGAACTCCTGCGGGTGTTGGCCCCCGGCGGTGTGCTCTATCGTCGCTCCGGCCGGGCGTGGACCAAGACGGTCAAACCCTGGCCGGGGGACATCGACCAGTGGACGCATTTTCTGCACGACGCCTCGGGCAATGCCGTGGCCGAGGACGAGCGGGTCGGCCCGCCCCGCTACATGCAGTGGCTAGCCAAGCCCATCTGGACCCGCGGCCACCACACGCTGGCCAGCATCAGTGCGATGGTGACCGCCGGCGGGCGGATTTTTTTGGTCGTGGACGAAGGTCCCTGCTCGTCGATGCGGCTTCCTTCCACCTGGCACGTTGTTGCCCGGGACGCCTTCAGCGGCGTGCTCCTCTGGAAACGCTCGATCCCCCACTGGGCCGACCACCGCAAGCGATTCCGCAGCGGCCCGGTCCAGCTTCCGCGGACGCTGGTGGCCGGGGGCGATCGCGTTTACGTGCCGCTGGGCGTCTCGGCGCCCTTGTCGGCGCTGGACGCGGCCAGCGGCGAGATTCTCACCACCTACGAAGCGACCGCCGGCACGGAAGAGGTGCTGTTGGCGGACGGGGTCCTGCTGGTGGTCGCCGGCTCCCCCCGGAGCGAACAGGCGATGGTCGATGTCCGGCGGCGGCCCCCGGCCCGGTTTCCCAACGAGAAAACGATCCTGGCGATTCGCGCGGCCACGGGCGAGGTGCTCTGGAAGCGGACCCAGCCGGCCACGGCGCGGCTGATGCCCTTGACACTGGCCGCCCAAGGGGAGCGGGTCGTCTTTCAGGCCGGCCACGGGGTGGTGGCGCTCGACTTGGAAAGCGGCCGGCGGATTTGGGAAAGCACTCCCCCCCGAATGCAAGTCGAAACGGCCACGCCGCAAAAGCCCGGCAAGCGGTCCAAGGGCCGCAAGAAGGCCCAGCGGTCGGCCGGCTGGTCGGTCAACACGCTGGTGCTCCACGACGGCGTGGTCCTGTGGGCCGACGGTCGCAACCTGCGGGGCCTCTCGGCCGAGGACGGGAAAACGCTCTGGCAGGCCCCCTGCCAGCCCGGCTTCAAGTCGCCCACCGACGTGCTGGTGGCCGCGGGTCTGGTTTGGACCGGGCCGGAATTTGCCCAGGGCCGCGATCCCCACAGCGGCCAGGTGAAGCGGACCAACACGGTCACCCGGGACTATTGGACCGCCGGCCATCACCACCGCTGCTACCGCGAGAAGGCGACCGAGCGATTCCTCCTCACCGGCAAGCGGGGAATCGAGTTCGTCGATCTCGAAGGCGACCGGCACGCGCGGAACAACTGGGTCCGGGGCGAGTGCCAATACGGCATCATGCCGGCCAACGGAATGATCTACGCCCCCACCCATTCCTGCGGCTGCTTCATGGAGGCCCTGCTGCACGGCTTCTGGGCCTTGACCAGCCGGCGGCAAGTCCGGCTGCCGGAAGAGATCGCCACGGCAGCTCGCCTGCAACCCGGGCCGGCCTACGGCACGACGCCTCCGGCCGGCGGCTCTCCAATTGCCGACACCTGGCCCACCCTCCGGCACGACGCCTTGCGAAGCGACTCGACGGCGGCGAAAATCCCCGCCGCGCTGGAGAACCTCTGGCAGGCGCGGCCGGGCGGCCGGCTGACGGCCCCGGTGGTCGGCGGCGATACGCTCGTGGTGGCCTCGATCGACGAACATCGGGTGGTGGCGCTCGACCCGAAAGACGGCCGTCCCCGCTGGACCTTCACCGCCGGCGGCCGGGTCGACTCTCCGCCCACGATCGACCGGGGTCGGGTCCTGTTCGGCTCGGCCGACGGTTGGGTTTACTGCCTTCGCCAGGGCGACGGGGAGCTGGTCTGGCGATTTCTCGCCGCGCCGGCCGACCTCCGCACCGTGGCGCTCGATCAGGTCGAATCGCTCTGGCCGGTCCACGGAAGCGTGTTGGTCGACGGCGGCGTGGCCTACGTCGTGGCCGGACGGTCGTCCTACCTGGACGGAGGGCTGTTCCTCTGGGGGCTCGATCCGGCCTCGGGCAAGGTGATCTCCAGCGGCCGGCTGAACGACCCCTCGATGGTGGGCCCGGCGGCCCTAGGCGATCCCCATTCGAAGATCGAGCCGGTGAAAATCGTGCAAAACATGACCGACTGGAAGACGTTCACCGCGGGCGACGCCAGCGACGCCTTTTCCATGGAGGGCTCGACCGGCGACATCCTTGTCGGCGACGGCGGGTCGGTCTATCTGCGGCACCTGCGTTTCGGTCGCGACCTGGCTCGCCGGAAGGATTTTGGCCGGCACCTCTTTTCCACCTCGGCACTGCTGGACGGGGCCGAGAACCACCGTTCCCACCTGGTGCTGGGCAGCGGCGATTTCCGCCGCCTTTCGGTGGCCTATTCGTGGATCGCCAACTCGCGGCGAACGCTCTACGATTACCGCCTGGTGGTGCCCTACGGCCTGTTGCTGGCGTTCGATGGGGAGACGGCCTGGGGCGTGGCGAGAAAGTATGACGGCTACGCGTTGTTTGCCCAGCCGAATCGCCCGCCGGCGGCCGGCCGGCGACACCAGCCCGACCTGCGCCCGGCCGAGAAGAACGCGCCGTCGCCCTGGGCCTGGTCGGCGACGCTGGCGATGCGTCCCCGGGCGATGGTCCGCGCCGGCGATCATCTCCTCCTGGCCGGGATGCCGGCGTTGCCGCGGGACATCGCCGGTATCGCCCCCGGCGAGTTGATCGCCCTGGACGCCGGCCGGCGGGGCGGAACGCTGCAAGTCTTTTCCATCGCCGACGGCACCCGGCTGTCCCAGCGGAAGCTCGACTCGCCGCCGGTGTTCGACGGACTGGCCGTGGCCGGCGGCCGGGTCTACATGACCACGGTGGACGGGCAGGTGGTATGTCTGGGCGGGAAGTGACACGCTCACGCCCCCCGATTGCCGCCCACGTCGGCGTGCTGGTAGAATGCGGGTTGTTGTCGCATTTGCCCTGCGGTTGTCGCACTCTCCCAGAATTCGACAGCCTGTTTCCGGTCCGAATGACGGTGGCGGTTCGATGCTCACCCGCTTGCGAATCCGCGGATTCAAGAACCTGGCCAACGTGGACGTCTCTTTTGGGCCGTTCACGTGCATCGCCGGCGCGAACGGCGCGGGAAAATCGAATCTGTTTGATGCGATCACGTTTCTCGGCGCGCTGGCCGATCGGCCGCTGATGGAAGCGGCGAAATGCGTGCGTGATGAACGCCACCATGCGACGGACATTGGCAGCCTGTTTCTCAAGCTGGGCACGACACACGCGGACGAGATGTCGTTCGATGCCGAGATGCTCGTGCCCGAGTCGGGCGAAGACGACTTGGGACAAACGGCCAAGGCAGCGATTACGTTCTTGCGCTATCAGTTGACCTTGCGGCACCGCCACGACCGGCAGGAGCCCTCCGCGGATCGGCTGGAGATCGCGCACGAATCGCTGGAACACATCAATCTCGGCGAAGCGCGCAAGCACCTCCCCTTTCCCCACTCCGCGGAGTGGCGAAAGTCCGTTGCCAAGGGCCGGCGCAGCGCCGCCTTTCTTTCCACCGATACGAAACGCGAGAAGCCGGTGATTCGGTTCCATCAAGATGGGCGCAGCGGGAAACCGCGCGAATACCGGGCGTCCAGGCTGCCGCGCACCGTTTTGTCCAGCTCCAACGCGACGGAGAGTCCCACGGCGCTCTTGGCCCGCCGTGAAATGCAGTCGTGGCGCCTGTTGCAACTGGAACCTTCCGCCCTGAGAGAGCCCGACACCTTCAATTCCCCCACCCATCTCGGCCAAGACGGTTCCTGCCTGGCATCGACCTTGCACCATCTCGCCAAGGCGGAGGCCGGCAACGGGTCCTCGACCTCCGGCGAAAATGCGGTCTGCGTCCGCGTGGCCAATCAGCTTTCCAACCTGGTGGGGGACGTAGCGGAGGTCCGTGTCGACGAGGACCGCCGGCGAGAACTTTTCACGGTCCAGGTGCGCGACAGGAATCGCAATCTCCACGCCGCCAGAGCCTTGTCCGATGGCACCTTGCGATTTCTCGCCCTCGCCGTCCTGGAACTCGATCCCCATGCCCAGGGCCTGCTCTGTTTCGAGGAGCCGGAAAACGGGATTCACCCCGAGCGGATCTCGGCCATGCTCAAGCTGCTGAGGAACTTGTGCGTCGATACGGACGAGAAGATTGACCCCGACAACCCGCTCCGGCAGGTCATCGTCAACACGCACTCGCCCGCCGTGGTGGGACTGGTCGACGATAAGGACCTGCTGATCGCCCACCCGCGAGAAGTTCTCGTGGACGACCATCGCTGCCCTGGAGTGGCCTTCTCCTGGTTGCCCAAAACATGGCGTGCCACGGCGTTTCCCGATGTCGATCCGGTTTCTCGCGGAATGCTGGGAGCGTATCTCAATCCACTGGCCTACGCCGACGAAGAGGAGACGCCCACGGGTGGCCGCGGGCCGGCGAAGTCTCGCCGGGTGAAGGATCGCCACGACTTGCAGAAATTACTCGCGTTTCCGCCCTGACAATGCGCAACCTGCGATTCACTCTCGTGACGGACGGCTCTTCCGACCGGGTACTCCTGAAACCACTCACCTGGTTGCTCCGCCAACACGTGGACCGGGACATAGCGTTCCAACTCGAGTGGGCCGACCTGCGCGCACTGCGAGAAAAGCCGCACACGCTGCGCGAGAAGATGGATGCCGCCGTCGACCTTTTTCCGTGCGACCTCTTGTTTGTGCATCGCGACGCCGAACGAGACGACCCGGCACAACGCCGCCGAGAGATCGAGGAGGCCAAACATGCTGCCTCCGCCGAACTTCCGCCCGTTGTTTGCGTGGTCCCCGTTCGTATGACCGAAGCCTGGTTCCTGTTTGACGAAGCGGCAATCCGGCTTGCCTCGGGCAACCCTTCGGGTCGAGATTCCCTGGACCTGCCCGCCAAATTTGATCCCCAAAGCCTTCCCGACCCGAAAACCTTGCTGCACGAGGCGGTAAGGAGGGCCAGCGGCCTGCGAGGCAGGAGGCTCAAGCACTTGGACGTTCGTGCGGCGATTCACCGTGTGGCAGAGAGAATCGAGGATTTCTCTCCCCTCCACAAGTTGAGTGCATTCCAGAGGTTGAAGAGCGACCTGGTCAAAACGCTTGCCCGACAAGGACGATAGGGACAAGGCAAGTTCCAGGAAATAACTGGACTTTTGCAAACTCCTCCCCTCTCCCTCTGGGAGAGGGGCCGGGGGTGAGGGGTGAGAGGAGGCACGCGAGCAAAGCAAGACATTCTTCCGCCAATCGCCCTCACCCTAACCCAAGTTCCACAGCAGTACAGCGAAATTGGGTTTTTGAAAATTTTCTTG
>CAYZWG010000392.1:0-5532 GCA_964481605.1 uncultured Planctomycetaceae bacterium
GAGGCCAGGGGCGGTCTTGCGGCGCCTGGGGGGAATGCAGGACGACGAAACCGCGCCCGCCGTTGGTGCCCGGATCGATCACCTCGAACGGCACCCCCCCGATCACCTGCCGGCCCAGCGGCAAGCCGGTGAAAAGAAGTTCGCTCCGGGGCGGTTGCGGCACGCCGAAGGGGGCCGAGAAGGGGTCCGTGTTGGCCACCGCCGCCAGGTCCAGGGTCCGCCAACGGCCCTGCTGGGGGGCCGGCTCCAGCGGCAGCGCCACCAGCCCGGAAATCGGACGAAACGCCGGCCCGGCCTCCGCCAGGTACTTCTCCACCAGGCCGTGAAAGTTCCATTGCCGCTTCTGATCGGATCGCACCACCACCTCCACGCCGTCGAGCGAGCCGACCAGCGGTCGCGACCGGGGCAGGTAGAGGATGATCCGCTCCGGCGGCCGTCGCGTGGGGCGCTCGAGCTCGACCTTCACGCCGCGGGCCGTCCCCCGCACGACCATCCCCATCGGGCCGAAGTGGGTGGGCGCCCGCTCGACGCGAATCTCCTGCCCCTCGCCGAGCCACCCGTCGGGCACGGCCGCCAACAGGTGCAACTCGTTGGGCCGCTCATGGACCAGCATGTGGCGGAGCATCAGGGCGTAGTTCGCGGCCCCGGTGACGTGGGGGATCGTGTTGCTCCAGGCGAAGCGGCGCTGGTAGTAGATGCCCTCCGGAAAGGCGTGCGTGGCGGTCGAATGGAGCAGGTACCAGAAAAAGTCCTCCACCACCTGTTCGTGCTCGCCGCGGGCCAGCGAGGCCATGGTGGTGTAGGCGCCCATGTAGGGATGGATGGCGCCGGGACGCCCCAGCCAGAGAATCGTGCCCTCCACGTATCCGCCGCCGTGGGTTTTCCGGGCGTGATGGATCAGGGCGGCCACGCGGGGATCGTCGCGGTCGAACAGTTCCGTGGGCCAGAGGGTTTCCGTATTGCCCCAGTGGGTGCCGTCCTTCTCCCAGCTTGGCGGAAAATAGGCCAGGCCGGTCCGTTTCCAGGCCGCGTCGATGGCGGCCCGGTAGAGCTTGGCCTCTTCCAGCAATTCTTCGGCTTCCTCGGTCTTTCCCAGGGTGCGGGCCGCGTCGGCCGTCAACAGCAGCCCGCGAAGGTTCCAGAGGTCGTAGCCCACGATGTGGTGCTTGCCGTCCCAGAGATACTCCCCGTCGGCCGGTGCGCTGGGCAAGAGGCCGGCAAAAGGCGAGTCGGCGGGCGCCTGGCGGCGGGCCTGCATCAGCCAATCCACCGCCCGGCGCATTTGCGGATAAGCCTTTTCCAGCCACGCCCGATCGCCGCTGATCTGGTGGTATTGCCAGAGCACCCAGAGGGCCTGCCCGTTGGCGTCGAACTGGTTCGCCTGGGTCTCGAAGCGGCCGTCGTGGCGCTGGCAGTGGAGATATCGGTCCACGGCCCTGGCGGCGGCGTCTTCCAGGCCAGCCTCCTCCAACTCCATGATCTGGTATCCGCCGTCGCGGATGTAGAATTGATCGTAAAACCCCTCCCCGCCGTGCAACTCGCCGTGGTCGTTGGCGATCAACTGGCAGACGTGCGCGGCCAGCAGGGCCTCGGTCGCCTTGCGGCAGGGCACCTCGATGCGGGCCGCCGGCAAGAGCAAGTGCCGCCAAAACTGCCGCGTGCGGTCGAGCCACACTTGCGGGTCTTGCTCGGCCAGCAGGGCGGGATTGTCCACCGGCGCGAAGGGAATCCGCACCACGCCCTGGGCCGACTTGCCGGGGGCCAGCGACCAGGCGAAAGCCGACTTCGCGACGGCCGCCCCGGTTTGCTCGATCCGCACCTTGGCCGCCGCCTGGCCGCCGCCCGTGTTGGTCGCCTTCACGGTAATCCAGTTCAAGTAGTTCTCGCCCTCGGTGGGCCAGTCGAAGGCCTTCTTCCAATCCTTCACCGTGGGCAGCGGCGTGGCCCAGAGGGTGAAATCGTAGCGCACCGGGCCGTCCTCGGCCGAGATCAACACGACCGGCAGCCAGCCGTCGGCCAGCGTCTTCACCTGCTTGCGACTGAGCGCGGTCAGCTTGGTGCCGAACCGCAGCCGCACTTCCGCCCCGTCGGCCAGGAGCAGCCGGTTGTCGGGCGTGACACGGGTGCCCTGCCGGTAGTCCTTCAGCCCCAGCACGCTCCAGGAGTTGCGGAAATAGTCGAACGGTTCGTCCGCCCGCAAGGGACAGGCAAGAACCAGGACCCAGATCGCCAGGCAGCCGGCGACCGGGGAGGCGAAGCGAGGATGCCGTCTCATGGGAACGTGCTCCGGGGGGATGTTTCGCGTGCCGGGCAGCACGGCCGATGCCGCCGCCCGTGGACCCATGGTATGATACGGCCCGAGCAGATTCAACGAGATAGCGCGTGCCGAGTTTCTGTTGCGGAGAGCGGATATTCGTTCGTGCCGGCAGCGATAGCTCGCGGGTGGCCGCGATAGCTCTGCTATCGGGGTGCCGTGAGGCACGGGAGGCGAGGATTGTGGCGTGCCGGAGGGCCGGGGCACGTCGGCGGGGTCAGGAGACCCGCGCCGAACAGGTGGCGGAAACCCGCGCCGAACAGGTGCCTCTTGCGGCTGCGCCGCCCTGATAGGCGAGCTATCCGGGCCACCCGCGAGCTATCTGATCTCCCATGCCCAAGCGGTACGGGGCGGAAAGGTCAGCTCGCGCTCAAGCAGCGGCGGCGTGGCAAAGGCGTCTTCCGCCGCCTCGGGCGTGATCTTGGTGACGGTGCTCTTCGGCCCGGGCAGGCCGTAGTCGCCGAGGTCGAGCTTGAGCCCTGCGGTGACCGGCTCGTCGCCCACGTTGACAAACAGCAGCACGGCGCGGTTCTGCCGGGGCAGCCGCCAGGCTCCGGTCATCACGGCGCTGGTGGTCACCGGCCACCGGCCGCTCCACTGCCAGTCGGCGGTCACCGTGGGAACATCCCCGGCAAACTCCGGTGGCCGGGCCATTTCGCCGGCGTAAAAGTAGCAGACCAGCCGCGCTCGCAGACGAACCACCCGGCGAAGGAACTCGGCGTTCTCTTTCTCCCGGACCACGCTGGGGGCAATCCACCCGATCTGCTCGCCGAAAACAAGCTGCTGGCCGGCCTTCATGCGGAGAGCCAGGTCCTTGCTGGGCCCGCCCCGATAGGCCCGGCCGAACATCTGGATCGCCCCGCCGTAGACGGCCGCAAAGGCCGGCACCTGGCCGTCGTGCTGCCAGTGCCAGGTGAGGTAGCCGTCGAACCAGCGGACGTAGGGCTCCGCGTTGCACTCGGTGGTCAGCATCCGGTCGTCCGGCATCGCCTGGCGAATTCGCTCCACCAGCGGCCAGTAGCCGTCGCGGGTCCACCAGTGACCGCCGCCGAGCGGATGGCCGTGGGTCGGATCGAAGCAGAGCCGCGGCCGGGCGGCGGCGATCTGGTCGATGTAGACGCCGCTGGTGCCGCACTCGTCAAACAGCCGCAGCACGATCTGGCGGAGCTCGTTCCGCCAAACCTTGGTGGTGGGACACATCACCGCCAACGCCACCCGGCTGCCGTCCGATTCCTTGCTGCCGTACTTCTCCACGTAAGGCTGGCCGAGTTCGTCCTTGGTGGCGGCGGCCCGGGCCAGCTTGGAGAACTGAAAGTCCTCCAGACCCCGGTCCCGCGTGTCCCACAGCCGCCCGTTGATGTAGGGCATCACGTAAACCTGCGACTCCCGCAACCGGCGCACGGCGTCGGCAAAACCCTCCTTGGTGGGAAAATAGTGGGGGTAGTCGTTGTCGAAGGGAATCTGGTGCCAGTTGTACCAGTGAACGCCCAGGGGAACGCCCAGGTACTTTTGAAACTCCTTCACCGCCGGCACGACCTTCCCGGGCTCGCCCGAGGCCAGCGCCCAGACGCTCAACCGGCGCATCCAGAAGGGCGTGTCCTCGCGGCCCTGCTCGCCCAGCTTGGGATACCAGGCCGCCTTGCGGCGGACCCAATCGCGGTAGATCATGGCCGCGTCGAACCAATCGCCCGGCAGCCACGCCAGCACGGCCTCTCCGGAGAGCTCGAAATCGTTGCCGGGGCGGCCCATGTCGGCGGCCGGGTGGTCGAACGAAAAGGTGACCGTTCGATCGGCGGGCCGGCTTTCCACCTTGATGTCCTTGGTGCCGCCCCAGGGGTCGTGCACGGCCACGTACAGCCCGGTCGCGCGTTGCCGGTTGTAGGCGGCCAGAAACGGCATACTCGCCCAACCGCTGGGGTAATTGCCCGTAAAACGGAAGGATTGCCGCCAGGGGTCCCGGGCCAGCCCGCCGGCGGCGCGGGGGAAGAACACGCGCCCCTCGGACCCCAGATCGGCCACCGCCACCTGGGGAAAGACCACCCGCCAGACGCTCCAAGCGTCGCTGGGGTTGTCCACCTTGAGCGTCCAGCGAAAGGCGTGGTTGTCGGGCCGCACGGTGGCCTCCACGCTCAAGCCGCCAAAACGTTTGTCGCCGGGCGTTTTCCAGCGAAGCGTCGCCGGCCTGGCCCGGCCATCGGCCGGAACCACCTCGACCTGTTCCCAGCCGGCATCGGCCAGCAGGTGGACCTGCTCTTTTTCCTTCTCTTTTTCCTGGGACCGGGTATCGCGCAGGGTGAGGTCGAAAAGGGGCGGCGACTTGGGCCCCAGCAGCGCCTGCCCCGTGGGCGAATGAAACAGGTTGACCACCCGGATTCCGCCGCCGGCGCGTTCCAGCACCAGGCCCAGCGGGGGCGATTCGATCACCCGCCAGGTCGAGGGGAGGTTGCCCTCGGCCGTCTCGGCGGCTTCGGCCAGCCGGCCCTGGGCCTCCAGCGTTGCCGCCCCGCAGGCCCGCCACCATGGCCCTTGCCCGGCGCGGGCGGCCTCGATGCGGGCGTGGATTTCGTCCACGGTGGGCATCGCCCGGGCACGGGTGGGCAGGTTCTCCCCGGCCGCGCGGATCGCGGCCGCCGGATCGTCGCCGCTGCCGATCCAGAGCCAGGCGGAGAATTCGGGCCGGGGAGCGTGCCAGCCGGCCCAGGCCGCGGCACCGTGGGCGTGCAAATAGGTGCCGCCACCACCGTCGTAAACCAGCGCCTGGCCGCACCCCAAGATGCCGATCGCGTTGGCCCCGTCGCTGACCGCGGCCCAGCGGGAAAAACGCCGGCTCTCCTTCGAGCCGGTCAGCTTGCCCGACTTCTCCGGCTCGCCGCCGGCCCAGCGGGGAAAGGCCTGCTGGGGGTAGTTCAACTCGAGGAAGTGGTGCTCGGGCCAGGCGAACGGCTCCCGCTGGCTCATCGCCGCGCGGACCAGCACCAGCGGCTTGTCGTGGAAATAGTACCAGTCGTAGACGGCCTCCGGCTGGGAGGCCGGCCGCTTGCCGCCGGTGTCGGTGTACTTGGCGCGGACGCGAACCACGCTGCAAAGCGGACCGTCGGCCACCCGCCGCACGCTCGGCCGGGGATCGTTGGCCAGCCCGAACCACCCTTGCTGGCGGTCGTAAACGCGGTCGTTCCAGCGGAACGAATCGAATTGCTTGCCGGTCTTGGAAAAAGTGA
>CAYZWG010000393.1:0-5518 GCA_964481605.1 uncultured Planctomycetaceae bacterium
TGGGCGTCCTTCAACGGCCGGTTCATTGGATATTCTCTGTGGTTCAATTAGTACTACCGCGCAGGGTCGGTCGCAGTAACCAGCTCACGCTCGTTCCCAAGCTCCGGCTTGGGAACGCATTTCATCGTAGCTCCACTGCTCCCGTGCGTGCCGAGCACACACCCTGCGGACTCCGCCTGGGACGCTCGCGCCGCCGGACGACACAATCCAGTCGGTAGGCCAAGGCGCGACCCGGCAGGGATCGGGCAAGATACCCCGCGCCAGCCGAACGGTCGTTCTACCATGCCGGATCACGATCCGGCCTACGGATTCGCCTCCGTCCGCGAAAGGATGGCACCGTGTTCCCCGCCGCAATGCTCGCCACGCTTCTCCCGGTCGTGGTCGCCGCGCCGCCCGCCGAGTATTTTGCCATCGAGGTGGTCGACCAGGCCACCGGCCGGGGCGTGCCCCTGGTCGAACTGCGGACGGTCAACAACATCCGCCTCTACACCGACTCGGCGGGGTTGATCGCTTTTCGGGAGCCGGGCTTGATGGGCAGCAAGGTGTTTTTTCACGTGCGGAGCCACGGCTACGAATTTCCCCGGGACCACTTCGGCTATCGCGGCCAAACGCTCCAGGTCACCCCGGGTGGGCGGGCGCGACTGAAGATTCGCCGCATCAACGTGGCCCAGCGGCTTTACCGGGTGACCGGCGGCGGTATTTATCGCGACAGCCTGCTGCTGGGCCGGGCCGTCCCGCTGGCCCAGCCGGTCCTCAATGGCCGGGTGTTCGGCTCCGACAGCGTGAATAGCGCCGTCTTCCGCGGCAAGGTCTACTGGTTCTGGGGCGATACCAACCGGCCCAAGTATCCGCTGGGCAACTTCAAGGTGCCCGGCGCCACCTCCAAGCTGCCGGCCCACGGCGGCCTCGATCCCCGGCAGGGGGTCGACCTGGAATACTTTCTCGACGCCACCGGGTTTGCCAAGCAGACCGCCCCCCTTCCGGCGAAGGGGCCCACCTGGTTGAGCGGGCTGGTCGTGCTGGGAGACGGTGCGAATGAGCGAATGTTTGCCCACTACGTCAACATCCGCGGCGGCGGCAAGGGGTTTGAGGTCAGCGGCCGGGGGCTGGTCGAATTCGACCCCCGGGCGGAGCAGTTTCGCCCGCTGGCCGAGTTTCCCCTCGACGGGCCGTTCCCCGGCGGGGCCCATCCCTTTCTGCACCGCCAGGGCGGCACCACGTACGTCTACTACTGCGATCCCTATCCGCTGGTCCGCGTCGAGGCGACGGTGGAGAAACTGAAGCGACTCCAGACATACGAAGCGTTCACCTGCCTGCAAACGGGAAGCCGCTTGAAGGACGAGCGACTCGACCGCGACGCCGGCGGACGTCTTCGCTGGGACTGGAAGGCCGACACCGACGTGGTCCGGCCCGCCGACCAGGCCCGCCTGCTGCACTCCGGCAAGCTTGCCCAGGAGGAAGCGCTGTTGGCGCTTCGCGACATCGCCACCGGGCAGCCGATTCTCGCGCATCGGGGATCGGTCTACCACAATGCCTATCGCGGCCGCTGGGTGATGATCTTTTGCCAGGCGAAGGGCACCTCGCCGCTGGGCGAAATCTGGTACGCCGAGGCCGATCGGCCCACCGGACCCTGGCTCTTCGCCCGCAAGATCCTCACCCACGATCACTACAGCTTCTACAACCCCAAGCAGCACCCCATGTTCGACCAGGCCGGCGGCCGGGTGATCTTCTTCGAGGGCACCTACACCCACACCTTCTCCGGCAATCCCGAGCAGACGCCCCGCTACGACTACAACCAGATCATGTACCAACTCGATCTGGACGATCCCCGGCTGAACCTGCCGGTGGCGATTTACACGCCGGCCGACGGGGAGCGAGGGAGCACGTTCTTCACCGGCCACGACCTGGCGGAAACGTCGCCCCGGGGGAGCATCGCCTTCTGGGCCCTGGATCGCCCCGGCGAGTCGACCCTGCCGGTCCACGCGGTAAAGACGGCCGCCGGCGGCTCCGCCTTGACGTTTGCCCAGCCCAAGGCGAGCGAAACCACCGCCGCCGCGACGCCCTTGTTCTATGTCCTCCGCCCGGACATCACCCGGCAGCCACCGGGAACCGTCCCGCTGTTCGAGTTCCGCCGGGAGTCGGACGGGCGGGCAGTCTATGCCACGCGGCAACAGGGCCCGGAGTTCGAGTCCTCCGGCTATCGGCGGCAATCGGCGCCGGTGGGTCTCGTGTGGGGCCACCCGCTGCGGTAGTCTGTAGGCCGGGTCGCGACCCGGCATGGATCGGGCAAGATACCGTGAGCCGGCCGATCGGTCGTTCCACCGTGCCGGATCACGATCCGGCCTACGGGCTTTTTCGGTGATTGACAGCTCGCACCCTTTGGCCGGAGAATGCGGTCGTGTGCCGTCGTGTTCGATTCGCGGGCGACGGTCGGGTCGAATCCACGTTTTCGTTTCGCCGAAGGAGGCTTTGCCATGGCCACGTTCTTGATGTGCGGAAAATACTCACCCCAGGCACTGGGGCAGATGAGCGCCCAGCGAACCGGCCAGGCGGTCGAGCTGATCGGCAAGTTTGGCGGCGAGGTCCAATCGATGTTCGCCACCCTGGGCGAGCGGGACCTGTTGCTGGTCGTGTCGCTGCCCTCCACGGAAGACGCCATCAAGGCGTCCGTGGCATTGGCGCGGCTGACCGGAATCGCATTCTCCACCACGCCGGCCGTGCGAGTGGAGGAATTCGACCAATTGATGGAGCAGATCTGAGCCGCGGCGGGCAGCGACCGCATCGAAAGTTGCCGCAGGGCCGGCTGTGCCGGCCGGTTGCCGCACTTCGCAGCGCCAGCCACGTTTCGGCTCCGCACAGCCGGCCCTACCGCCTCAGGATCGTCCCGGCCGCGCGGAGCGGGCGGCAACGAGCTGGCTGAGCCAATAGATCGGCAGGCCGCAGAGCATCACGGCGAAGGGGAGCCAGACGATCCAGGGTCTTTCCAGGACCATCACGGCATATTCGGCCGCCTTGTAGATCAACAGCCCGCAGGCGGCGCAAAACAGCAACGTGGTGACCGGGAAGCCGGTGACCCGGTAGGGGCGTTCCACTCTGGGCTCGCGCCAGCGAAGCACGAACACGGCCAGGCTGGTGGCGATGTAGAAGGTGTACACGGCGGGGGCGGTGTAGATCACCGTGTCGATGATCGAGCCCAGGGCGAGGATCAACACAACGGCCAGCACGCCTTGCAGCAAGAGGGCCGGCACGGGCGTGCCGGTGGGGGCGCTCCACTTGCCCAGGGGGCGAAAGACGAGGTGATCCTGCCCTACCGCGTAGGAGATTCGCGCGCCGGTAAAGATCAGCCCATTGACCGCTCCCAGCGCGGAAATGCAGATCAGCGCGCTGATCAGGCGGCCGCCCAAACGGGGAAAAACGGCGGCCACCGTGTCGGTGGCCACGGCCTGGGAGGCGGCCAGTCCCCAGTAGCCCAGCACGGAAAGGAAAGCCCCGTTGAGCAAGAGGTACAGCAAGGTCACGGCGGCCGTGCCCAACACGAGGGCCCGGACGATGTTGCGGCGGGGCTTTTTGACCTCGGCCGCCACGTAGGCCATCTCGTTCCAGCCGCCAAAGCAGAAGAGCACCAGGAGCATCGCCACGCTCAGCGACACCGGTCCGACCGCGGCTGCGGTGGGCTTGCTTGGCGGAGCGAAGCAGGCCACGCCCACGATGGCCGCCAGTCCCACCGCCTTGACGATCGTGAGCGCGTTTTGGGTCCACTTGCCCTGCTTGACGCCGATCACGTTGACGGCCGTGAGCCCAGCGACGGCGGCGCAAGCATAGAGCATTTCGGCGGAAAACCACCCCTCCTGGCCGAGGGGACGGTAGATCTCGGCGGCGTAGGTGGCAAAGGCGAAGGCCACCACCGCGATGTCGCCGGGACGAACGACGGCAAGCTGGAGCCAGCCGAAGAGGAAGCCGGCCCAGCGGCCGTAGGCCCGGCTGAGATAGACATAGTCGCCGCCCTCGCCGGGATAGGCCGTGGCCAGCTCGGCGTAGCCCAAGGCACCAAACAGAGAGAGCAGGCCGCCAATCGCCCAAAGGGCCAGAACGGCCCACCCGTTGCTGACGCTCTTGGCCACGTCGGGAGCAAAGCGGTAGATCCCCACCCCCAGGATGATACCCACGATCAGACAGGTCGAATCGAACAGGGAGAGTTCTCTTTTCGGCCCGCTTTCGCGGCACACACCGCAACAGTCTGGCACGGACGGCCTCCCTGGCGAGAGAGCAACAATCGAGAACGTTCCAGCCCCGGCAGCGGGCAGCCACGGGCAGCCACGGGGGGGGCTGCGCGGCCCGATTCACGACCCCAGCATAACGGCCGGCGCCGACGGCGCAAAGAAAGGCGATCCAGGCCGCTGGAGTGCCTCGGGCAAGGCCTGCACCGCGAAAAGCCCTTTTTCCCCCGTGACAGACCTTGGGACACACGATGACCCAGCGCGAATTTCCGCCGCTACGGATCGGGCCGGTTGCGGTCGACCCACCGCTCTTGCAGGCGCCCATGGCGGGTTTCACCAACTACGCCTTTCGCCAGATCGTGCGGCAATTCGGCGGGGCCGGCCTGCTGGCCACGGAGATGGTCAGCGCCCGGGGTTTCCTGGAGCTCGACGCTCGCAGCGAGGGCTTTCCCGATCGGCTGTGGGGGGTGGGCGAGGAGCCGCGGCCGCTGGCGGTGCAGATTTGGGACAACGACCCGGCCGCGCTGGCCGCGGTGGGCGCACGCCTGGCCACCGAGTTGCGGGTGAGCGTGGTCGACATCAATTTCGGCTGCCCGGTGCGGCGGGTCACCGAGCACGCCCGGAGCGGATCCTACCTGCTGGGCCAGCCCCGCCGGGTGGAGCAGATCGTGGGCCGCGTGGTCCGGGCGTGCCGGCCGGTTCCCGTGACGGCGAAAATCCGCCTGGGGGTGAGCCGCGATCGGATCAATGCCGCCGAGGTGGTGCGGGCGGTGGAGGAGGCGGGCGGCGGGGCGGTGACGGTGCACGGCCGCACGGCCAACCAGCAGTTTCGCGGCCGGGCCGATTGGGATCGCATCGCCCAGTTGAAGCCCCACCTGAAACGGATTCCACTGATCGGAAACGGTGACTTGAGAACGCCGCAGTCGGTGGTCGAGGCGATGCGACGCTACCCGGTCGACGGGGTGATGGTGGGCCGGGCGGCGCTGGTGCGGCCGTGGCTGTTTGGCCAGGCGGCGGCGGCGTTGGCCGGCGGGGCGATTCCGCCCGATCCGCCACTTGCCCGCCAGCAGGACTTGTTGCTGGAGCATTTCCGCCTGATCGTCGAGCGATTTGGCCGGCGGCGGGGCACCACGCTGATGCGGCGATACGCCTGTTGCTACGGCCAGGGCCGGCCCGGGGCGCGGCAGTTTCGCCGCCAGGTGGCAAGGGTGTCGTCGCCGGAGGCGTTCCGCGAGACGGTGGCAGAGTATTTTCCCCGCGGCGGCGCGACCGCAAGCCTGTAGGCGGGGTCGCAACGGCCT
>CAYZWG010000394.1:0-5516 GCA_964481605.1 uncultured Planctomycetaceae bacterium
TGCTGCGCCTCGGGTTGCTGGAATCCCCGGCGGCGGGATCGAGGAAGATCACCGCCGGCTGGGGCCAACCCCTCGCCGGGACGCGGGCGTGGCCGGGTGGCCTGACCCGCGTCCCAACGCGTGCGGGGTGGGAAACCAGACTGACTCGTTGACGCCTGCGCGGCCGACGCGCGGAGGGCTTCCGGGCCAAGCCCGGGGTTCCGGGCGACGACCTGAATTCAGCGATCATTCGCCATGCGGCCATCAATCGTCCCATCTGCGTGCTTGAAAAATCTCTTCCGGCAGGCTGAGTCCGGCGGCGCGAATCTGGTCGAGGCACCGCGGCCGGTAGCCCGCGGCGAAGAACTCACCCACGGCCGTGCCGGACTGGTCGACTCCCGTTTGGCGGAAGCCGAACACGTCTTCCAATCGGTAGCCGTCCTTTTCGGCGTCCACGATTTCGGAGATTCGCATCACGCGGCGGACCCCGCCCTTGAGCCGGGCCAGGTGGACCACCAACCGGATGCCGGCGGCGATGTATTGTCGGACCACGGCGATGGGCAGGTCGAAGCCGGTCATGGCGACCATCATTTCCAGCCGGGCCAGGGCATCTCGCGTGTCGTTGGCGTGGATCGTGGTGAGCGATCCTTCGTGGCCGGTGTTCATCGCCTGGAGCATGTCCAGCGCCTCGGCACCGCGGACTTCGCCGATGAGGATGCGATCCGGGCGCATCCGCAGGCTGTTGCGAACCAGGTCGCGCTGCGTCAATTCTCCGCTGCCTTCCACGTTGGCATCGCGTGTTTCCAACTGGACCACGTGGGGGTGGCCGAGGTTCAACTCGGCCGAGTCCTCGATGGTGATCAGGCGTTCGTCCGCGGGGATGAAGGAGGACATGGCGTTCAACAGCGTGGTCTTGCCGGCCCCCGCCCCGCCGGAGATCAGAAGGCTGAGCCTGGCCTCCACGGCAGCCGCCAGAAAATCGATGATTTCCTCACGCGCCGACCCATTCTCGACCAGGTCCTCGGCGCTGAGCGGGGCCGTGCCGAAACGGCGAATCGAGAGCTTCGGTCCACCCAGCGCCAGGGGAGGCACGATGGCGTTGACGCGGGAGCCGTCGGGTAGGCGGGCATCGACCATGGGGCTGACCTCGTCCACCCGCCGGCCCACTCGCGAAACAACCCGCTGGA
Source organism: uncultured Planctomycetaceae bacterium (assembly GCA_964481605.1). Taxonomy (GTDB): domain Bacteria; phylum Planctomycetota; class Planctomycetia; order Pirellulales; family Thermoguttaceae; genus CAYZWG01. Next base: position 1,167 of record CAYZWG010000394.1, read on the forward strand.
TGATCCGCATCAAGTGCTGCTGGTCGGCAAACACCACGTCGGTACGTTCCAGGCGGCCGCCCCGCTCGACGAAGACTTCGTGCGGCCCGTTGACCAGGATGTCGCTGATGGTGGGGTCCTGCATCAGCTTTTCCAGCGGTCCCAGGCCGAAGATTTCTTGCAGCAGCTCGTCGAGCATACGGTGGTGTCCCGCGTCGCTCAACTTCTTGCCCAGACCGCGGCAGATTTCTTCCGCCAGGCGGCGAATCTCGCTGCTGAGCAACTCCTCCTCGACTTGTCCCACCACGGAAAGATCAAGCGATTCGATCAGTTCCTCGTGGATCACCGTCTTGAGTCGCTGGAATTCCAGTTCCGAGGGGCTGGCCTGGAGCTGGTCATCTTGCTGTTGTCGTGAGGTCTTGGAAATCATCGTCGGACTCAGTTGAGAAGTCGTGATCACCCCGGGAAGCCGTGGGCCAGCGCGGCGGGACCGTTGTTGCCACGGCCTGGCGCTGGGTCGAGCTTCCCGTGACGTTATTTGCCTCCGCGGCCACCAGGTTGTTTTTTCGATTTCGCCGGCTCGGCGTCAGCCCCTTTCCGGGGAGTGGAAGTTGCCACGCTGTGGGAGACGGGCACCACGGGCGCCGCACGTGTTTCCGCGGCCACGGGCAATCCGTCGAAGCTGTCGGCAAGGATCGTCTGGCGGCCGTTCTCGAACACCGCCGTGGTGAGACGACCGCGGCGGTAAATCTGCGTGGTGAAAGGCGGATCGGGCTGGGGAAGATCAAGCAGCGAGGCCAGCGTTTGGGGCCTCGAACGGCCCACCACCTGGCTGTCCTCCGGGCCACGCAACACCAGCGACAACGAGCCTCGACCTTCCACCACCTTCAGCGCACTGGCCTGATCCGGGGTGACGGCCAGGGTCACCGAGGCGGACTGCCGCCGCGCCATCCGGTCGGCCGGCATCTTGCCGCCGGGAAACGTCTCCGGGCCGATGGCCAATACGTCCACGTGCTCCAGCAGGGTAACCGTCGTCTCGGGCAGGGAGACGGCGTCGTCGGCAAAGGTGCGAAAGACCACGTCCACCACCGCGCCCGGCGAAATCAAGGCCAACTCGGAATGGGTGTTTTCCAGGGGGACGGTCACCGCGCGGTAGCCGGGCTGAAGCCGTTTGGCGATGCTGGGGCCGGTGCCTTCCGGATAGAACTGGTTGGTGAGGAAAACGCTGCCCTTGGGGAGGGGTTGGCTCAGCGTCCGGCCGATTACCTGGGAGGCGTCGGTCATGAATCCGGGCGGCAATCCCCGCTCTTTCAATTGGGCGGGCGTCATCTGCACGATCATAATGTCGCCGAAGGCCACGGTCCGTTCCGCCGGCAAGTCGGCGCTTGTCATGGGGATGGTGATTTGCTTGGCGCGGGGGGCCGGCTGGGGGGGCTGCTCCTCTCGACCGAGCAAATACTGCTTCGCTCCGTATGCCCCCACGAGGCCGAACAGCACGGCGAACACCGCTAGAATCAACGTGCCTGAACTCAGCTTGGTCATGATTGCTCGCTCCTGGACCGGTCGGGTCGGCCGGTTGCCAATGTCTTGAATCTGCTTTTCCCACGCAACGCACGAAAGGAGGTTTCTTCTTCTCACCAGGGCAGGTTGGAGGCCTTCCAAGCAAAGGCCAGCACCAGCCAGGTCCCCACCGCCACCGGCACCGCGTAGGGCATCAGGCGACGCCGCTGGCGACCGAGGGCTCGCTCCTCGGGGGAGGAGCGTTTCCGCTTGTTGGGCCGGCTTGTCGAGCCGGAGGCCAGGTAACGTCGGTGGACGCCCCAATAGCCCCGGCCCAACATGCCGGTCAACAAGATCACTGCGGCTGCTATCACAGCCAGTGAAGTGCTCACCAGGAAGACGGTGAGCGTCAGACTTGAACCCAGCCAAGCCCCCAGCGCACCCATCAGCTTGACGTCACCGCCTCCGCCCCCGCCGACCAACCACAGAATCAGCAGGATGCCGAAGCCGGTAACGAACCCCAACAGCGAAAACGCCAGCCCCGGCAGACCGTTGACCAAAGTGTGTGTCAACACGGCCGCAGCAAGCGCCGGCACGGTCAGCCGGTTGGGCAACTTGCGAGTCCGCAGGTCGCTTACGGCTGCCATCGCCACGAAGGCCGCCACGAACAGAACGTATGCAGCGCTGAGGGGATTCATCAATCGAACTCGATGCTTCAGAAAGGGTTCACTCGGACGACTCGGTTCTTCAAACCACGTGTTTCCGGCTCGCTTTGCGATTTGGCCCAACGGGGTACGACAAGCGGAAGGCCCGCTTGCCGCCTCCCCGTGGGCAAATCGCAAATCGCGAAACTACGGAGCGGGCACGACGTTCGCGGCGATCTCGTAGTCGGGCCCAAGCTGCACGGAAATGCAGGCAGGCTCCAGACTGGTCGGATCGATTCCGCCTTCCTCGCAAAAGTCCGGCTCATCGTCGAACTGCGAGCCAGCCGTCGCCGAGGTGTGACCGGTCACACCGTTGTAGGTGTACGACTGGTTCACATTGCCGATGGCCAGAGCAAGATCGCCCAGCTCCTGGACGACCTGGTCACGGACGGTCGTCAAGCCGACGATCAGTCCGATCACCAGGATGGTGGCCACGAGGATCAACTCCGCCGAAACGACGAAGCCGGCCTCATCGGCCCAAAGTCGGTGCAGCATCTTCATACGCTACTCCTTACTCCATGTGGTTGAAAAAACCAGAAACACGAAAAGCAGTTGACCCGGCCCTTTGGCCATAAGAGCGCGGATCGACACGTGAAGTCCGGACTTCTTCACGCCCTCTGCCCGCTGCATCTACCGCGCCAATCGCGGCGAAAAAATCCCCTCGCGTGGAGAACTCCCACAAAAAAGTCCGCTCCCCGCCCTGCTCCACCCGAACCGACCGGCGCCCACGCCGGCCGGGAGGCCTTCGGCGGCCTGGCCAGCCGTGTGCGGGCGGGGCGAACCATCGGGGTGATTCCCCCTCCCCCCGTTAACGATCGGGTGCGCTTCCGATCCCCCTGGTATGCGCTCGGCCGGATGGAGAGAGATCGGCCGCGGTGCGGGAGCAGAACGGCACCCCGGGGGCAAGGGCGGAGAAGCCGCCGGGGAGGTGCCGAACGCTGCGCCTATGCCTCTTGCGGCTACGCCGCCTGAGATAGACGAGCTATCAGGGCCACCCGCGTTCGGCGCGGGTGCAGCGTTCGGCGCGGGTCTCCCGACCCCGCCGAGCCGTGGGGCGCCATTCACCGTGATTTCGCGGCTCGGCAGGAGCCTCGCCCTCCCGCCCGCGCACGAATACTCCCTTGCTGCAACAGAAACTACCTGCTTTCTCGGCGGGGTCGGCAGCTCCGCGCCGAACGTGTGGCGCGGCCGGGGACGCCGGCTACGGGGTGGGCGCCACGTTGGCGGCGATCTCGTAGGTGGGCGTTTGCTGCACGGAAAGGCAGGTGGGTTCGAGACCTGGCGGATCGATGCCGCCCTCCTGGCAGAAGTCCGGCTCATCGTCGAACTGCGAACCGGCCGTTGCCGCGGTGTGACCGGTCACACCGTTGTAGGTGTACGACTGGTTCACATTGCCGATGGCCAGGGCAAGATCGCCCAGCTCCTGGACCACCTGGTCACGGACGGTCGTCAAGCCGACGATCAGTCCGATCACCAGGATGGTAGCGACGAGGATCAACTCCGCCGAAATGACGAAGCCGGCCTGATCGTTCCAAAGTCGATACAGCATGTTCATGGGCTACCCCTCGCTTGAGATGGTTGAAAAAGCGGGAAAAGTTACCTCGCCCCTACGGAGGCGTTCCTTCGTCGCTGGGGGGATTCTGCACGTCCAGTCCCGCCGGCTCCGCGTTGGGAGGATCCACCAGAGTGGACGAGTCGGTGAAGCCGGTCCCGTCGACCTCCCACGACTGGTCCAGGTGGTCCAGGGCGACCGAGAGATCGCCGTATTCCTGGACGATCTGGTCCCGCAGGGTGACCAGGCCGACAGTCATGCCGAGCACCAGGATCACGTACAGCAGGATCGTGGAGACGATTGGCATACCACCCCCTTGGTCACGCCACAGCCGCACGAACAGTTTCATCGGATCAGGCTCCCACAAGACCTTGTTTCGTTCTCGTTCCCAAGCTCCGGCTCGTTCTCGTTCCCAAGCTCCGGCTCGTTCTCGTTCCCAAGCTCCGGCTTGGGAACGCATTTTATCGTAGCTCCGCTTCCCGTGACGCTGCCCACAGGCCAAGCAGAGCTTGGCGACAGTCGCGCGTTCCCAAGCTGGAGCTTGGGAACGAGTAGGTTTCGTAATTCGACTGTTTGATCTGGGTTGACTCGACGCAAGTATTTATGTATTAGCAC
>CAYZWG010000395.1:0-5500 GCA_964481605.1 uncultured Planctomycetaceae bacterium
CTGTGCCTCACGGCACCCCGATAGCAGAGCTATCGGGGCCACCCGTGGAGCCCGCCGCAATCCTCGCCTCCCGTGCCTCACGGCACCCCGATAGCAGAGCTATCGTGGCCACCCGCGTGGCCACCCGCGTGGAACGGTCGTTACTGCCATGCCGGGTTGCGACCCGGCCTACAGGCTGACGCCGGCTCTGGTAACGCCCCCCCCCCGAGAGAAGGACTCGCGGGCTCTCCCCGATCGGCGTAGCACGATTTTCCCCTTGCCGCTACACTATCGTCGGCCCGCGGTCTGCTCGGGGCCGCGGAAGCGTGCCGCCGGTGCGCCGGCATCGGCGCACGGGACCCCGTTTTTTGGGCGAGCAAGGAGGCTCCCATGTCGCATCCCCCTTTGCGGTTTGTGCACTCGGCCGACTTCCATCTTGACGAGCCCGCCGGCGGCGTGCCCGAGGTGCCGGACCACCTTCGCGACCTGTTCATCGAGTCGGTCTACTGGGCCGCCGAGCGGGTGTTTGAGACGGCCCGGGCCGAGCACGCCGATTTTCTCGTGCTCAGCGGCGACCTGCTCGCCCCTGCCCGCACCGGCCCCCGCGGACCGAGGTTTCTCACCGAGCAGTTCGAGACCCTGGATGCGTTGGGCATCCGCGTCTACTGGGCGGGCAGCCGAATCGATTCGCCGCCGTCGTGGCCCGAGTCGGTCCGCCTGCCCAAGAACGTCCATCACTTTGCCACCGGGCGGCCGGAAGAACTCCTCCACCAGCGCGACGGCCAGCCGGTTGCCCGGGTGGTCGGCGCCAGCCGGGCGCCGGGCCGCCGGTTCCGCCCCAACGATTTTCTGCCCGATCCCCAAGGGCGGTTCACCGTGGCCGTGGCCCACGGTCGTGCCGACCCGGAAATGCTCAAGCAGCGGCGGATCGACTATTGGGCCCTGGGCGGAGTCCACCGCCGGCGGACGCTTTTTGCTGCGTCGCAGACGGCCCATTATCCGGGCACGCCCCAGGGCCGCCGGCCGGCCGAGGAGGGCGATTTCGGCTGCACGCTGGTGGACGTCGACAGCGACGGCCGCGCCCATTTGTCGCCCGTGCCCACGCAACTGTTTCGCTGGCACCACGAGCGGGTGATGATCGACGCGGGCGTCCAACGCCCCCAGTTGGAAACGCTGCTCCGCGAGCGGCTCAACGCCGTGGTCGCTTCGGCCGCCGGCAGCGACGTGCTGGTCGGTTGGACCGTCGCCGGCGGCGGCCCCCTGGCCGCCCAGCTTCGCCACGGCAGCCTGGCCGGCGAGTTGCTGGAGATGTTGCGGGGCGAGTTCGGCTACGGACCACCCGCCGCCTGGAGCGTCTCCCTCCAGGCGGAGCCGGCCCTGGCCGTGCCCGAGGCCTGGTTCGAGGAGGAATCGGTCCGTGGCGACTTTCTCCGCGCCGTGCGCCAACTGCTGGACGATCCGCGGGAGCCGATCGAGTTGGAAGCCTACTTGCCCCAGCGGTACCGCACCGGGTCGCCGGTTGCGGCGGCAACGCTCCGCCCGGGCGAACACCGCCGCCGGGTGCTCGCCCAAGCGGCCATGCTGGGCGTCGATCTCTTAACGGGGGAGGAATCCCAGACGTGAGAATCACGGCACTGAAAATCGACGGGTTCGGGGTTTGGAGCGACCTGGAAATCGGCGGGCTGGCCGAGGGATTGAACGTCTTCTTCGGTCCCAACGAGGCCGGCAAGACCACCCTGATGCAGTTCGTGCGGTCGATCCTCTACGGGTTTTCACCCCAGCGGCAGCGCTATCTTCCCCCGGTCCACGGAGGAGAGCCCGGGGGCAGCCTGCGGCTGGTCGGTCCCGACGGCTCGCTGGAGGTCGCCCGCCACGTGAGCCCGTCCGACCCCGGCGGCCCCCAGCGCGTGGCCGTCACCCACGCCGATGGTAGCCGCCAGGGCGAACATCTGCTGGGCGTCCTGCTGGGCAACGTCGACGAAACCGTGTTCAACAATGTCTTTTGCCTCGGCCTCCGCGACTTGCAGGAGTTGGGCGTGCTGGACGATACCGAGGCCGCCGCCATGCTCTACCACCTCAGCACCGGCCTGGGCTCGGTCTCCCTGGCCGAGGTCCTGGCCGGTCTGGAGCAGGCCCGAAACCATCTGCTCCACCCCCAGGACCGGCCCTCGGAGATCAGCCGGCTGCTGGACCAGCGAAACCGACTTCGCGCCGATCTGGAGGAATTGAGCCGGCTCAGCCGCGACTATGGCCGGCTCGCCGCCGGGCAGGCCCAAATCGATCGCGACGTCGCCGGCCTCCAGGAGCAGACCGATCGGCTCCGCCGCGAGCTCCGCTCCACCGAGATCGCCGCCTCGATCCGCGACCCCTGGCGGCAGCGCGCCGAATGGGAAGCGCAACTGGCCGCTTGCCAGCCCGCCGATGCCATTCCCCCCGGCGCGGCACGGCGGCTGGAAGCGATCGACGCCCGCCTGGTGCACCGCCGCCGGCAGGCCGCCCGCTGGAAGGAGCTTTGGCAGCAGTTGCAAGAGGAGTACCGTGGGTTGCACGTCGATCCGGCGCTGGACCGCCTGGCCCCCCGTATCGAGGCGCTGAAGGAGCAGGAAAACTGGATCGACACGCTCCACGCCCGCACCGCCGAATTGGAGTCGGAAATCCAGCAGTTGGAGGCGCAGCAAACGGACCAGCGGCGCCAATTCGGGTTGGACGCCACGTCGTCGCAGCCCGCGCCCGCGCTGACCGCCCAGACGATGCGCGGGCTGCGGGGTCCCGCGCGAGCACTGCGCCAGCACCGCCGGCAGGTGGAACAGGCACAGCAGGACCTCCAGGCCGCCGAGCAGACCACCCTGAATCTCGCCGCCGAGGTGGAATCGGCCCTCGCCGCCCACGGCGAGCACGATCTGGCCGCCGCGCTGGATCGCCAAGGGGCCCTGGTGGCCCAGCTTCGCCGATGGGTGCAACTCGACCAGCGGCTCGACGAAATGCAGGGCCACCAGGCCGACCTGGAACAGCAAAGCTGCCGCCTGATCGATCGCCAGGTCCTGCCCATCTGGGTGCTCGTTGCACTGGGCGGCGTGTTTGTTTGCGGCGTGCTCTTGGTGCTGGTGGGGCTGTTCTTCTCCGGTTCGAGTACGTCGGCTGGCTGGCTGCTGGCCCTGCTGGGAGGGGCCGGCTCGGCCACGGCGCTGGTCGGCAAGCTGTTGCTGGAACGGGGCAACGCCCAGCGGCTGCGGGCTTGCCAGAAACAACTCGGCATGTTGCAAACGCAGATGGAAGAAGCCCGCAACCAGCGCGAGCACCTCGACCGCCAGTTGCCCTCGGGCGAGGGAACCGTGGGGCAGCGGCTCCAAACGGCCGAACGCCGGCTGGCCGCGCTGGAGGAAATCGTCCCCGCCGACAGCAACCGCCAGAGCACCGGCCAGGAGGCCGACGCCGCCGGGCGGCGGCTGGAAGAAGCCCGGCGAGCCCTGGTCGCCTCGAAACAGCGTTGGCAGCAAGCGTTGCGCGGGTCGGGGTTGCCGCCCGAGCTGTCGCCCAAGCAGGTGCGTTCCCTTTTCGCCCGCTCCGACTCGATCAGCGAGGTCCGCCGCCGGTTGGAATTGCGCTACGAGGAGTTTCAACAGCGCAACCGCGAGTGGGAGGCGCTCGAGGGCCGGATCGCCGCCCTGGCCGAGGAAGCCGGCTTGGAGGAAGTCTCCGACCAGCCGGTGGAAGTCGTCCGCGAGCTGGCCCGGCGGGTGGCCGAGCAGCAAGGCCGACTCCGCCAGCGACAGACCATCCGTGACCGGGCCGGGCAACTGCGGCAGAAGCGCAAACGGCTGAAAAAATCGCTCCGCCGGCTCAAGCAACACCGCCGCCGACTGTTCCAAAGCGTCGGCGTCCGGAGCGAGGAGGAATTTCGCCAACTGGCCGCCCGGCAGTCCCAGGCAGTGCAACTCCGCGAGAAAAAAGCTGCCCTGGACCGGCAGATCGAGGCCGCCCTGGGCGGGCTCTGCAGCGAGGACGAGGTTTGCGCGTGCCTGGACAACGAATCGGCCGAATCGCTACAGGCTCGCGCCCACACGCTCCGCCACCAACTCGACGAGTCGGACCGCCGGCTGAAGGATCGATGCGAGCAGCGGGGCCGCCTGGCCGAGCAAATCCGGGTTCTCAGCGACGATCGCGGTCCCGCTCTCAAGAAGCTCGAGTTGGGCATGGTGGAAAAACGCCTACAGGACGCGCTTCACCGCTGGCAGGTTCGCGGCGTCGCCTACCGCCTGCTGGAGCAAGTCCGCCGCGACTACCAGCGCCGCCGCCAGCCGGAAACCCTGCAACAAGCCTCCGCCTACCTGCAACGGTTGACCGAAGGGCGCTACACCCGGGTGTGGACTCCGCTGGACGAAAACATTTTGCGGGTCGACACGGCCGAGGGCGATTCGCTGCCGGTGGAAGTCCTTTCCCGCGGCACCCGCGAGCAGCTTTTCATCTGTCTTCGCCTGGCCCTGGCCGGCGCGTTCGCCAAGCGGGGCGCGGCGCTGCCGCTGGTGCTGGACGACGTGCTGGTCAACTTCGACGCCGCGCGGGCCAGGGCGACCGCCGGGGCGCTCTGCGATTTTGCCGCCGCCGGCCACCAGGTGCTGCTGTTCACCTGCCACGCGCACATCCAAAAGATGTTCAAGTCGATGCGGATTCCGGTCAACCAGCTACCCAGCCGCGAGCGGCCCGGGGCCAGCCTGGCCGTCGACTCGCGGAAGCCCCGCCGGCAGAAAGCCCCGCCCCGGCCAGAACCGTCTCAGCCGGAACCGGAAATCGAGGAAATCCCCGCTGCCCCAGCGGGCCGGCGGGAAACGGTCGAGGAAAACGTGGACCTCGACCGAGAGATTCCGGTCGCCGCCGGCCAGTCGCAAGAGGACCTCGACGAAGCGAACCGAGCGGGCGAAGAACTCATCGAGAGCCAGTACGAAGACGACGAGTACGAAGACGAGATGGAAGACGGTGAGATGGAAGACGAAGAGCCGGAAGATGCCTTCGACGACGAATCCGAGGATGAAGAAGAGGCAGAAGACGAGGAAGAGGTCGCGGCCGAGGCGGAAGACGACCGGGCCTGGTATGACGAGGAAGAGGACGACGAGAGCGAAGAAGACGCAGATATGCTCGAAGATGAATCGGACGACTGCGGGGAGAATGATCTGCTCGAAACCGACGAAGAAATCGTCGGCGCCGAGGCGGACCCACGCCACCAGCCGGAAGCGGCCGACGAACAGGACCGCCGCTGGCTGCTGGACGACTGGGACGATCACTACGTCGACGAGTACCGTCTGCAAGAACCCCGCCCGGGGCAAGACGCCCCCGCCGAGAACCGTCCAGACACGACGTCCGATCGGGACGCGCATGAAGAGGAGCCGGAAGACGAGGAGGATTACGAAGCGGACGATTTAGACGGCTTCGACGACCCAGCGGAAGCGGCGTAGGGCACCGGCGGGGTCAACGGGTAGCCCAGGTTCTTGAACCTGCACCCGGCGGCAGCCGGCAAGAGGTCGGC
>CAYZWG010000396.1:0-1837 GCA_964481605.1 uncultured Planctomycetaceae bacterium
TGTGTGGTTTGAGGACGCGACCGACAAGCCCCTCCAAACGCTCCAAGAACGCGTCCTCGCCGAGAGGGCGGCCCGTGCGACCGTGTGCACGCAACGCCTTCAATTCCTCTTCTGGCCAGCCGCTCTGGAGCAGGGCCTGCCGATCCCGTAACACTTCAGCCAAGTGCCCTAGCGAGGCGAGGCGAAGGCCACCGCTTCGATCTCCACCAGCAAGTCCGGGCGGCAGACGTCGGCCAGGGCGTAGATGGCCGGCAACTCGCCCAGCCGGGCCCGGCAGACGGCGCGGGCTTTGGGGTAGTCTTCCGGCCGCTTGATGTAGACGCGGACCAGGGCCAGATCGTCCAAGGTCGCGCCCAGGCCGGGCACCCCGTGCCGGTCGAGGTTTTCCGCCGAGACGAGGGCCGCGATGTTCTCCAGTGTCTGCTCGGTCTGCTTCGCCGCGTCCCCCACGTGCCGCGTCTCCGACGCGGTGATACTGGCCGTGCCGGAGACGAAAATCGTGGCCGAATCGCGGCCGGCAACGGCCATCGCGCGGGCAAACTTGGGGCTCTTCTGGCCGTAGCAATCGCCGTAATCGAAGGCGGAAGTCTGCACCGGATTCTCCAGCGCCGCCAGCGTCACGCCTTCTTTCTCGATGGTCACGCCGATGCAACTCATCACCACGTCGCGTCCCTCGGTGCCGATCCCCGTACTGGCCGGATAAATCGCGCCGTTGGACCCCGGCGGGGTGTGGCCCACGCCGAAGCGGAAGGGCCGATAGAAATCGGTTCGGGCGCGATTGAGTTCCTTGTAGCGCTGGGTGCGACCTTCGGGGCCGACGATATCGCCGAGGTAGAGCCAGGTGCGGACCACCTGGTCGTAGGCCACGCCGTGCTCGGCCAGTTGCCGCTGCATCCGCGAGAAGGCGTCGATCGAACGGTCGTACACGCTGGTGGCGGACGTCTGGGGGCGGACGTCGGCGCAGTGGAGCCAGGCGACCCCGTCGTGCCGGGTGATGACCAGGCTCTCGCCGTGCCGCTCGATTTCCACCCCGCCGGAATCGCGCCCCACCCCCAGCGCCTCGATGGCCACCAGTTTGCCGTCGCATGGCGGCTGAAGGATGTAGCTGGTGGCCGGCAACTCCGAGCGGTAGAACTCGCGGATCATGCGGCGGCAGGGTTCGACCTGTTCGGCGCCGGGGAGAAAGACTGCCTGGTGGACGATCGAGCCGTGGGTCCCCTCCTCGGCCATCACCGCCTGCACGACGCGAAGGGCGTCGTCCACCTGTTGGGCCAGCGTCGAACCGTGGCGGGCCGTGGCCGCGGCGAAGACGTGCCGCGCCCCGCTCAATTCGACCACGGAATACCCCACGCCTTCTCTCGATTGCTTTCGGATCATCGGCTTCCTCGCAGCCTGGCAAGATCGGAGGCAAACCGGCCCCACTATCCAATCTAAATCGCCTCTCTACGCCCCGTCAACAGTTCCACGCCAGGAGTGGGGTATGGCGGGACCGGCGGCCGCGTTTCCTGCCCCAATACCGTTGAATTAAGCGTTTGGCGCGGTGCTGCCGACCCCGCCGACGGCTTGGCCTTGCCAGTTGCATATCCGTTCCATTGTGAAACCACGGATGACTCGGATGACACGGATAGGACAGGGCCACACGGCCAGTCACCTTGATGATGCAGGTGATCCGAGATATCCGTGCCATCCGTGGTGAAAAACATGGAAGATTCTCGCAGGAAACGGCAGAGCCAGTGCAATTCTCACCGGCAGATCTCACCGACAGAGCCGGTGGATTACCTCGGATTCAGTGGGGTGCGGGGTCGGGAGACCCGCGCACAACGTTGCCGGGAGACCC
>CAYZWG010000396.1:1937-5497 GCA_964481605.1 uncultured Planctomycetaceae bacterium
CGTGGTGGGCAACCCGCGCACAACACGCCAGGAGTGGGGTATGGCGGGACCGGCGGCCGTTCAGCCCGACAGGTCGGGCAGGACGTACGGCGGGCGATAGAACCCGTGGACCAGCCGGTTGGCTTGGGCGTGGTTGCGGAAACACTCGTGCTCTCGGTCGATCTCCAGCCAGGGGCCCAGGGTGGCCGTGTCGAGGTCGATCTCGTGGGCCGCAAGGTGCGCCGCGAAGCGGTCGTACATTTCGCTCCAGACGGGAATCTCGCGGACGGCCGCACGTTGCTCTTTTTGCGAAGCCGGCCCGCCCACCCGGTAGGAGATGTTGCCGCTGTGGCAGACGGCCGTGGAGCGATGGCCCACTTCGATCTCCGCGTGGAGGTCTTGCCGGCGGCCGGCCCGCACGGCCTCGATGAAGTTGACGAAGTGGTCCCCGCCGCCGGAGAAGCTGGCCACCTGCTTGCCTTGGTGGTCCCAGGCGATTCCCCGATAGAGGCTCACCGAGCCGCCTTCGCAGTCGACGACCACGCCCACCCGCTCGCCCCGAAAGTCGGGCATCTCGCGCGATCCCTTGGCCTTGGACAGGTTGTGCACTTCGTACAACACCGGCGCGGTGGGAAAATCGTAGTAGGTGATTTGGGTGTTGGGCACGTCGCAGGCGTCGTCGAATACGAACCGCCCGCCGATGCTCATCACGCGGCGGGGGAGCATCGTCTCGCCCAGGCACCAGCGCGCCACGTCGACCTCGTGGACCCCCTGGTTGCACGACTCGCCGTCGCCCGTGTTCCAGTCAAAGCTGCAATCGTACTGCAAGCGTTCTCGATAGATGGGCCGTTTCTTGGCCGGACCGCACCAGAGGTCGTAATCGACGGTGGGGGGGATTTCCAGCGGCGTATCGCGCTTGCCGCAGGAGGAGCGGGCCTTGTTGGCAAACGCGGTGATGTACTTGATCTTGCCCAGGTGGCCTTGCCCGATCCACTCGATCGCCTGGGCGATGGAGGTTTGCGACCGCCGCTGGGTGCCGCACTGCACGATGCGATCGTACTTGCGGACCGCGCGGACCATCTGCCGGCCTTCCCAGATGTAGTGCGAGAGCGGTTTCTCCACGTAAACCTGCTTGCCGGCCTGGCAGGCCCAGATCGTGCTCAGGCCGTGCCAGTAGTTTTGGGTGGCGTTGCTGATCACGTCGATGTCCCGCCGTTCGAACATCTTCCGCATGTCGGCGTACTGTTCGGCCTGGTGCCCGTATTTCGAGGCGACCGTCTCGGCCGCGCGACCCAGGCGCTTTTGGTCGGGATCGCAGAGGGCCGCCACGGTGACCCCTTGTTGCTTTTGGAAGGAGGGCAGGTGGGCCCCCGTTCCGCGGCCTCCCAGCCCCACGATGCCCACCAGGATCTCTTCGTTGGCTCCCCGCACGCCGGCGGAAGCGATTCTCGGCAAGGCCAGCACCGAGCCGGCGGCCAAACCGCTTTTGACGAACTGTCGTCGGGTGATTGCCATGACGGCGACTCCTTCGTTTCGGTTGTGGAAAGGGGATATTCGTGCGCAGGCGCCTCTTGTCGGGTGGTTGTTTCTCGTTGCATTATAGGGTGTCTTTCGGGCGTTGACAGTACGCGGGTCAAGTTGCCCGGGGGTGCGTGAAACGGGCCCCGGAAAGGCGAGTTCGAGCCTGGAAAAAACGGGGGTTTCCCTCTTGTCATTCCAGGTCGGCGACAACCTCGCTGGATTGGTCCGCCGATTCCGATCGGCCGCGGCCTTTTCCGCCCGCAAAGTTGTGGTTGCCGGGGCTTCCAGTAGAATAGTTGAAGTTTGGCGGAAAGGGGCCGATCGAACGGGAACGGCCAGGGCATGGACCGGGGGACGAACTGATGCGCCAGCCAAGATTCACCAGCACGACTTGCCTTCGGCTGGGTATGATCGTGGCAATGGGATTGCCGACCGCGACGGTGTCGGGTCAGCGCGCTGCGGGAAAGGAGCGCGAGGTGGTCGAGGGGATTACGACCACCAGGATCATCCAGGGCGAGCCCTACGAGCTGGCCGGCAAGCGAATGGTGTTTCTCAACTGGTACTATATTCGGCCGGGAGTCGACGCCGACTGGCGCACGCCCAGCGGCGAAAACGCCCGGGTGGAAGGCTCGTTCGGCCCCTGGGAGGCCCGCTTTCGCAGCTTCGATCACGCCCGGGGCATCCGCCTGGCGGTTCAGCCGGCAAAACACGTGGGCCCGCTTCTGGAATTGGAGCGGCCCTGGGAGCGCAAAGGAATCGCCTTCGGCACGGTGATTCGCGACGGCGACCGGTATCGTTGCTGGGGCAGTTGCGACGTCTCGAAACCGGGACAGCCACCGGATATCCACCCGTGCTACTTCGAGTCCCAAGACGGGATGAACTGGAAGCGGCCCGAATTGGGATTGGTCGAGTTCGAAGGCGACAAGAAAAACAACCTGCTGGGCCTCTCCCTGGGCACCGTGTTTCTTGATCCTTCCGCCCCCCAGCCGGAGCGATACAAGTCGGTCGTGGCAAGCAGTATCAGCCGGGAAGAGTTCGACGCCTACCGCCAGCGGCGTCCCGAGCCGGATGCCTGGGAACCCCGAGCGCTGCTCATGCTGAAAGAGGCGGGCACGGTCAGTTGCATCCGGGGAGCCCTTTCGCCCGACGGCCTCCACTGGACGGCGGTTTCCCATCCGCTGGTGGTGGAATACAGCGACACGCAGATCGTCGCCTACCACGATCGGGTTTTGGGCAAGTACGTGATGTATACGCGTTGGTGGGCGGCGGGCCCGCGAACCGACCGCCTCCCGCCCGACATTCGCCATTGCTGGACGGGGATCGGGCGTCGTTGCATCGGGCGAAGCGAGAGCGCGGATTTCCGCAATTTTCCCGTGTCCACGAAGATCCTGGAGCCCACGCCCCGGATGCGGCCCGCGGACGTGCTCTACACGAATTGCCGGACCACCATTCCGGGCGCGCCGGATCACCATGTGATGTTTCCCGCGATCTGGCATACGGACGACGACACGACCACGATCATGATGTTCTCCAGCAGCGACGGGCGGGTGTGGCACGACTTGCCCGGGGGGCCGGTGCTGGAGACGTCCACGTTCGGAAAATGGGACGGGGGGTGCATTTTTGCCGGCCCCAACCTGGTGGAACTGCCGGACGGAAGCTTCGCCCTGCCCTATACCGGCTACGCGCTGCCACACAAGTATTCCCGCGGGGCGTGGAAGTTCCAGCCCGGCTACGCCGTCTGGCCGAAGGGCCGGATCGTGGCGCTGGAGGCGGAGGAGGAGGGAGAGTTTGCCACGGTGGCCTTCATGCCGCCGGGCCGAAAGCTGCTGCTGAACGCGGTGACCAAGCGGGCGGGTGAAATTCGCATCCAGGTGGAAGGTGTCGCCGGGCGCGGCTTCGCGGAGTGCGATGGGATCTGTGGGGACCAGTACCGAAAACCGGTGACCTGGAAGGGCCAAGCCGACCTGGGCTACCCGCACGGGGCTCCCATCGTGCTGCGGTTCCGCATGAAAAAGGCGAAGCTGTTTTCGCTGGAGTTCGAGTAGAGGTCGTGGCGGCTT
>CAYZWG010000397.1:0-5495 GCA_964481605.1 uncultured Planctomycetaceae bacterium
GAAAATCACCTCGTCCATGCGGCTACCGGTGTCGATCAGGGCGGTGGCGATGATGGTCAGGGAGCCACCCTCCTCGACCTTGCGGGCGGCACCGAAGAAGCGTTTCGGCCGCTGCAGGGCGTTGGCGTCGACGCCACCGGAGAGAATCTTGCCCGAGGGCGGACACTCGGAGTTCCAGGCCCTGGCCAAGCGGGTGATCGAATCCAGGAAGATCATCACGTCGCGGCCGACCTCGACCATCCGCTTGGCCTTTTCCAGCACCATCTCGGAGACCTGGATGTGTCGCGAGGAAAGCTCGTCGAAGGTGGAGCTGATGACCTCGCAGTTGGGTCCCTTGACCTGCCGCTCCATGTCGGTGACTTCCTCGGGCCGTTCGTCGATCAACAGCATGAAGACGTAGAGATCGGGGTAGTTGGCCAAGGCCGCGCGGGCCATTTTTTGCATGAGGATGGTCTTTCCAGCCCGCGGCGGGCTGACGATCAGCCCCCGCTGGCCAAACCCGACCGGCACGATCAGGTCGACCACGCGGGTGTTCACGTCGCCGCTATGGTCTTCCATAATGATTCGCTCGTCCGGGTGAAGCGGGGTGAGATCGTCGAAAGGGACCCGCCGGGCCAACAGGGCCGGGTCCTGGTGGTTGATCGCCTCGACGCGCAAGAGGGCAAAATAGCGTTCGTTTTCCTTGGGGGGGCGAATTTGTCCGGAGACGGTGGCGCCGGTTTTCAGGCCGAAGCGGCGAATCTGGCTGGGCGAAACGTAGATGTCGTCGGGACAGGAAAGGTAGTGGTAGTCGGGGCTCCGCAAGAAGCCGAAGCCGTCGGGGAGGATCTCCAGCGTGCCCTCGCCGAACATCAGCCCGTTGAGTTTTACCCGCTCCTTGAGAATCTTGAAGATCAGGTCCTGCCTTTTCATCCCGGCGTAGTCGCTGAGGTTTCCGCGGCGGGCTTCTTCGATCAGTTCGGCCATGGAGAGCTTTTGGAGTTCGGCGATGTGGGTATCGCCGGCGGCCTTGATCTGTTCGTATTTCTCGTTGGTCGACTCGTCGACGTAGCGGTCCGCGCCGACAACGATCTCCTCGGCGATCGACATCGGCTCGGTTTGTTCCAGCCGCCGGATCAGTTCCTCGGTGGACGGGGCGGGATCGGGTTGGCCGGCGGGGGGTTGTCGGGGTGGGGCAGCGGCCTTGCGGTCCTGGGAAGGGGCCATGATCGCGGTGCTCCTAAAAAGGTGATGGTTCCGGCACGCGAACGGCGCCGGAGGCGGGAATCGGGGTTTTTCCAAACGGCAGACAAGATCAACCGACGGCAAGGGCAGGAAGCCGGCCGCGGGCGGCTGGCAGGGGAAATCCCCACTGGAGGGGGGGTCGTGCCCCGCAGCTACCCGGGCGAGCCTTTGATGGGTGGTAGCACCGCCAAGCGGCCATGAGGCCGGGCCATATCCCGCAAACCCGGGCTTCCGCTGGAAACCCTGCGTGGATTGGCGGTGCAGGCGTCAAAAACCAGTGAAATGAGCAGTAGGGAATAAGCGCTAGGGGTGGGAGGGGGGCGAACCCGGCCCGATCAACTCGGCCCAGATTTGCTCGACCTGTGTGCGAGTCTGATCGGCACGGCCCGAATTGTCAATCACCCGGTCGGCCCGATCTCGCTTCCATTCCAACGAGGCTTGGGCCTGTTCGCGGGCGTGAAAGTCGTTTTCGCTCCAGCCCCGCTTTCTCGCGCGGTCCAGCCGCACGGAGCGGGGCGCGTCGATATAGATCAGTGTATCACAATTCGCGTCCCAGGCAGCCTCAATCAGCAGGGGAACGTCGAGCACCGCCGCGGGGACGCCCGAGCGGGCCATTTCTTCCGCCTGGCGCCGCAGGCGGGCGGCGATTTCGGCATGGGTCAAGGTTTCCAAATACTCGCGTTCCTTGATTCCGGCCGGGTTCTGGGCGAAGACGATCCGGCCCAGCCGTGGGCGATCGATCCGGCCGTCGGGGGCGAAAATGGTGTCGCCCCAGCGGCGGCGGGCGGCGGCACGAATGCGGGGCAGTTGCAGGACCTGGTGAGCGGCGGCGTCGGCGTCGAACACGCCCGCCCCCAAGCGAGCGAACTCGGTGGCCACAAAGCTCTTGCCGCCGGCCACACCGCCTAATAGTCCGATCACGTGCATCTTGCCTGGTTTTCTCGGTGTGTTCAAGGTTGCGCCCGATGAGTTGGGTTCCCGGGGATCCATCGGGATCGTGGTCTCGGCCGGCCCCACGCGAAGTGGTCTCGGCCGGCACAGCCGGCCCTACGCGAAGTGGTCCCGGCTACACGGAACGCCAGGGTTTGACGTCGGCCCAGGTGGGCCCTGCCTTCACGTCGACCTTCAGCGGAACGGAGAGCCGATGCGTCTGGACCATCTCCTCGCTGACCAGGACGGCCAGCTCATCGAGGTGATCTTCCGCGACCTCGAAGACCAATTCGTCGTGGATTTGGAGGAGCATCCCGGCGGGCATCCTGCCGGAGACGAGGCGACGGTGGACCGCGATCATGGCCTCCTTGATGAGGTCCGCGGCCGAGCCCTGGATGACCGTATTGACGGCGGTCCGCTCGGCGAGGTTGCGGCGGCGGTCGAGGTCGGCGCGGATTCCGCTGATGGCTCGCCGCCGTCCCAGGATCGTATTAACATACCCCTTCGTGCGGCATTCCACCAGGACTTGCTCCAGGAACCGCTCAATGCCCGGATATCCCTTGAAGTAGTTGTCGATAAACTCGGCGGCCTCGTTCTTGCTGATACCCAACTGTTTCGCCAGTCCGAAGGGCGACTGGCCATAGATCACGCCGAAATTGACCGCCTTGGCCTTGCGGCGCATGGGGCCGGTCACGTCCTCCAGGGCCACGCCGTAAACCTGGCTGGCCACGCGGGCGTGGATGTCTTCATCGCGGGCGAAGGCCTCGACCAGGTGTTGGTCGCCGGAAAAGTGGGCCAGCACCCGCAACTCGATCTGGGAGTAGTCGGCGGCCAGGAGCATCCACCCTGGCCGGCCGGGCACGAAGGCCGAGCGAATCTCGCGGCCGGCCTCGGTGCGGACGGGGATATTCTGGAGGTTGGGATCGCTGGAGCTGAGCCGGCCGGTGGCCGCCACCACCTGGTTGAACGAGGCGTGCACCCTTTGGGTCTGGGGATGGACCATTTCGGGGAGGGCATCGACGTAGGTCCCCTTCAACTTGGCCACCTGGCGGTACTCGATGATCCGGGCCGGCAGGGGATGCTGGCCGGCCAACTCTTCCAAGACCTCGATATCGGTGCTGGGGCCGGTCTTGGTCTTCTTCACCACGGGCAGGCCGAGTTCCTCGAACAGAACCCGCTGAAGCTGCTTGGGCGAGGCGATGTTGAACTCGTGGCCGGCCAGTTCGTGGATTTCCTTTTCCAGCGCCGCCAGCCGCTGGCCGAGGCGGCCGCTCAACTGGTCGAGCCGCTGGAGGTCGACGCGAATGCCGCGGAACTCCAGCTCCGCGAGCACCTCGACCAGGGGCATTTCGACCTGGGCGAAAAGGCGATCCAACCCGGCCTCTCGCAGCTTGGCATCCAGCAGGGGACGGAGCCGCCAGGGCACCAGGGCGTCCTCGCCGGCATAATCGGCCACCCGGCGAACCGGCACCTCGTCCATCCGCTTCTGGCTCTTGCCGGTGCCGATCAATTCGCTGATCTTGACCGTCTGGTGGCCCAGGTATCGGCGGGCCAGCTCGTCGAGGCCGTGGCTGCGGCTGCCGGCATCGAGCAGGTAGCTGGCCACCATCGTGTCGAACTCGACGCCGGCCAGCCGCGCGCCGGCCCCGCGGAGTACGATCATGTCGTATTTGAGATTCTGCCCGACCTTGCCGATGTGGGGGTTTTCGAGCACGGGCCGAAGGGTTTCGAGCGTGGCTTTCGGGTCGAGGCAGGGGTCGCCCTGGGGGGCCCGAACGGGCACGTACCAGGCCTCGTCGTCGCGCCAGGCAAACGAGTAGCCGACAAGCTGGGCCCAGCGGGGCCAGAGATGCGTGGTCTCCGTGTCGAGCGCAATGTGCTCCTGCCGGGCCAACTCGGCCGCCAGGTCGGCCAGCGCCTGGGGCGAATCGACCAGGTGGTAGGTGACCTGGGCAAAGGTCTCCGACGGCGGCACGGCGGCCACGGCGGTCGACTCGACCTTGCGGACCAGGCTGCGAAAGCCGAACTCGCGAAACAGCGAGGCCAGCCCTCCCTGGTCGAGGCGGCCGGCGCGGCCTCCCTGCCAGTCGACGGCAACCGGGGTGCGGGTGTCCAGCCGCACCAGGTCGCGACTCAACAGCGCCTGTTGGCGGAAGTCGACCAGGTTCTGGCTCCGCCGCTTGCCGGAGACCTCGTGGGCATGGTCGAGCACCGCTTCCAGCGTGTCGTACTTGCCCAGCAACTCGCGGGCGAGCTTGGGCCCGATCAGCGGCACGCCCGGCACGTTGTCCACCGAGTCGCCGACCAGGGCCTGGAAGTCGACCACCTGCTGGGGGGCGATTCCCCACTCCCGCTGGAGTGCCTCGCGGTCGAACAACTGGTCCTTGCGAATGTTGTAGAGCCGCACCCGGTCGGTGATGAGCTGGCGGCAATCCTTGTCGCCGGTCACCAGGAAGCAGTCTCCGCCCAGCTCGTCGGTGAGCCGGGCGAGGGTGGCCAGCACGTCGTCGGCCTCGAACGAGGGGCAGCCCAGGGCCGGCACGCCGAAGGCGGCAAGCATCCGCCGAATGGAGACGATCTGCGGCACCAGGTCGTCGGGCATCTCCGCGCGGTTGGCCTTGTAGGATTCATAGAGTTCGTGGCGAAAGGTGCCGCCCGGCAGGTCAAACGCGCAGAAAAGATAGTCCGGCTGTTTCTGTTCGAGGAGGAAAAACAGATCGCGGGCGAAGCCGAACACGGCGCCCACCGGCTCGCCTCGCGGGCTGGTCATTTCGGGCAGGGCGTGAAACACCTGGTAGATGAGCGAATGGGCGTCGATCACCCAAACCGTCTTGCCTTCCAGCGTGTCGGGAGGTGGGCTGGAACGGCTGCCGATCGGCTCGGGCTGGGGCAGCGGGGGATCGCTGCCGCCAGGGCCGGGCGAGGGCTCCGGGCCGGAGGGGAAGAGCGATTTCTGCCGGGAAGGTGGGGGCATGACGAAACCGGAAGGGAGGCTGGTCGGGTTTACGCAACCGACGGCAGTCACCCTTCCCACGTTTTTGCCGGTCGGACGAACCCACCGCGACGCCGATTGATTCACCCGCCCACGGCGAAGAAAAGGCGGAAACCGACGCGAGGAGACGTTGCGGAAGGGCCAAGTTGGGGGGAGACTGCCGGCCAGGGTCGCCGCGTGCGCGAGGCCACGATCCGCATCGTACGGGCCGGCCGGGCGGGATGTCAAGCGGCAGCGGGGTTGGGGCTGCCGGCCCGGGGTGGGCCCGAGCGGCGGGGTCAGGAGCCCCTCGTCCCGGCCGGGTGGCCCCGGGTGATTGCTCACCCGGGGCTCCCACAGATCCGGACGT